>PBWA01000022.1 GCA_002728855.1 Flavobacteriaceae bacterium
GTTAAAGTTGAAAAAAAGTGGCGCTCAAAAGTCAATCAATTGAAAAAGTTTGGATATAAAAATTGAATTATAAATTATTTTTGTTTGAAATAGATAAATTTTGGGACCAATTGTAGCAATAGTAGGAAGGCCAAACGTTGGTAAGTCAGCTTTTTTTAATCGAATGATTAAAAATCGTCAAGCAATTGTTCATTCTGAAATAGGTGTTACCAGAGATAGACATTATGGTAAATCATTTTGGAATGGAGTTGAGTTTACTTTAATTGATACAGGAGGTTATTTAGAAGGTAGTGATGATATTTTTCAAAAGGAAATTGACAAACAAGTTTTACTGGCTATAAATGAGGCTGATCTGATTTTATTTATGGTAGATATAATAGATGGTTTGACAGGTAGTGATCAAAGTATTTGTAAACTAATTAGAAAATCACATAAACCTGTTCTTCTTATTGCAAATAAGGCTGATAATTCTAGCCAAATGGAAAATATTATTGAATTTTACTCTTTAGGATTTGAAAAAATTTTCCCACTATCTTCAATTAATGGAAATGGAACAGGTGAGCTTTTAGATGAACTTATAAATCAAATACCTAAGCGTGAATATGATGAAAAAAATAATTTACCAAAATTTGCTATTGTTGGAGGACCTAATGTTGGTAAGTCATCTTTTGTAAATAAAATTTTAGGTGAAGATCGATATATAGTTACAGAGAAAGCTGGGACTACAAGAGATAGTCTAAATACTTATTATAATTCATTTGGGTTTGATTTTATTTTAGTAGATACTGCTGGTATTAGAAAAAAAAGTAAGGTAAAAGAAAATATTGAATTTTATTCTGTAATGAGATCTATTAAATCAATTGAAAGAAGTGATATATGTATTCTAATGATTGATGCCATGAAAGGCTTTAATAGTCAAGATCAGAACATTTTTTGGTTAGCTCACCGAAATGGAAAAGGAATTATTATTTTAGTTAACAAATGGGATTTAATAGAGAAAAAGAAAATTTTCAATAAAATTTTAGAGGAAAAGATTAAAGAAAAAATTTCTCCATTTACAGATGTTCCAATATCTTTTATTTCTGTTAAAAATAAGCAGAGATTAATTAAGTCACTAGAAATAGCTGTAAGAGTTCATAAAAACAGACTAAATAGGATTTCCTCTCGTAAATTAAACGATGTAATTTTACCAATTATTGAAAAGAATCCGCCACCCTCTTTTAAAGGAAAATTCATCAAAATCAAATTTTGTAAACAGTTAAAAGCTAAAAGCCCAAAGTTTTCTTTCTTTTGTAACTTTCCAAAGTATGTGAAAGAGCCTTATAGAAGATTTCTTGAAAATAAGCTTAGAGAAAATTTTGATTTTTTTGGAGTTCCAATCCAGATAATATTTAAAGAAAAATAATTACATTTTTTCCTTCAGTTCATTGAGTGTAGATTTGACTTTTTGAAGCTTTTCAAGAATTATTAAATTCTTTTTGGGAGCACGATCTTTATATTTTAATTGTTTTTTTGCCCCTTCTATAGTTAATCCTTTTTCTTTGAGTAAATGATATATTAAATGAATATTCGAAAGATCTTTGGGAGTATATTTTCTTGCACCGCTGACTTTCTTCTTTGGTTTAATTTCTTTAAATTCTCTTTCCCAAAATCTTAGTAGGGAGGTGTTAACTTTAAAGGCTTTGGCTACTTCTCCAATTGTATAATATCTTTTTTCGGGGATATCTTTAATCATTAATCTAATGATTGATTTTCTTGATTTGCTTGATTTACTAATAAGTCAAATTCACTGGCAGTAAGATTACCGTAATAAAAATTTAAGGGATTTATCCGGACACCATCCTTAAAAATTTCATAGTGCAAATGGGGAGCTACAGAACGACCAGTATTTCCAACATAACCAATCAGATCTCCTCTTTTAACAGTTTTCCCTCTTTTTACTGCATAGCCGTCTAAATGAGCATAAAGACTAACATAGCCAAAACCGTGATCGATTCTTATATGCTTCCCGTAACCAGGTGCTCTGTTATCAGCACGTTTAACAATTCCACTTCCTGATGCATATATAGGGGTACCTTTTGATGCACTAAAATCCATACCCTTATGCATTCTTCTTTTTTTTGTAAAAGGGTCAGTTCTATAACCAAATCCAGATGCCATTCTTTTCACATCTTCATTTTTTATGGGTTGAATACTTGGAATTGCTTCTAAAAGTTTTTTCTTGCTTTTAGAAAGGCTTTCAATTTCCTCAAGAGACCTTGATTGAACAACTATTTGCTTTGTTAAAATATCTAATCTTTCAGTTAAGTTAATTATCAATTCTGAATTTTCGTAACCTTCTAATTCTTTATACCGATTAATACCACCAAATCCAGCTCGTCTTTGTTCCTCCGGTATAGGACTAGCTTCAAAATAGATTCTGTAAAGGTTATTATCTCGATCCTCTATATTAGTTAAAACAGATTCAATTTCATCTAATTTTTTATTTAAAATATCAATTTGAAACTCATAGTTTTTTAGTTCTCTTTCCTGGAGAACTTCTTTAGGCGTATTTATAACATTATTGTACAGTAGTCCAAATAAAATAGAAATTCCAAAAATTAGGGAAGAAACTAAAAAAAGAAAAAAGTTAGAAATTTTTCGAACTTTACCGGTTTTTACTGGCAAGTATGAGAGTTTTTCTTTATCGTAATAGTATTTATTTTTAAACATCTATTAATAATCACTTAATTTGAATCTACAAATATATAAATAAATCAATCTTTGAAATTATTTTATCAGCTTTACTATTAATCTAAAAAACTATCTTTACAAAAACTTTAAGTAATTCTCTTTATTTAATGAAATCAGAAGACATAAGAAAAAAGTTTCTAAAGTTCTTTGAGTTGAAAAACCATCTTATAGTGGATTCAGCAACAATGGTTGTAAAAAACGATCCTACCTTGATGTTTACTAATGCAGGAATGAATCAATTTAAAGATTATTTTTTAGGTAATGCAGTTCCTAAAGATTTAAGAATAGCTAATACGCAAAAATGTTTAAGGGTATCTGGTAAGCATAATGATTTGGAAGAAGTTGGAATAGACACATATCATCATACATTTTTTGAAATGCTTGGTAATTGGAGTTTTGGCGATTATTTCAAACAAGAAGCGATAAAATTAGCTTGGGAATTACTTACTGAGATTTTTAAAATTGATCCAAATATACTTTATGTCACTGTCTTTGAGGGAGATAAAAAAGATGGTTTAAATAAGGATAGTGATTCATATAAATTTTGGAAAGAGATAGTTCCTGAAGAAAGAATTATACCTGGAAGAAAAAAAGATAATTTCTGGGAAATGGGAAACATTGGACCTTGCGGACCTTGCTCAGAAATCCACATTGATATCAGAGAAGAAAAAGAAAAAAAAAGTAATCCTGCTGCAAATCTTGTAAATAAGGATCATCCCCAGGTAATAGAACTTTGGAATCTTGTATTTATTGAATTCAACAGAAAATCTGATGGTTCTCTTGAAAGATTACCCAAGCAACATGTTGATACAGGAATGGGTTTTGAAAGACTATGTATGATTCTCCAATCTAAAAAGTCAAGTTATGATACAGATATTTTTCGGCCAATTATCAGAGAAATTGAAAATTTAACGCAAACTCAATACGGAAAACAAGAAAATATTGATCGATCAATTCGAGTAATTGCTGATCATTTTAGAACTGTTTATTTTTCAATAGCTGAAGGTCAATTACCAAGTAATAATGGAGCAGGATATGTAATAAGAAGAATATTAAGAAGAGCCATTCGCTATGGATTTACCTTTTTAGATCAAAAAAAACCTTTTATACATAAATTAGTTGAGACTTTGTGTCAACAATTAAAGTCTGTTTTTCCTGAACTTCAAAAAGAAAAGAAACTAGTTTATAATGTAATAAGGGAAGAAGAAAATTCTTTTCTTAAAACTTTAGATCAAGGACTAGTTCTTTTAGAAAACATTATTGAAACAAATAAAAATAAAGTAATTGATGGTAAAAAGGCTTTTGAACTATATGATACTTATGGTTTTCCATTAGATCTAACTGCATTAATTGCTGGTGAGAAAGGATTTCAAATTGATAAAAAACAATTTGATAATGAAATGGCTAAACAAAAGGATCGGTCAAGAAAAGCCTCTTCAATAAACGCTGACGATTGGCAAGTATTAATTGAGGATGATATTGAGGAGTTTATAGGTTATGATATTCTAGAGGCTGACGTAAGATTAGTAAAATATAGAAAAGTTAAAACAAATAAAGATGGAGAATTTTATCAATTAGTTTTTAATTTAACCCCATTTTATCCTGAAGGAGGTGGACAAGTTGGTGATAAGGGTTATATTGAAACTCAAAATGGTCAACTTCATTATATTACTGACACTAAAAAAGAAAATAATCTTATTATTCATTTTTCAAAAACATTACCAATTAAACTAGAAGAAAAAATTAAAGTTTATGTAGATAAAAAGCAAAGAAATAGAACCTCTTGCAATCATTCCGCAACACATTTGTTACACCAAGCTTTGAGATCAATTCTGGGAGATCATGTTGAGCAAAAGGGATCAATGGTACATTCTGGAATGTTTAGATTTGATTTTTCACATTTTACTAAAATTTCTTCTGAAGAAATTAAATCGATAGAAAACTTTGTGAATTCACGGATTCAAGAACAAATTAGCTTAGAAGAAGAAAGAAACATACCATACAATGAAGCCCTAAAAAGAGGAGCAATTGGACTTTTTGGTGAGAAATATGGCGATACTGTCAGGACTATAAAATTTGGAAATTCTTATGAGCTCTGTGGTGGTACTCATGTTAAAAACACCTCTGATATATTACGTTTTAAAATCATGTCTGAATCATCAATTGCTTCAGGTATTAGAAGGATTGAGGCAATAACCGGAGATACTGTAATTGACTATTTTGAGACTCAAACTAAGGTACTTGAATCTGTAAATGAACTCTTAAATAATCCTCAAGACACTATAAAGGCTGTAAATAAATTACATACTGAAAATATTTCTTTTCGTAAAGAGATCTCAGATTTGCAAAAAGTAAAGATTCAAACAATTGAAAATGATCTCATAAAAAAAATTCTAAAAAAAAATAATTTATCTTTTGTTGTTGAGCAAGTCAATTTAGATTCTAATTCAATTAAAACACTTTGCTTTGAAATGGGTAAAAAATATAAAGACCTTATGATGATTCTTGCCTCTGGAAATAAAAATGAAGCTATTCTTTGTTGCTATATCTCAAAAGAAATAGTTGAAAAGTCTCAATTTAACGCTGTAAAAATAATTAATTCTCTAAGTGATTATATTGAAGGTAGAGGAGGAGGTCAGCCATTTTTTGCTGTTGCAGGGGGCAACAATCCAAAAGGAATTAATCAGGCATTAGATAAGGCTAGAAAAATTTTTTAAATCTGATTTTTATCTAATTCCTGGGGAGGAAAATTCAATAGAATTTTAGCTACAAACTCATTAATTCGCTGATCTCTATTTTTTGAATATTCGTTTATAAGACCCTTCCCTTTTCCTTGCCATACCAATTGATTACTTTCAGAATCAATTATATTAAGATAAAGAATCCCTTCTGTTTGAGAGTTAATATAGTTATGATTAGGTCCCCAAAACCATGGATTCCAAAAACTGTAGTTAACAATAGAGTTAATATATATTTTTTCTTTAGCTTCAGTGCCAAAACTAACTATAAGATCAGGTGAATTTGACTTAGAAATATTTTTATTTTGCATCTCCTTATCAACAGCTTTTAGAATCCTTCTTTTATCTAAATCCGAAATCTTAACTTTATCAATGCTTGGTTTATAAAAAGCATAAGTTTCATATTTTGAAAAATCTACACTTGTATCATGATCAGTGAAAACAGTTATTGATCCACATGATGAAATTAACAGAACGCAAACGAAATAAAATATTTTTTTTGACATAGTTCTTTATTTTAATTAATTTCAAAAACAATGCCAAAGTTTATCAAAGAGCTTAAAAAATGAGATTAAATATAAAATTAATGCTTGTTCTTATTATTTCTTTAACTATTGATAGTTGTGGTTTATTAAAAAATAATAAACAATATAAGTCAAAAAAAAATCAAAAATCCATTAAACAATCATCGGTTATTGAAAATGAAGATCAAAAAATAACCTCTTTTGATAGAGCTGAACTTTATATAAAAACTTATTCTTCAGTTGCTAAATCGGAAATGAATAAATATGGCATACCTGCAAGTATTACATTAGCTCAGGGCCTCTTAGAGTCTGGAATGGGAATTGGATATTTAGCTAAAAATGCTAACAATCATTTTGGAATTAAGTGTCATAAAAACTGGAAAGGAGGTCGTATTTATTATGATGATGATGAGAAGGGCGAGTGTTTCAGAGTATATTTAAACCCATTAGAATCATATTATGATCACTCAATATTTTTAAAGCATAGAAGCAGATATTCTTTTTTGTTTGATCTAAAATCAAATGATTATGTAGGATGGGCAAAAGGTTTAAAAAAAGCAGGTTATGCTACTGATCCAAAATATTCAACAAAGCTAATTAGTCTGATAGAAAGATACAATTTATCCAGATTCGATAATTCAAATCTCAAAACATCAGGTTTAAATAAGAAGGAGGGAAAAAAATATGATATAATTATTCACAAAGTATTAAAAGGGGATACTTTATTCTCCATATCAAAAAAATATAATGTAGATATCAAAGATCTAATTGATCAAAATAAAATAAAAAATAAAACAATTTATATTGGTCAATACATCAAAATTAAAGTCAAAGAATAGAGATTAAGCATTTTAAAAGTTTTATGATTATTTCTTTAATTTTTAATTTTAGCTCTTTTTTTTCTTATATTTTCTTTTCTAAATTTCTGAAGAGATTTCCATTCGATATATTGGTTTTTATCTAGAATTAATTTGAATTGTTCTTGAAGTAATTTTTGATGATCTAAAAATTGCACCTTTAAATCAAAAGAATTTTTTTTAAACATTCCTTTTTTTCTTTTTTGTCTGATTTTTTGACCTTCAATTAAATGTAATTTTAAAAAATCTATAATTTTTTCCTCTTGAATTTTAGTAAGATCTAGTCGAAGTGAGAGTTGTTTTGTTTGAAGGATTGCTTCTTCTTCTGGATTTAATATTGTATTTGATTTATCAGTTGATTGCTGACATACTGAAATATTTGCAAAAAAGAGAATTAATAGGACTGCGATTTTTTTCATGATTATTATTTTGTCTTATAAACTCTTACCAAAGTAGAAAAAGCATACCCTACTTTATTGAAATCTTTTAACAAAAAAGGAATCATTTTCCTTAATCACTTTGACTAGGTTTTTTTTAACTAATGATTTGATTGTTTTATCCCATTTTTTCCCACTTAAATTACTTTTTTCCTTAAGTTCAATTAAAGAAATCTGCTTTACTTTTTTTAGAGACTCAAAAACTCTCTTTTCTTCTTCATTCATGTCTAATGATTTCTTTTCAGGTCTCATCTGTGGGAAAAAAATTACTTCTTGTATAGAATCACAGTTAGTTAAAATCATTGTTAATCTATCAATACCAATACCAATACCGGATGTTGGAGGCATACCATATTCTAAAGCTTTTAAAAAGTCTTGATCAATAAACATTGCCTCATCATCTCCTTTTTCACTAAGCAATAACTGATTTTCAAATCTTTTACGTTGATCTATTGGATCATTCAACTCAGAGTATGCATTAGCTATTTCTTTACCATTAACAATTAGTTCAAATCTTTCCGTAAGATTTTTTTCTTTTCGATGTTCTTTAGTTAATGGACTCATAGATTTTGGGTAATCAATTATAAAGGTGGGTTGGATATAATGCTCTTCACATTTTTTTCCAAAAATGGCATCAATTATTTTTCCTTCCCCCATAGAATCAGAAATCTCTATTCCCATTTTTATTGCACTTTCTTTAATTTGATACTCATCCATGGTAGAGATATCAATTCCAGTATGCTTTTTTATTGCTTCATAAATTGGAATTCTGGGATAGGGTGGTTTGAAGTTAATTTCTTTATTTGATATTTTTACTTTTGTATCACCATTCACTCCAACAGCAACTTTTTCAAGAAGTTTTTCTGTAGTTTCCATCATCCAAAAATAATCTTTATAGGCAACGTAAAGTTCCAATACTGTAAATTCTGGATTGTGTGAGCGATCCATACCTTCATTTCTAAAATCTTTTGAAAATTCATATACTCCGGGAAATCCACCAATAATTAGTCTTTTTAAGTATAGTTCATTTGCAATTCTAAGATATAAGGGCATATCTAATGTGTTATGATGAGTAACAAATGGTCTTGCTGAGGCACCTCCAGGAATAGGTTGAAGAATGGGAGTTTCAACTTCAACATAATTTTTATCATTATAAAAAGCTCTTATCAAATCATATATCTTAGATCTTTTAAGGAAAACTTCTTTCACTTTGGGATTAAGTATTAAATCTAAATAACGTTGACGATATCTTAATTCAGGGTCATTGAAATGATCATAAATATTTCCTTCAGAATCAGTTTTTGGAATAGGTAATGGGCGAAGACTTTTACTTAATAATTTTAGATTTTTTACCATTAAAGTTTTTTCTCCAACCTGAGTCTTGAATAGTTCTCCCTCTAAACCAATTATATCTCCTATATCAAGTAGTTTTTTATAAACTTCATTATAAAGCTCTTTATTTTCTCCTGGGCAAAGTTCATCTCGATTAAAATATACTTGAATTTTACCATAAAAATCTTGTAATTCAGCAAAACTTGCTTTCCCTTGAATCCTTCTCGACATTAATCTTCCAGCAATAATGACTTTTTTCCCTGGAGTAAAATTATCTTTAATTTCTTTTGAGTTAGAATTTATGGGATATAGGTCTGCTGGATATAAAGCAATTCCTAATTTTTTTAGGGCTTGAAGTTTCTCTCTTCTTATTTTTTCTTGTTCTGAAAGATAGCTCATTTGAAAAACTAATTTCTACAAAGATAACTAGTATACATTAATGGGGAATGAAAATTTATATCTTTGAAAAAGGATTTTTTTCACAAACTTTTCAGCTTTTATTTAATGACAAATAAGAATAAAAAATTAATTATTAAAGATTTAGGTAAAATTTCTTATCAATCTGGTTTAGATGAGCAAGAAAAGTATTTTTCAGAGATAATTAAAGTTAAAAAATCAAACTACGGAAAAAAGAAATTATTTCAGACAAATAATTTTTTACTCTTTGTTGAGCACCATCCTGTCTACACTCTTGGTAAAAGTGGAAACATTAATAATTTGCTGACCAGTAAGAAGTTTTTAAGGGAAAAGAGAATAGAATTTTTCAAAACAAACAGAGGAGGTGATATAACTTACCATGGTCCTGGACAGATTGTTGTTTATCCTATTTTAGATCTTGACAATTTTTTTACTGATATTCATAAATATCTAAGAACATTAGAAGAAGTTGTTATTACAACACTTTCAGATTATGGTATTTCAGGTTTCAGAATTTCTGGCCAAACAGGTGTCTGGGTCAAAAATGGCAAACTTTCTACTAAAAAAATATGTGCTTTTGGAGTAAGAGCTAGTCGATGGGTAACAATGCATGGAATGTCATTAAATGTAAATACAAATTTGGATCAGTTTAATCATATAGTTCCATGTGGAATTAATGATAAGGGAGTTACCTCCATGAGAGAACAGCTTGGTAAAAAAATTTTGCTTTCTGAGGTTAAAAAAAGTATTACAAAGCATTTTATTGATCTTTTTGAAATTGAAACTTGGATTTAGTTTTCATTAATTTGATATATTAAAATTTCTTTATCGCTTGACATAACGGTTAGCTCAATTGATTCATCATTGTCAGCATTTGCCAGGTCTGCTTCAGATGAGCCATATACAGGAAACCCTCCAACTGAATTACCATTACTGTAATAAAGGTATACCTTTTCCTCTTGTAAATCAGTAATAGAAATATAGAGAGTATTGTTAATGTAAAATATTTTAGGTCTCGTATAATTTCCAAAGGGAAGTTTTATTGGCATCCCTTTTATGGTTAAAATATTTTCAGAAAAAGTGACTAAAGATTTAGTTGTTGANTCTATNTAATGATTNTTACCAAGATNCAATTTTGTTCTAAATAAATTGCCTTTAGTATCAATTTGGATTAAGTTACCTTCTTTATCAGTAGTTGTGAAAGTATTTAAATATGAAAATATTGCATTATTACTAAATTCTATATCATCACTTAATTTGATTCTATCCTGTCCTTTTCGATTCAAAATCCTTAATTTATTTTTTTGCTTAAAAATCAAGTAATCTTTACCCGATATTCTTATATGTTTAGGGGCGCGAGTAATTCTTTCTTTAATTAATTTTGGATTAAATCCAGAGACTTTTTTCCCTTTACTGTCTAACATTAAAACTGAGGTATTATTTACGATTAAAAATCTATAATTTCTATTTGAATCATAATCAAAAACAGATAAGGGAATTTCAAGATCACTATTATTTAGTTTTATGTTAAATGGTTTGACAATTTTCCCATTACGATCTATGATTAAAAATCTATCCTTAGTTCTAAAAGCCATTTGAAGACGTTTATTTTTATATAAATCTACCTGTACAATATCTCCTAATATTTTACCATTTAATTTTTTTTTCCAGAATAACTTTCCCTTATTTGAGAAAAGGTATAATATATTTTGGTTATCCTGAATTACGATATCCATTTCTTTAGACCTATGATTTTTGATCCATTTTGGAGATTTTAAAGAATTATTTTCTAAACTTATGTTATATTGATTGATTGCAGTATTTTTTTTCTGTTTAGGTAAGTTTTTTTGAATTTTAAAATGGAGGTGTGAATATTTTTCCTCAATTATACCTTGAATCGCAATTAGTGGAAACTCTTTTAAATTAATTTTTTTCAAAACTCCCTTTTTGTATGTATTTATTCCCCATTTTGGAATCAATTTTGATGAATTTCCTAACCAAATAAAAGAACTGTTATTTGAAAGAGTTTGTTTAAGAGACTTAAAATTATTATCTCTTGAAACAGTGCTTCCGCTTTTATAATTACTAAAAATGGTTTTTAGTAGGGATTCATTTTCACTTAAAATAAAAAAAGAATCTATTTGCATTAGCCACTTTAAATCAGTTTTTTCACCAGAAATATTAAGAAAGTTTTCAATCTCATTTGGAAGTTGAACTGAATAATAAATATTTGAGCGATATTTTTTTTCATTTCCATAGGTGTATTTTAAAAGTCTATTTGTCTCAGTATTGTTTGAATGAAAAATTACTGCTTTATTTTCATCTTGTCTTAACCAACCAATTTCATTAATATCTGAAATTGTTGTAAAATTTATTTCTTTTATAGGGAGGTTACTTTTAATTATGTACTTTTTAAAATTTTCTTCAAGTTGTTGAACATTTTCAATTGTTAAACCAAAATATGTTGAAAAATTGTTAGGAATAATTTTTGGAATATTTACTTCTGTTGGTTCTTGATCTTTTATTAAATCTAAAAAATTAGGCAGAGAATCATTAATAAAAACAATTCCGTTTAATGAAAATATGTCTGAAGAAAAATCCATATCTAATCCAATCCACTCTTTACCAGTTTTAGGAAAAATTGGGACATAAGGGAAGAATTTGCTCAGGATTTTTTTTGCTTGAGGATGAATAAAAATATTAACATTACTTTCACTATCCATTATTTGAGTTAGTTGGTGAAACCTATTATTAATTATTCCTTTTTTATTATTTAAATAGTTTCTTATGCAATCTTCTATAACTAGTTTTGATTCAGATACGATCTCAAACTCATCAATAATTGATGTGTAAATTTTTGTTTTATCCTTGAGTTCACTTATTCCAATTTCAATTCCACTGTAAATAATTTTTTTATTTCCTAATTCAATTGTATCACTTTCATCAATTTTTGAAATAAAACTAATCGCATCTTTACTTTTACCTATTCCCGTAAAGAAAAATAATACTTCTTCACTGTTAAAAGATGGTTGTAATTTATTAAGTCTCTCCTTATAGTCTTTTTCAATTGAAAGGACATTTGAAAGTAAACTAGAGGATTTTATTTGAGAAATTTCATTTACTTTAATAACTAGAAAAGTGTTTTGCGGAAGATAATCAAATGATTTAAAGTTTTTTTTCGGTTCGCTATCACATCCTAAAAAAAATAATACTAATAAAAGTTTAAAAACCTCTTTAATCATTTGTCAAAAATATAAAACTCATCTAGCCCTACATATATCTATTTTTAATATTTAAAATTATTTTTTCAACAAGTGGTTAAGATTAGAATAAGTTTAATTCGGTTTGTTTTGAAAATAGATTAAATGATTTACGGTGATGTATTGTAACACCATATTTTTTTATGGCCTCTCTATGTTTTTTTGTGGGGTATCCTTTATTATTATCCCAATAATATTTTTCAAATTTTTGATGAATTAATTTCATGTATTTATCACGATAAGTTTTGGCTAATATTGAAGCAGCTGCTATATGCTGAAATTTTGAGTCTCCTTTGATTATACATTTATGTGGGATTTTTTTAAAATTTTTAAATTTATTGCCATCAACAGCAATAAATTCTGGGTAAAGTGAGAGTTTTTCTAAAGCCTTATGCATTGCTTTGATGCTTGCATTTAAAATATTTAATTTATCTATTTCATTTTGCATGACATGTTGAACAGAAAAAGCTATTGATTTTGATTCAATTTCTTTACATAGCTGATTTCTTTGATTTTCTGTTAGTTTTTTTGAATCATTTATTTTTGGTATTGATATATTTTTTGGGAATATTACTGCAGCAGCAGTAACAGGACCAGCTAGGCATCCTCTTCCTGCTTCATCAGTTCCGGCTTCTATTAAGCTTGTAAGTTGTCTTTTTAGCAATTACCTAAATTTTCACTAGACAAGATAATTACATTTGTTTTAACTTCGTAATCAGAATGCAATTACTGATCAAAGTTTTAGTTATTATTTTCATTTTCAGTTTTTGGACTTTAAGTTCCCAAAAAATTGATTCTCCAATTTCAAAAGATTCTTTGCCTATTAAACAAAAAGAAAAGTCCAGTCAAGTGATGACAAATAAACTCAAGGATAGCCTTCTAAAAGTTAACTTAAACAAAAAAATAATAGAAAATGGAGGAGCTATTGGATTTTTCTTTTACTCTCTCTCATCAAAATTAGACTCTCTTTTGAATGTAAGAGACAGTTTATCACTTGTTCAAAAAAGACTTAGAATAATTGCTCCAAAACCAGTAAAAAAAATTGAAGATGTAACAATTCAAGACTACAGGATTTTTTATTTTGACGGTTCACAGGAATTTGTCGATACAACACTTAATATAAAAAAGGAGTATAGTTTTAATTATTTAAGGAAAGATTACTTTGAGCTTCTACCACTTCATAATACTGCTCAGGGATTCAATAAACTTGGATATGATTTTAATAATGAGAAATTAAAGCCACAAATGGGGGCTAGAGCAAAACATTTTGGATATATGGAAAAGGAAGATTTTCCATATTTTGAGGTCCCTACGGCACTGACTGAACTTTTTTTCAAAACTACTCTGGAGCAAGGACAATTATTAGATGCTTTGATTACAGTTAACACTTCTCCCAGATTTAATTTTTCAATAGCTCATAAGGGTTTAAGATCTCTTGGAAATTATGTTTCTTCCATGACTAATGGAACTCATTTTCGTATGGGTACTATGTATACCTCGCGTGACTATAGATATAATCAAAGAATTCATTTTGTAGCGCAAAGATTAGATAATCAAATTAATGGAGGCTTAGACTCTCTGAATGTCTATTTTTATGAGAAAGCCATAGAGGATTTTGATTATGATGGATTTTTAGATAGATCAAGATTATTCACGAATGAGGAAGCAGATAATAGACTTAAAGGAAAACGTTACTTTATTGATCATAATTATGCTGTCATCATGGAAAAATCAGATACTCTAAAGAATTATGAAAGAAAAAAGATTTTAACTATTGGACATACTTTAAATCATGAAACTAAGGAGTTTGCGTACATTGATACTTCACCTAAGAGATTTTTCGGAGATTATTTATGGCCCTTTATTGATGATAGATCAAAGTTTAGAGTTGTAGAAAATGATTTATGCGCTTTATTTAGAGATGAAAAAATTGGATTAGTAAAATTTGGCTTTAGTCATACTTTATGGGATTATGTTTTAAAAACAAAACTATATGATCTTCAGAAAGATAATGAGGAAATTGACGATCCAATTGAAAACAAAACTTTAAAAAAGAATCAATTAGCAATTTTTTTAAATTGGCAAAAGATTTTAAAGGGTTATGAAATTAGTGCAAGCTCATATAATTCTATTAAGAAAGATTTTGCTACTCAAAAATTTGATATCAACATAAATAAAACTTGGAATCAAAAATGGTTTGTAAAAGCAAGAATTAACTTTCACTCAGTAGCTCCAAATTTTAATTTTCAAATTCATATGAGTGATTTTATAAATCATAACTGGGATAATCTTGAACTAGAAAATCAAGTATATAAGACTTTTGGACTGAATTTTGGTAATTTAAGTTGGTTTAATTTAGACTTTAATTTCCAGAGATTAAACAATTATTCATATTTTAAAGTTTCTCCTCTTGAGGACGGACAAAATATTCTTGAAGAATCTAATATATCTGATCAGCTTCAAATCTATCCTTTTCAATTTGAGGGAGAAATTGATTATTTGAAAATTAGACTTTTTCAACAATTAAGTATTGGTAAATTTTCTCTTTATAATACTATTCAATATCAAAAAGTGAAGCAAATTAATGATCAAGAAGATTCATTTAATGTTTTGAATGTTCCTGAATTTATTACCCGAAACACAATAGTTTTTTCAACAGAAATGTTTAAAAAGGCTCTTTATTTACAAACTGGATTAAATTTTCAGTTTTTTAGTAAATACTATGCTGATCGTTATAGTGGGCTAATAGGTGAATTTGCGTCACAAAATGACAGAAAAATAGGTGAATATCCTAGACTTGATTTTTTTATAAACGCTAAAGTTCAACAAACTAGAATATATTTTAAGTTTGAACATTTTAATAGTCCTGAAACAGGATATAATTATTACTCAGCTCCATTCAATCCCTACAAAGATTCAGTAATTAGATTTGGATTAGTTTGGAATTTTTTTCAGTAAAAAATTTTATTTCAAAGGTAAATCTCCAGAAATATTTTTCTTTGTTAGAAGTGAATTTCCTGACAAATAAGAATCAATCTGATTTGCTGCCTCACGGCCTTCTGATATAGCCCAAACTATTAGTGATTGGCCTCTTCGACAATCCCCTGCCACAAAAATTTTATCATTTTGAGTTCCATAATCATTCTTGCTTTCTATGTTTCCTTCTTTATTTAATTTTATCCCTAATTTTTCAGGTAGAGATTTTTCAGGTCCAGAAAAACCAAGAGCTAATAATGCGAGTTCACATGGCCACTCTTTTTCACTACCTTTAATTTCTTTTAGTTTAGGCTTTTCACCTGATTTATTTTCCCATTCAACAAAAACTGTTTTTAAACCCTTGAGTTTTCCATTTTTATCTCCAATAAAACTTTTTGTTAAAATATTCCATTCTCTCTGACTTCCTTCTTGATGAGAAGAGCTTGTTGTAAGTGTGAATGGCCAAAATGGCCAAGGGTTATCATCATTTCTTAATTTTGGAGGTTTAGGCATTATTTCAAAATTTGTAATACTTTTAGCTCCATTCCTATTAGATGTGCCAATACAATCAGATCCAGTATCTCCACCACCTATCACAATAACATTTTTATTTTTCGCTGACATTTTTGCATCATATGATGTTTCTCCATTAACTAACATATTATTATATGGGAGAAAATCCATGGCTTGAACTACTCCCTCAAGATTTGATCCAGGAATTGGTAATTCTTTTTTTATAGTAGATCCGGTTGATATTAAAATAGCATCAAATTTATCTTCTATTTCCTTTACAGATATGTCTTTACCAATCTCTTTTTCACATATAAATTCTATTTGTTCCTTTTTTAAAATATCAATACGCCTATCAATTATGTTTTTTTCTAATTTGAAGTCTGGGATTCCATATCTTAAAAGACCACCTATTTTTTTATCTCTTTCATAAACTGTTATTTGATGTCCAGCTCTGTTGAGCTGTTGTGCAGCTGCTAATCCAGCAGGACCAGATCCAATTATTGCAACTTTTTTACCAGTTCTGATTTTTGGAATTTTTGGCTCAATCCATCCTTCTTTAAATCCTCTTTCAACAATATATTTCTCAATTAGTTCTATAGAAACAGGAGGATCAATTATACCCAAGACACATGATTTTTCACATGGAGCAGGGCAAAGCCGTCCAGTAAATTCAGGAAAATTATTTGTTGAATGCAAAATATCTAAAGCTTCTTTCCATTCGTTTCTATAGACAGCATCATTGAAATCAGGAATTAAATTTCCTAGAGGGCAGCCACTATGACAAAAGGGTACGCCACAATCCATGCATCTAGCTCCTTGTTTTTGAAGTTCTGAAGTTTTAGGTGCAATTGTGAATTCTTTATAATTTTTTATTCTTTTCTTTGGAGATATAGATGATTCATCTAACCTATCATATTGCATAAAACCTTTAATTTTCCCCATAAAAATTTCAGTTTTTAGTTGTTTCTTTAGCTAATATTTCTAATGCGCGTTTATAATCTGTGGGCATTACTTTGATGAATTTTTTCATTTCTTTTGACCAGGAATCAATAATTTTTTTAGCTTTTTTACTTTCAGTATATTTAAAATGATTAGAAATTAAATTAAAAATAGTTTCTTTATCTTGTTTTTCAAGATCTTCTAGTTCAACCATTTCTAAATTAAATTTATTTGAGTCATAATTTCCATCTCCAATATAAAGGTATGCAATCCCACCACTCATTCCAGCTGCAAAATTTCTTCCAAAATCACCAAGTATTAAAGCAACACCTCCTGTCATATACTCACAACCATGATCTCCTATTCCTTCAACAACAGCGCTTGCTCCTGAATTCCTTACACAGAATCTCTCACCAGCTATACCATTAACATATATTTCTCCACTTGTAGCTCCATAAAGCGCAACATTACCAATTATAATATTTTTGTCGGCTTCAAAAGATGATTCCTTTGGCACTTGAACTATTAATTTTCCGCCAGAAAGTCCTTTGCCAAAATAATCATTACAATTACCCATAATTTTCATTGTAACGCCTTTAACACAAAATGCCCCAAAACTCTGACCTGCCGTTCCATTAAAAAGTATTTTTATAGTATCATCAGGAAGACCCTCTGCTCCGTAGATTTTAGATATTTCATTACTCAAAATAGCACCAGTTGACCTGTTGGTATTCTTAATTTTCATTTTTAAAGAAATAGGAATTTTATTCTTGATTTCATTTTTAATGCTTCTATATATTTTATTGTCTAAAACTTTTTCAAGGTTATGATCTTGACTCTTTGTATTGTATATTTTTATTTTTTTTGAAACTTTTGGTCTATAGAGAATTTTTGATAAATCAATACCTTTTGCTTTAAAATGTTTAATAGCTTTTCGCATATTCAATTTTTGAGATTGACCAACCATTTCATTGATGTTTCTAAAACCTAATTTAGCCATTATATGCCTGAGCTCTTCAGCAATAAAATGCATGAAATTAATGACATGTTCTGGTTTGCCAGAAAAGTTTTTTCTTAATTCAGGATCTTGAGTAGCAATCCCAACTGGACAAGTATTTAGATGACATGCTCGCATCATGATACATCCAGAAGCAACAAGTGGAGCAGTTGAAAAACCAAATTCTTCAGCACCTAAAAGGCAAGCTATTGCAACATCCCTTCCGGTTTTCATTTGTCCATCACATTCTAAAACTACTCGTGATCTTAAGTCATTTAGAACAAGAGTTTGCTGTGCCTCAGCCACTCCAAGTTCCCAAGGCAATCCAGCATGTTTTAAAGAAGTGAGAGGAGATGCTCCAGTCCCACCATCATATCCAGAGATTAAAATAACGTCTGCTTTAGCTTTAGCGACCCCTGCTGCTATTGTTCCAACTCCAACTTCTGAAACTAGCTTAACATTGATTCGTGCTTTTCTATTTGCATTTTTAAGATCATATATTAGCTGAGCTAAATCCTCTATTGAATAAATATCGTGATGGGGTGGCGGAGAAATAAGGCCAACATATGGAGTTGAATTTCTCACTGATGCAATATAGGGATCAACTTTCTTTCCAGGTAGTTGCCCACCCTCACCAGGCTTTGCTCCTTGCGCCATTTTTATTTGTATTTCCTCAGCATTTGTCAAAAAATTACTAGAAACTCCAAATCTTCCAGAAGCAACTTGTTTAATTGCACTATTTTTAGAATCTCCATTTTTGTCTTTTATAAATCTTTTTGGATCTTCACCACCTTCTCCTGAGTTGCTCTTTCCTCCTAATCTATTCATTGCAATTGCAAGATTTTCATGGGCCTCTGAACTTAATGAACCTAATGACATAGCACCAGTTTTAAATCTTTTAACTATTTCGGTCCAAGGCTCTACCTCATCTATAGTAATGGGTTCATAATCTGTAAATTCAAATAAGCCCCTTAAGGTCATTAATTTTTCATTTTGATTATTTATAATATTTGAATAAACTTCATACGTTTCATAGCTTGATTGTCTAACTGACTGTTGAAGTTTAGAGATAGTGAAAGGATTAAATAAATGTTCCTCTCCATTTCTTCTCCATCTATATTCTCCTCCTATTTCAAGAGATAATCCATCAATAGTTTTTTCAGTGTATGTTTTTTTATGTCTTTCTGATATTTCATTTTCAATTTCTTTAAGACCAATACCCTCAATTCTTGAGGGAGTTTCAGAGAAGAACTTATTTGTAAAATTTTGATTTAATCCAAGAGCTTCAAATATTTGCGCACCACGATATGAATGTAGTGTTGATATTCCAATTTTATTCATGATTTTAATTATACCTTTTGCAATTGCTTTATTAAAATTGTCAATTGCCTTACCAGTATCTATTTTGATGGTTTTATTTTTTACTTGCCATTCAATAATTTCATTTACCATGTATGGATTAATTGCACTGGCCCCATATCCAAAAAGAAGAGAAAAATGGTGAGGTTCTCTAGGTTCTGCAGATTCAATTATAATGTCAAATTTAGATCTTTTATTAATCTTTTTTAAACCATGATGTACATGAGAGCAAGCCAATAGCATGGGGATAGGCGCTTTTTTTGCTGAGGTACCTCGATCTGATAAAATAATAATATTGACTCCATTTTCGAGGGCTTTCGAAACGTTTAAAATAATTTTACTTAAAGCTTTTTTTATTCCACTTAGTCCATCATCAATTTTATATAAAACATTAATAGAAATAGTTTTGAAATCTTTATGCTTTATATATTTTATTTTATCTAGATCCTCATTAGATATTACAGGATTTTTAATGAACATTTTTTTACATTGTTCGGGACAGATTTCAAAAACATTATAGTCATTCCCGATAGTTAAACTAGTATCAGTTATTATTTCTTCTCTAATACCATCTAACGGCGGATTTGTTACTTGAGCAAAAAGTTGTTTAAAATAATTATATATCAGTTGCGGACGATTTGATAAAACTGCAAGCGGAGTATCATTTCCCATAGCCCCAATAGACTCCTTAGCTTCTATTGCCATAGGATAAATAATTGTTTTAAGATCCTCTTGAGTATAACCAAATAACCTTAACCTTGTTTCAAAAGGTTCTTTTTCAGTGGGAGTAATATTTCCTGTATATTTTATGTTTTTTAAAGGCAACAAATAATTTTCTAACCACTTTTTATAGGGATATTTTTGTACAACTTGCATTTTAATTTCATCATCTTCTATAATTCTTCCCTCATCCATATTAACCAGAAACATTTTTCCAGGCTCTAGCCTCCCATGTTTTAAAATGTTATCAGGTTTGATATCTAGAACTCCTGTCTCAGATGACATTATTACATATCCATCTTTTGTAACAGAATATCTCGATGGTCTTAGACCATTTCTATCTAAAAGGGCTCCTAAAAATTTTCCGTCTGTGAAAGGAATAGAGGCAGGCCCATCCCATGGTTCCATTAGGCATGAGTTATATTTATAAAAAGACTTTTTATTCTCATTCATGAAATGATGTTTTTCCCATGCTTCAGGGACTAACATCATCATTACTTCAGGTAATGATCTTCCGGTTAAAAGAAGAAATTCTACAACCATATCCATTGATGCTGAATCTGATTTGTCTGGCACAATAACTGGTGAAATTTTTTTAATATCTTCTCCAAATAGCTTACTTTCAAATATTTCTTCTCTGGTTTTCATCCTACTTAAATTACCACGGAATGTATTAATTTCTCCATTGTGACACATGTATCTAAAAGGTTGAGCCAAATCCCAAGTAGGGAAAGTGTTTGTCGAAAATCTTTGGTGAACTAATGCTAATTTGGTAACAAGATTTGAATCATTTAGATCAATAAAATATTTACCAATATCCTGAGGAGTTAAAAGCCCTTTATATATGATTGTTCTGGGAGAAAGACTGGAAAAATAGTAGTAATTTTTTTGAGATAACTTGGAATTTCTGATTAAATTCTCAGATGTTTTTCTTGCAATGTAAAGTTTGATATTGAATTCAGCTTCAGAAATTTCTTTTTCTCCCTTCGAAATAAAAACTTGTTTAAAAAATGGCTCAGTTTTCGAAGCGATTTTGCCCATATGTTTTTTGTCAACTGGGACATCTCTCCAGCCTATAATTTTAAGTCCCTGATTTGAAATTTCTTTTTTAAAAGATTCAATACAAATTTTTCTTTCATCTTTTTTTGATGGGAGAAACATCATTCCAACTGCATAGTCATTAATTTTTGGGATTTTAAAATCACATTTACTTATAAAGAAATCATGAGGAATTTCAATTAAAATTCCAGCTCCATCACCAGTTTTTCCATCAGAGCTAACAGCCCCTCTATGTTCAAGCTTACATAGTATATCAAGGGCCTTATGAATAATATCATTAGTTTTTTTTCCTTTTAAACTACAAATGAAACCAGCTCCACAGTTATCGTGTTCAAATTTTGGCGAATAAAGTCCTTGTTCTTTAGGGAACATAGATTAAGTTTTAAGAAGAATACAAAAATAAATTTTATGGGATATAAACCGATATTATTATATTATAAATAGGTAATAATTATCAAATATTAATTTTTGGCTTGATATATTTAGAAATAATTAATTTATTTAGGATTTTGTTAGAAAATCATAAAGAATAGCTTGTGTTTTTTTTAAAAAAAATAAAATTATGCTAACTGAAAATTATAATGTTATAGGAGTTATGTCCGGAACTTCACTAGATGGGATAGATATTGCTTACATTAATTTTAAAAAAACTAAATCTTGGAAATATGAAATTCTTTTTGCAAAAACTTACAAATATGATAAACATTGGAAAAATAAGCTTGAAACATCTCATTATTTGAGGAATAATGAGCTTGAAGTTTTAAATGTTCACTATACGGAGCTTTTAGCTTCTAGGATAAATGAGTTTATTCAAGAAAACTCAATTAGGGAAATTGATTTAATTGGATCACACGGACATACAATTTTCCATCAACCTTCTGAAGGATATACTTTTCAAATTGGTAATATTCAAGACCTAGCAAATTATCTTGGTAAAACTGTTATTTGTGATTTTAGAATCGGTGATATTTTGCTTGGCGGTCAGGGCGCTCCTCTTGTTCCTATTGGAGATCTATTACTTTTTAAAAAATATGATGCTTGTCTAAATCTTGGCGGATTTGCAAATATTTCTATTAAATCAAGAAATGAAATTATTGCTTATGATATTTGTGCGGTGAATACAGTTTTTAATTTTCTATCAAAAAAACTAAAATTAGAATTTGATAATGAAGGGTTAAATGCAAGGAAAGGTAAACTTATTAAAGATTTATATTGTAAGCTTACAGATCTAAAATTTTATAAACTTAAGCCACCTAAATCGCTCGGAATTGAGTGGGTTAAAGCTGAAGTATTTCCCTTGTTAAAATATTTTTCAACTTATCCGATTTTTGATTTATTGCATACCTATTTAATCCATGTATCTGAGGAAATTGCTAAAAATTTAAATCAATCTAATTCTACATTGATTACTGGAGGAGGAGCATATAATATGTTTCTTATTGAACAAATCAGGAAATATTCAAGTACAGAACTAATTTTACCTGGAAAGTCACTAATTGACTTTAAGGAAGCTTTAATTTTTGGTTTTTTAGGAGTTTTAAAATACCGAGATGAAATTAATTGTTTAAAATCAGTTACTGGTTCAAAAATAGATCACTCATCAGGTAAAATTTTTCATCCTTAGTTTAATTTTTTTTTATATTTTCATTTTTTAATTTTAAAAAATTATGGAAATAATATTAATATCAATTTTTAGTTTGGGATATCTTTTGATTACTCTTGAACATAGTCTCAAAATTGACAAATTAATACCAGCACTTGGAATGATGGCGCTTCTTTGGGCTCTAATTTCATTAACTCATTTGCCTGTTTTTGAAGTAAATACAGTATTAAAAGAACTTGAACCTACTCATATTGATGAGGTTTTGTTACATCATCTTGGTAAAACTGCTGAAATTTTAATTTTTTTATTAGGAGCAATGACAATAGTTGAAATAATAGACTATTTCAATGGCTTTTTTACAATTAAAAGCTTTATCAAAACAACAAGTAAAAAAGGCCTTCTGTATATTTTTGCCTTTTTAGCATTTATTTTATCCGCAATTATTGATAATCTAACGGCAACAATAGTTTTAATAACCATTTTGCAAAAGGTTGTAAAAGACAGAAATACAAGACTTTGGTTCGCTGGTTTAATAGTTATTTGTGCTAATGCTGGTGGAGCTTGGTCTCCCATTGGAGATGTAACCACCACAATGTTATGGATTGGAAAAAAAGTATCAACAGTTAAATTAATTTCATACCTTCTAATTCCATCAATAGTTTGCGCTGTAGTTCCTGTTATTGCAGCAACATTTTTACCTGCTTTTAAGGGAAATATTTCAAATCAAGGCAAGGATGATAACGATGCTCCTGACAAAAGAGGTGCCATGATGTTATATCTAGGACTTTCTGCAATTATTTTTGTACCTGTATTCAAAGTAGTTACTAACCTTCCACCATATGTCGGTATGATGTTATCACTAGCGGTTGTTGCTACTTTTGCAGAAATTTTAAGTAAATCAAAAATAAATATTACTTCAATTGATGAAATTCATGATCAGGATTCTAGCCACAGTCCAGTTCATAAATCATTATCTAAAATTGAATTGCCCAGTATTTTATTCTTTCTTGGCATTTTAATGGCAGTTGCTGCTCTGGAGTCCTTGGGTATGCTTTTTGAATTTGCTGAATTACTCAATGATACAATTCCAAATACTGATATAGTAGTTATTCTTTTGGGAATTGGCTCAGCAATAATAGATAACGTACCATTAGTAGCCGCTAGTATGGGAATGTTTTCAGAATTAATTGATCATCCATTATGGCATTTTATTGCTTTTTCAGCTGGGACTGGTGGAAGTATGTTGATTATAGGATCTGCTGCAGGGGTCGTTGCAATGGGAATGGAAAGAATTGATTTTTTCTGGTATCTAAAGAAAATAACTTGGCTGGCAGCCATCGGTTTTTTAGCTGGCTCTCTAACTTTTATTTTGATAAGGAATTTTTTTCTATAAGATAAAATTTTTGAAATAAAATGGCGTTTAAATAATAAACCAGCTGATATAAAATGTTTTTAATTTTTCAAGACTCACCATTACAAAATGAAAAATCGATTTCATTAATTCAACTAATTATTAGTGGCGGAATAGGAGCTCAAATTATTATAGGAGTTCTTTTTATTTTACTATTAGTAGTTGTATATATTTATTTTGAGAGACTATTTGCAATTAAATCTGCTTCTAAATTAAGTGTAAATTTCATGAATCAAATTAGAACTTATGTCTTGAATCATAAACTAGATGGGGCACTTAATCTATGTTTAAAAGAAGATAAACCCGTTGCAAGATTAATTTCAAAAGGTATTTCAAGAATTGGAAGACCACTTGAAGATATAAATACAGCAATTGAAAATGCTGGTAGGATTGAGGTTTATAAACTCGAAAAAAATGTTAGTGTTTTAGCAACTATCTCTGGAGCAGCACCAATGATAGGGTTTTTAGGAACAGTTATAGGAATGATAATATCAATTTTTGAAATTTCTAATGCAGGTGGAAATATTGATATGCAGTTACTCTCAAGTGGATTATATACAGCAATGACAACTACAGTTGCAGGACTGATAGTTGGAATATTTGGTTACATAACATATAATCACCTGGTTGTAAAAACTAATAAAGTTGTCCATCAAATGGAAGCTAATACGTTAGATTTTTTTGATTTATTAAATGAACCAGCTTAAATGAATTTAAAAGGAAGAAATAAGATTACTCCAGAGTTTAGTATGTCTTCCATGACTGATATTGTTTTCTTACTTCTAATTTTTTTTATGATTGCATCCACTCTTGCCAAACAACTTAATACTATTGATATAAAATTACCCGAGGCAAAGGGGAAAACGGAAAACAGAAATACTGTAAATGTGACAATAAACAATAATTCACATTTTTACATCAATTCTAAGCGAGTTTCTAGAGCTAAAGTAAGAAATGAACTTTTAACTGAATTAAATCAATCCGAATCTAAATCTATAGTTTTAAGAGCAGAAAAAAAGGTTCCAATTGATGAGGTTGTTTATGTAATGGATTTAGCGAATAAAAATGGAATTAAAGTAGTTCTAGCTGTTGACTCAAAATGAAAATTTTTAACACGCCACACAAAAAAAAATCAGCTGTAATAACTCTTTTTTCTGGATTATCTCTTTTTTTTATTTTTTTCTTTTTTGGACTTAAATACCTTGATCCCCCAATAGTATACGGAATGGAAATAAGTTTTGGAGTTTCAGATAAAGGTGGATTTATTGAGGAAAAGAAAATTATTCAAAGTGTAATTGAAGACGAAATAATTGAAGAAATAAAAGAAAACGAATCTCAATTATCTGATTCAAAAAATGTTTTGGTTGAAAAAGAAAGTATAATTTCAGTTGACAACAAGACTCAGAATAAAGAACAAAATTTAACTGAAAATAAAGCGATAGTTAATGAAAACCAAGACCCTGAAATAGATAGTAATACAAAAAGTATATTATCTAATTTAGTTAATCAAAAAGGAATAAATAAAAATATAAATCCCCCAATAGGAGCTGATAATACTCAAAACACCAAAGGATTAAATTCTGGAAATCCATACATTAATACTTATCTAAATATTGAAGGATTTAAAGATCTTAAAAATGGATACGGTCTTAATGGAAGAAATCTCAAATCAAACGGAAGTGTAGTCCAGCAATGCAATGAAGAGGGAATTGTTGTTGTAAGAATAATTGTTGATCGAAAAGGTAAAGTTATTGAAGCAAAACCAGGTGTAAAAGGAAGCACAAATAT
Organism: Flavobacteriaceae bacterium; assembly: GCA_002728855.1. Taxonomy (GTDB): domain Bacteria; phylum Bacteroidota; class Bacteroidia; order Flavobacteriales; family Flavobacteriaceae. Next base: position 25,664 of record PBWA01000022.1, read on the forward strand.
TCACCCCTGTCTCTTAAAACCTGCTATAGAAACTGCCCTTTTACATGAATGGTATCCTGATCAGAAGGCACCTTCAAAACAAATAGGTTTTGTAGTGATTAATTTTAAAATTAGAAAGTAATCTTTGAGAAGTTATAAAGAAACTATTTCCTGGATGTTTTCAAATCTTCCTATGTATCAAAATTTAGGAGAAGTTGCATATCGCCCTGATTTGTCTAGGATGAATAAATTATCAGCTTATTTAAATGAACCACAGAATAAATTTAAATCAATTCATATCGCAGGAACTAATGGTAAAGGTTCAACAGCTCACATGTTATCTTCTGTAATTCAAGAGGCAGGATACAAAGTCGGGTTATATACATCACCTCATTTAAAAGAATTTAGAGAGAGAATTACTGTAGATAATATCCAAATAGAGAAGAGTTATGTTACTAAATTTATTTCTAATCATAAAAATTTTTTTACGTCAAATAAGTTCTCTTTTTTTGAAATGACTGTAGGATTAGCTTTTCATTACTTTGCCGATAAGAAAGTTGATTTGGCAGTTATTGAAGTTGGAATGGGGGGTAGGCTAGATGCGACAAATATTCTATTTCCTGAAGTTTCAATTATTACAAATATTGGTTTGGATCATACAAAATTTTTAGGGAATAATTTGTCAGATATTGCATTTGAAAAAGCAGGAATAATTAAGAAAAATACACCTGTTGTTATTGGAGAAACATTAAAGCAAACAAAGGCTGTATTTATAAAAAAAGCCATTGAGATGTCAGCTCCAATAACCTTTTCTGATGGAGCAAAAGTAGATAATTATGATTCTGATCTAAAGGGAATCCCCCAACAGAAAAATATTAAGACAGTTGTTAGTGCATTGAAAATTCTTAAAAGTTATAAAATAACAAAGAAGAATATTATTGATGGACTTTTAAATGTTAAAAAAAACACATCGTTTAGAGGAAGATGGCAAGTAGTAAAAAAAAATCCATTAATAATTTTTGATGTAGCACATAATGTTGAAGCAATGACTTATGTTACTGATCAACTCTCAGAACTTTCAGCTAAAAAAATTCATTTAGTTCTTGGTTTTGTGGGAGATAAATCTATCTCGCAAATGATAAATTTATTTCCATTAGATTCTAAATTCTATTTTTGTTCTCCTTCAATAGAAAGAGCTTTTCCATTAGAAGAACTGAAAATATTAGGGGAAAATTTAAATTTAAATTTTAACGCATATCCCTCTGTTCAAAAAGCTTTTAAGACAGCTAAAGCTAAAGCCAAAAAAAATGATATAATTTTTGTTGGAGGAAGTACATTTGTCCTTTCTGAAATTTTATGATTTAAATAGTTGCTCCGGCAGGAATCGAACCTGCATCTAAAGTTTAGGAAACTTTTGTTCTATCCGTTGAACTACGGAGCAAAGATTTATTGATAGAAATTTTTTTCTTCAATTGATTTCCATAAGAGAAGACATGCAATAGTCTTATATGGTGACCATTTACTGGTTAATTCATTCAATACATCAGCATCTACTTCATTATATTTATAATTTTTCTTTATACTATTAATTATTGCTAAGTCTTTGCTTGAAAATACGTTTTCTCTAAATAAAATGAACATTAGAAACATTTTTGCAGTCCATGATCCAATACCTTTAATTTTAGTAAGCTCTTCAATAATTTCTTTATCAGTATGTTTTTCAAAATCAAAATTTGATGATTTGAAATATGAATATACATTTTTAATGTACTCGCATTTTCTGGAAGAAAGTCCGATTAATTTTAGTTTATTTGAATCCAAATCTAAAATTTCTTGATTTGAAATATTTTTAATTAGTTTATCAAACCTCTTCTTAATTGCAATAGCTGCTTTAAAACTAACTTGTTGTTCAATAATTAAATTTGCAATTGCTTTGGGGTAGTTAGAGTCAAATCTGTCATCAAAAGTTATTTTGTCACTAAATTCCTCGATTAGAAAAGCCATAACTTTATCTGATTTTAAATGCTTAAACGCATTAGAAAAATTATATCCCATTTAAAAATATCACGTTATTATTGAGTTATAATTAACACCATTATTGATTCATATCTTATGAGGACATTATCTATATTTTTAGCAATTCTTCGTAAGTTTATATCTAGCATAATATCTGTTAAAATATAAAATAATTTAAACACATGTCTTTGGATTTAAAGAATTTGATAAAAAAAGAATATGGATTTAATGTTATTGATCTTGATAAGTTTAAGGGGTATGAAAATGATAATTATTTTGTTAAAACGGATAAAGATAAATTGATTCTGAAGTTATATTCTGACTTGAGTATAAATTCAATCTTAAAGGCAGAGAATGATTTTTTATTATTTCTTCAAAAAAAAGATAAAAAAGAATATTACCCAAAACCTATACCACTAAAAAACGGGGAATATGTTAAACAATTAATTCATCAAGGCAAAAAGATTTTAATTAGAATGCTTTCTTATTTAGAAGGAGATTTTATAGCTGAATGTAAAATCAGTAATAATATTATTTCTTCCTTGGGTTCTTTTTTAGCAAATTTTAATTTGCTGACAAGAAATTGGAATAATTCTGATGTAAAAGCTCGAGAATGGGAATGGAAAATAGAATGTATTGAATTAATAAAAAATAGAGCAAATTATATCTCTGATCCATTTCTTCGTAATAGAGTTATTTATTTTATTCAACAGTATGAGGAAAATATAGTACCTCTTTATGATCACCTTAGAAAATCAATTATACACAATGATGCCAACCACTGGAATGTTATAGTTGAAAAAGACAAAATAAATGGATTAATAGATTTTGGAGACATATCTTATTCTAACCTAGTAAATGAGGTAGCGATAGCTATGACCTACATAGCTTATAACAAAGAGGATGTTTTATATTGGACTGGAATATTACTTGAAAGTTACAATAAGGTACTTCCTCTTAAAATGAAAGAGGTTGAATCATTATACTACATTATTGCTTTAAGACTGTGTATGAGTCTTTCAAACTCTGCATTTACAAAGTTAAATCAACCAAATAATGATTATGTAAGCGAGGGCAACGAGAATGCATGGAATCTTTTAGATAAGTGGTTTTTATTAGGTCCAATTAAAGTCACAAATTATTATCTGAAGATGACAGGGTTCTCCATAAAAAAGCAGATGAAAGAGAAAAAATATATTGAAAAACGTCAAAAATACTTAAGCAAAATTTTATCTCTTAGTTACAAATCTCCAATAGTTATGGGGCAGTCAGCTTTTCAATACATGTACGATATTTATGGTAACACTTTTTTAGATGCTTATAACAATATTCCTCATGTTGGTCACTCGCATCCAATTATTTTAGAGGCTGCAAAAAAACAGATGTCAAAATTAAATACTAATACCAGATATCTCTATTCAAAAATTAATGATTATGCGGAACATTTATTATCCTACTTTCCTTCTCAGTTAAATAAAATTTTTTTCGTTAATTCTGGAAGTGAAGCATCTGATTTAGCAATTCGAATGGCAAAAGCTCATAATGGAAATAATCAGATTGTTGTTATGGAGCAAGGTTATCACGGCCATACTCAAACAGGTATTGAAATCAGTGATTATAAATTTAATCATTCAAAGGGAATAGGTCAGTCAAGTCATATTACTAAACTCCCACTTTTAAAAAAGAACACCTCATCAATTATAGATTCTGAGATTAAAAAAATGAGCAAATTTTTTAACAGTAATAATTTATCTCCCTCTGCTTTTATCAGCGAAATAATTTTAGGCTGTGCTGGACAGGTTCCTATATCTAATGATTATTTAAAAAAAATTTATTCGACAATAAGATCCCTGGGTGGATTATGTATTGCTGATGAAGTTCAAACAGGTTTTGGTCGAATCGGAACTCATTTTTGGGCATTTGAAAGTTATGATGTACTTCCAGATATGGTTGTAATTGGAAAGCCTATGGGGAATGGTCATCCAATGGCAGCTCTTATTACTACTGAATCAATTGCACAAAGTTTTGAGCAAGGAGTAGAGTTTTTTAGCTCGTTTGGTGGCAATCCAGTTTCATGTTCAATAGGTAAAGCAGTTCTAGAAATTATTGAGCAAGAGGAGTTGATGAAGAGGGCTTTTGATGTGGGAAACTATTATTTGAAACAATTAATGGGATTAAAAAATCAATACAATTTAATAAAAGAGGTTAGAGGTTCTGGTTTATTTATAGGAGTTGAATTAGTTGATGTAAATCAAAAACCTAATTCAGGTATAGCAACTTTAATAAAAAATCAATTACGTGAAAGAAATATTCTGATAGGAACTGATGGTAAATATGATAATGTTTTGAAAACAAAACCTCCTTTATGTTTTAGCAAAGAAAATGTAGATGAGGTTATATTTAGAATTGAGGAAGCCATAAATGAATATAATTAAAGAGAGCAATCATCATGAGCCTTTTGACTGAGCATAATTGATCAAAATTAGTTATATTCGCCTTCTCGTTTAAACCTCTTAAAATAGTCTAGGGAGTTTTGTGAGTTAAATTTGAAATACTGAAATGATTTTAAAGTATTCTAACTACTTTGTCATTGTTTTGGGCGCTTAGCTCAGTTGGTTCAGAGCACTTGGTTTACACCCAAGGGGTCGGGGGTTCGAATCCCTCAGCGCCCACAAGTATTTTCTATATTTTTAGAAATATTTTTTGGATCTTTTCTTTTTGTATAACTAAGTCTTGATCAACAAAAAGCATAAGACCTTTTCCAATGCCATAGTGATCTCCTGTTTTGTCCCAAATTAAATCAATTTCTTTGCCTTGAAAATGAATATTTTCTACTGCAAACCATTCCCAATCCTCTGGAATTAATGGGTTGATTTCAATAGAGTTATTAATATTTGGTTTTATTCCTATTAGATCAGAAAGTACTAGATCACAAAATCCAGAGTGATTATAATCTTTTCCCCTTTCAACACCTCCTTTTTCTTCAGACCAGCCTTTTCCTTCCCAATTTTTTAGTCGGGTTCTTGAAATCCAATCTCCAGTGAATGGATTAAAATTTTCATCAATCCAATTAAAAGTTACCCCTTTATCATTTTTTATTTTGTGTTGTTTTGCATATTGTAACAAAAGATTATAATAATCATTTTTAGTGACAGTTTTATTATTAGAATAGTTAGTTAAAAAATTTGCCATTGCTTTTAAAGTCTGGGTTGTTGCAAATGGCCATGAGGGACCATTCCATTGACATTCATGTCCTTCGTAGCTAATCTTAAAATAAGGATGAGATTGTTCAGTGACTGTTAGTCCTAAAGGAGCAGCAAAACCTGTTGAATCTTTAATTTTTTCCCATGCAAAGGAGAATTCTTCTTTATCATCAGGTAAATTAAAATACCATGGTACATAGCCAATTAATTCTCTAACGTCTAATGCTTTAGTAGTTTCATTATATTTTTTTGGTAAGACAGTAAAGAAATTTAAATCTTTATTCCATAAACGTTTTTGTAATTCCTGCTTTATTTTATTTGCTTTATTTTCAAATTCCTTTGCCTTTTTGATATCATTGTTTAAAATTGCAATTTTTGATATGGCCTTAGCATCAGCATACATATAACTATTAATTGTTGGTCTGGTTGCTTCTACTCCAAATTTTTCAATTCCTTTATTTAGGATTCTACCACTTGCTGTTAATTCCATTCCATCAGCAACATCCCATTGATAAAAAAGAGTTTGATTATTTTCCTTTCTGATTTTCACCCACTCATTATAATTGTTTATGAGTGGCACTAATTGATTTGATAAAATGGAATCATTTCGATGAACCTTATTAAAGGCAAGAATTGCATCTGCAATCCAAAAACTATATTGCCTTATTCCATCTTCAGAATTATAAAGCCAAAAATTGATGTATTCAGAGATATATTTCGGGTCTTTTAACCATCTTCCTTCATATATATGATGAGCTGCAGGACAATTTATAGTATTATGTTTTTTCGACCAATAAACTTTGGGTAAAAACTCCGTAATAACAAATCCATCCTCAGTATTTTTAATATGTTTTCTGTAGGTCCACCATCTGAAATAATATGTCTCTTCAATTACTTTTTCAGGGAGATCAATCATAGGTATATTTTTGCTCAAAAACTTTAAGGCTTCGTCGTTGGGTATAAATTGTTTGTAAATTTCGTTGTCATTCATATTAAAGCGATCAACATAATTTTTTAATTTATCTAATGTTATAATTTTGAATGTTTTATTTTTTTCATGCTCAACATTGCAAGAAAAAAAAACAATCATAAAGAATGAAATAAAGAAATTTGTTTTTTTCATAATGAGGACATCTTTGATTTAAATTAATTACATTTTTTAAAGGTTATACCCTAATTTTCTTTGATACCCAGGCGCCACATTAAAATTCCACCAGTTATAAACATCCAAATTGAATAAGCTCCTGTGGGAAGTCCCATCTCAACGTTATTTAGTATGGTAGTAGCTATTACAAAAGCTAAAGTTCCATTTTGAATTCCACTTTCAATTGTAATTGAAATTTGACTTTTTCCAGTTATTCCAAAAAATTTTGAAGTCAAATATCCAAGCCCCATGGTTGATATATTAAGAAGCAATGTTGCTAATCCTACTTCTTTCATTGACTCTATTAAATCTTCTTTATTAGCTATCATAACTAATAAAAAAATTACTATAAATAGAACCGTTGACGCAATCCGCATGGGTCTTTCCATTCGCAGGGAAAAACCTTCATTTCTTTTGCGAATTAGCATGCCTATGGAGATTGGAATTACAGTTATTAATAAAATTTGAAGCATTGTTTCAAGTATAGGAAGTTCGATAACAACAGCTGTATCTCCTGTAAAATAAGCAATGGCTTTTGATAATATGATTGGAATTGTGAAAACAGTGATTAGACTTGCCAAGGCAGTTAGAGTGACAGAAAGACCAATATTTCCTCGCGCAACTTGCGTGATAAGATTACTTGTAGGCCCGCCAGGGCATAAAGATAGTATCATGATCCCAATAGCCATAGATAAGTTTAAATCAAACAGAATAATAATTGAAAACCCAATAAAAGGAAGAAATACTAACTGATTCAACAGACCAACAAATACTGCCTTTGGATAAGTGAAAAGTCTAATAAAATCAGCAATTACAAGATTTAAACCCATACCAAACATGATAATAGCCAAAGAAATTGGTAAAAATATTTGTGAGATAATCATTGTTGCATCCATAATTATATAATTGTATTACTAAATTTATAAATTGTATCTAAAGCCTGAAGTTGGGTTATTAAAAAGTTTTATATTTTATAATTTAACTCATAATAATTTTCTCTTTCATTTTTTAGCATTCCACATGTTTCGTCCATAAATTTGTTTCTCTCAATTCTGGTTTTAAAAGTCCATATACAAATAGAATCTTTACTATGATAAATAGCCTTAAGTTCATCATCTATTTGACAAATTTCTTTTGGTATTTTAGTTTTAATACAGATCATCATTTCATTTTATTTAAATAGGTTTCAGCAATTTTAAAGTGATTTTTTCTTTTTTCTTCCGACATCTTATCTAAAATATTTAAAACAAAACTCATTCTAATATTTTTTTTAAATAAATGTTTTTGTTTATATATAAATCTCCAATACAAACCGTCCCATATTTTTTGCCAATCTCCTTTGGAGTAATCACTCATTTTAATTATGTAATTACTACTTGAAATATATGGTTTAGTTGACATTAAACCTCCATCAGAAAATTGACTCATTCCATATACATTTGGAACCATAACCCAATCATATGAATCTATATAAAGTTCCATAAACCACTTATAAACCTCATCTGGATGAAATTCACACAAAAGCATAAAATTCCCTAATACCATGAGCCTTTCAATATGATGATTGTAGGAAGTTTTTAATAGTTTTTTAATTGTAATGTCAATAGGAGGGATATTAGTAGTGCCACAATAAAACGAACCTGGAATTTTTCTTTTAAAACCAAAAAAATTTGTGTTTCTCTCTTGACTCCCTTTAGCAAAATATATACCTCTAATAAATTCACGCCACCCAATAATTTGTCTTATAAAACCCTCAATTGAATTAATCGGATATTTATTTTTATAGATAAGAATCTCTTTAACAACTTCAACTGGGGTTATAAGACCAATATTTAAAATTGGAGATAAAACACTATGATTAAGAAATGATTCTTCTTGAACTATAGCATCTTCATATGGGCCAAATTTCTCAAGTCTTTCCCTTACAAATAAATTTAACCATTTTTTAGCTGATTTATGATTTGATGGATACATGGGATTTTTTAATATTTCTCCAGGATTTTTGGCAAAGTTTGTTTTGGTATATTTTAAAGCTTCATTAAAAAATTTATCGGATTTTGGTGATTTTATTTTCGGTATATA
>PBWA01000023.1 GCA_002728855.1 Flavobacteriaceae bacterium
TTTATATATTTAATTTTTCCATTGGCTTTATTTATTTTGGGAGGATTTGCTTTTATGTATCAATCGGAATTGCCAAATAATAAAGACTATAACTATGAAAATCCTTACAAAGTATACGCCCTAAAAATTCCAGATACAATTTATTTTGCTGGAGAAGAAATAGTTTTAAATTCTCCTGACTTAAGAGAAAGAATGGATCGAGAGCTATTAGTTAATACATATTGGCAATCTAACACATTGTTGCTAATTAAAAGAGCAAATAAGTTTTTCCCAAAGATTGAAAAAATATTAAGAAAAGAGGGAATCCCTGATGATTTTAAATATTTAGCTCTGATAGAAAGTGGTTTGCAAAATGTAACATCTCCCTCTGGTGCGAAGGGATTTTGGCAGATTATGAGAAATACAGGACTTGAAATGGGATTGGAGATTAACTCAAATGTTGATGAAAGATATAATCTTTCTTTATCTACAAAAATTGCATCTAAATATCTTAAAAAGGCTAAAAAAAAGTTTGGAACTTGGACTTTAGCTGCCGCATCTTATAATAGAGGCATTTCTGGAATTCAAAAAAATTTAAATTTTCAAGAAGTTGATAATTATTTTGATCTGAGATTAGGCAGTGAATCAAGTAGATATATTTTTAGAATTCTTGCTATTAAAGAAATAATTGAAAATCCTATTATCTATGGATTTATTTACGATGAAGAAGATCTTTATCACCCTATTCCTGTCAGAAATTTTTCTGTAGATACCGGAATTGTTGATCTTTCAAAATTTGCAAAGACATTTAACATAAACTATAAGATCTTAAAAATTCATAATTCTTGGTTAAGACAAAATCATCTTAATAATCGATCTAGAAAAAAATATTTTATTGAAATACCTGAGGAAGGTTACTATTAGATTTTTTTCATTTGCTCACGCATCATTTTAATTTGTGTTGTAAGCATACCATGTTTATCTATTTTTTTTGCTTGATTTAACATATCTGTAGCTTCTCTTTTTCTTCTTTTTTGCATTAGAATGCCAGCAAGGCTTAATTTTGCCATTGCGATATCATGCGACATAGAGAGGCCTAATTCCAATGCTTTTTTAAAGTATTTTTCGGCAACAGTTAAATTTACTTGAGATTGAATTATCCCGTGAAGATAGTTATAGTATCCTTGCTGCTTTTTAACAAGAGATGCTTTGGGATTTTTAATATAATTAAGCCACTTTTGTGTACCTGCAATATCTTGTTTTCTGAGTCTTAAGAATGCAAGAAAAATAATTTCATTTTTAAAATAAATTAAAATAAAAAAAGCAGAAATTAAAATTAAAAATATTCCATTGCCAATATAGCTGTCATAGATCTGATAAGATCCATAAACTAAAAATAGTAGGGCAGCAATTAATTTTAATACTTTTGGAAACATAACTTTTTGCCAAATTTAGCAAGAATATTTGAATAGATTTAATAAAAAAATCTTGTATATTTGCCCAACCTTTAAGGAGTTCTAAATTTAAATAATGAAAAGAACTTTTCAGCCATCTAATAGAAAAAGAAAAAATAAGCACGGCTTTCGTGAGAGAATGTCTACTGCCAATGGTAGAAAAGTACTATCTAATCGAAGATTAAAAGGGAGAAGTAAAGTTTCAATTTCTTCTGAGCACAGATATAAAAAATGATAGAATGTATAATTTTAAAAAAAGTGTTATTTATTATTTTAAATAGCACTTTTTTTTATGTTTAAATGTTTATTCTAATATAATGTCAAAAAGAAAAGATATTAAGACCATATTAATAATTGGATCAGGACCTATTGTAATTGGTCAAGCATGTGAATTTGATTATTCTGGAAGTCAAGCACTAAGATCAATAAGAGAAGATGGAATTAAAACTATTTTAATTAATTCAAATCCTGCAACAATAATGACTGATCCCTCAATGGCAGATCATATCTATTTAAAGCCATTAACAACTAAATCAATTATTGAAATTTTAAATAAACACAATATTGATGCAGTACTTCCTACCATGGGAGGGCAAACAGCTTTAAATCTTTGTATTGAAGCAGGTGAAAAAGGTATTTGGGAGGATTTTAATATTGAAATTATTGGTGTAGATATTTCTGCAATTAAAATTACAGAAGATCGTGAAAAGTTCAGAAAATTAATGAATAAGATTAATATTCCTGTAGCTCCTGCTGAAACTGCAAATTCATTTTTGAAAGGAAAAGAAATCGCTCAAAAGTTTGGTTTTCCTCTTGTAATTAGACCTTCTTTTACTCTAGGAGGGACAGGTGCCTCATTTGTTTTTAAAGAAGAAGAGTTTGATGAATTACTTACTCGTGGACTTGAAGCTTCACCAATTCACGAAGTTATTATTGATAAAGCTCTATTAGGATGGAAAGAATACGAGTTAGAGCTTTTAAGAGATAAAAATGATAATGTTGTAATTATATGCAGCATTGAAAATATGGATCCAATGGGAATTCATACAGGAGATTCAATTACTGTTGCCCCTGCAATGACCCTATCAGATTTTACCTTTCAAAGGATGCGAGACATGGCTATAAAAATGATGAGAAGTATTGGAGATTTTGCAGGAGGATGCAATGTTCAATTTGCTGTAAGTCCTGATGAAGATGAAAATATTATTGCAATTGAAATAAATCCAAGGGTTTCAAGGTCATCTGCATTAGCCTCTAAAGCAACTGGTTATCCTATTGCAAAAATAGCTGCAAAACTTGCAATTGGCTATAATCTTGACGAATTAAAGAATCAAATAACTAAATCAACATCCGCTTTATTTGAGCCTACTCTTGACTATGTAATAGTTAAGATACCGCGTTGGAATTTTGACAAATTTGAAGGGTCTGATAGAAGATTAGGATTACAGATGAAATCTGTTGGCGAGGTAATGGGAATTGGCAGATCATTTCAAGAAGCCCTCCACAAGGCAACTCAATCCCTAGAAATTAAAAGAAATGGTCTTGGAGCTGATGGTAAAGGTTATAAAGATTACGACCAAATAATAGAAAAACTTCAGTTTGCAAGTTGGGATAGAGTATTTGTAATTTATGATGCTATTCAAATAGGAATATCTTTAAATACAATCCATGAAATTACTAAAATTGATATGTGGTTTTTGAAACAATATCAAGAACTAGATATGTTGGAAAAAGAAATTTCAAAACAAAATATTGAAAGTATAGATCGTGACTTACTTCTAGAAGCTAAACAAAAAGGATTTGCAGACAGGCAAATAGCTCACATGTTAGATTGTCTTGAAAGTCAAGTTTATGCAAAGAGAGAGGAAATGAATATCCAAAGAGTATATAAATTAGTTGATACTTGTGCAGCTGAATTTTCTGCATCCACACCTTATTACTATTCCACTTTTGAGGATACTATGCAATTCCCTAAAGGAAAACCTTTCAGCGCAAATGAGAGCTCAAAAAGTAGTCGAAAAAAAATAATTGTTTTAGGTTCAGGTCCTAATAGAATAGGTCAAGGAATAGAATTTGATTATTGTTGTGTTCACGGAGTTCTTGCTGCATCAGAATGTGGTTTTGAAACAATTATGATTAATTGTAATCCCGAAACAGTTTCTACAGATTTTGATATTGCTGATAAATTATATTTTGAGCCCGTTTTTTGGGAACATATATACGATATTATTCAATATGAAAAACCTGAGGGTGTTATTGTTCAGTTAGGAGGGCAAACTGCACTTAAACTGGCTGAAAAGCTTAACAGATATGGAATTAAAATTATTGGAACCAGTTTCGAATCATTAAATCTAGCCGAGGATCGAGGTAGTTTCTCAAATCTTTTAAAAGAAAATAATATACCGTATCCTGAATTTGGAATTGCTGAAACGTCAGATCAAGCATTAGAGTTAGTTGACAAATTAAACTTTCCAATTCTTGTAAGACCTTCTTATGTTCTCGGAGGTCAAGGGATGAAGATTGTAATTAATAAGGAAGAGTTAGAAGAGCATGTTGTTGATCTCTTAAGAAAAATCCCTAATAACAGATTATTGCTCGATCATTATCTTGATGGCGCTATTGAAGCTGAGGCAGATGCAATTTGCGATGGAAAAGATGTATATATAATTGGTATAATGGAGCATATTGAACCTTGTGGAATTCACTCAGGTGATTCAAATGCAACTCTACCTGTTTTTAATTTGGGTGAATTTGTTTTGGAGCAAATTAAAAATCATACTAAGAAAATTGCTCTTGCATTAAAAACAAAGGGTCTAATAAATATTCAATATGCTATTAAAGATGATAAGGTATATGTAATTGAGGCTAATCCAAGAGCATCTAGAACAGTCCCATTTATTTCAAAGGCCTACAATGAACCATACGTTAATTTTGCGACAAAGGTTATGCTTGGTAAAAATAAATTAAAAGATTTTAAGTTTAATCCAAAATTAGATGGTTATGCAATTAAACAACCAGTATTTTCATTTAGTAAGTTTCCTAATGTAAACAAACAGCTTGGGCCAGAAATGAAAAGCACTGGAGAAAGTATTTTATTCATTGATAGTTTAAATGATGATGAGTTTTATGATTTATATGTTAAGAGGAAAATGTATTTAACAAAATAAGTTCTAGATCTTAATTTTATTTAGTGTTTTGACTTATGTTTAAAAAAAATTTCTTCCTGATTTCAATCATTTTAATAGCTATTGTTTCAAGATTTATACCTCACCCTCCTAATTTTACACCAATTACTGCAATCGCATTGTTGGCTTCAAAAGGATTTGATAATCGCCTAGCGTCTTTTTTTGTCCCTCTTGTTTCTATGATTATTTCAGATTTTTTTTTAGGTTTTCATTCAACTATATTTTTTGTATATGGATCATATATTTTAATAACTCTTTATGGAAGATTAAGTAAAAGAATCACTGTATTAACAGTTATTTTTTCTTCAATGATATTTTTTGTAGTTACTAATTTTGGAGTTTGGCTAAATGGATATCCTATAACTATGGAAGGATTTTTATTATGCTATTCATTAGCATTACCTTTTTTTGTGTACACTCTTTTAGGAGATATTTTTTATTCTGGGATAATGATATTTTCCTTTAAATATTTTAAAAGAATTCAGATTGTAAAGTAGTTTCTAATTTATTTTATTCCAGGTTTTCTATTATCAATAATTATTGTTTGCAGATGCTTTTCTCGAATATTATCAATAATATTTTCAATTGGCATAACAGCTTTAGTATCCTTTTTTCCACTTCCAGTGATTTGATTAATAGCAGAGGAAAGAAGAGGTTCTGAAGTTTCTCCTAGGACTCCCATATTAGATATATCTTCTTTCAACTCAACAGTTGCATCTAAACCACTATCATAATCAGCAAAACCTGCACTATTTGCTATTTTTAAAACAATTGGCTGCATCGCGTAAGTGTGATCAGGATTTTTTGTACCGTCATTGTCAATATAATCATATACTGTAATTGATCCTACATTTTTGCCATACGTAGTATCGCCTATTTGAATTATATCTATGTGTGATGCCAAACCATTAATTAATAATTCACTAGCAGATGCACTCCTTCCAGTTGTAAGAATGTAAATCTTATTTAGGTTTAAAGAATTTAATACAGTTCCATCTGCCATTTGATCTACAAATAAATCTTTTAGAGATTCAGGGTTATTGTTATTCCAATAATCCATTAATTTAGAGTTCCAAATTTGTTGCGAAAATATTTCTCCAGTAAATTGACCTGTAATTAAGCTTGCTAAATAAACACATGCAGTTAGAGATCCACCTGCATTATATCTTAAATCTAAAACTAAATCGCTAATACCCTCAGACTTAAAATTTCCAAAAATATCATTTAGATCATTGTTAAAAGTATTTACGAATTGCGTATACATTAAATATCCAATCTTCCTATCAGAAACGCTTAAAACTTTATTAATATGAATAGAATTTTTCTCAAAATTTTCAACTTTGGTAAGTTCAACTGTTTCCCCATTAGATGTGATTGTATTTTCGCTAATATCCGCCATATGTAGTGTATAAGTTAGATTCTCTCCATAAAGCAAGTCCTGATAATTGTTTACATTTAAGTCTTGACCATCTACGGCTGTAAAAACATCACCTCTTTCAATATTCTTATCAGATGCATCAGAATTTTTATGTATATATCTAACATAACCGAAAACACTTTGTCCATCTGACATTAGACTTAGTCCAAATTCGACACCATTTGACGCCACAATTCCTTGTAATTGATTTTGAAGAGCAACATAGTCTGAGGTAATATAGCTAAATCGATCATTTTCATGCTTTAAGGATTCAAAAAACTCCTCAGGCTCAGGATTATCATTAATATATTTCGCGTATTCACTTGAATTAAGAGCCTTTCTATCATCTAAATCTGAGACTTGCTCTTGCCAGTAGTAATATTGATTGAGGCCTTTCCAAACAAAATCACTTATCTGAAGAGCACCCTCAAGACTTATTACAATATCATCTGAATCAATATTTGAGAGATTTTCGTTAGTTTCATTTGAATCTTTTTCTTTGGAACACGAAACAAAAATTAAGATAAAGACTAAACTTAATTTTAGAATAAATCTTCCAATAAACTTAAGAACATGATCTTTCATAGTTATTTATTTTATATACCAGTATAATTATGTGGAGTAATTTTCTTTAGTTCTATTTTAACTTCTTCTTTAATATCTAATTCATTTATGAAATTATGAATTTTATTTTTATCAACTATCTTATTATTTCTTGTAAGAGTTTTTAGTCTCTCATATGGTTCTGAAAAATTTTCTCTCCTCAAAATTGTTTGAATTGCTTCAGCTACAACAATCCAGTTTTGATCCAGATCGAATTCTATCTTTTCTTTGTTCACACTTAACTTATTTAATCCTTTTATTACAGATTTAAATCCAATTAAAGTATGCCCAAATGGTATTCCTACGTTTCTTAAAACTG
This sequence comes from Flavobacteriaceae bacterium, assembly GCA_002728855.1. Lineage (GTDB taxonomy): Bacteria > Bacteroidota > Bacteroidia > Flavobacteriales > Flavobacteriaceae. The sequence continues at coordinate 6,958 of PBWA01000023.1, forward strand.
TACTATCAGTCAAATCTCTTTGTAGCCTTGATATTGGTAATTTGGATCCAAAAAAAGAAAACAAAGCATTAGCAATACCAAAGTTGCCCTCAGCATTTTCAAAATCAATGGGATTAATTTTATGGGGCATAGTAGAAGAACCAATCTCTTCTGTGTTTACTTTTTGATGAAAATATTCCATTGATATGTATGACCATATATCTTGTGTAAAATCAATAAGTATTGTATTTATCCTTTTTAAGTTATCAAATAATGATGCTATTGAGTCATAGTGTTCAATTTGTGTTGTAGGATATGAATATTTTAAACCAAGATTATTTTCAACAAAATCTCTAGCAAAGTTATGCCAATTTACATTGGGATAAGTCACATGATGTGCATTAAAATTACCATTTGCTCCTCCAAGTTTCGCAGCATGTGGAACATTTAAAAGACTTTCTTTTTGAATTTTTATTCTTTCAATAAAAACATCTAATTCTTTACCTAATCTTGTCGGTGATGCAGGTTGACCATGAGTTTTAGCAAGCATTGAAATGTCTTGATTTTGCTTGGAAAGATTATTAATACAATTAATAACTTTTTCCAAGAAAGGTATATAAACATCTTTTAATGCATCTTTAATTAAAAGTGGTATTGCAGTATTATTTATATCCTGAGAGGTCAAAGCAAAATGGATGAATTCTTTGTGTTTATTTAATTTTATTTCTTGAAATCTATCCTTTATAAAGTATTCCACAGCTTTAACATCATGATTTGTTTTTTTTTCAATCTCTTTTACCTTTTTTGCATCTTTTGATGTAAAATCAATATAAATTGATCTAATTTTTGAAAAGCTTTTTTCATCTATACCCTTTAACTCTTCTAAAGGTATTCTACATAAAGCGATAAAATACTCTATTTCAATCTTTACGCGATATCTTATGAGAGATTCTTCAGAAAAAAAAGATTTAAGCTCTGCGGTCTTTGAATTATATCTTCCATCAATAGGTGATATAGCATTAAGTTTATTTAAAGTCATAAGCACAAATGATTGAAATGCAAAGATAAGCTTCTAGAGGTTATTGTTAAAATCAATTTGCAAAGACTTTTTGAAATGTTCTTATTTAATTTTAATTTCTAAATGCAGACCTAGAGTTTGAGAACTATGTATTGATCATAACATTCGCTAATTGCCTCTAAAATCTGAAGATCATTTGACTCCTTTATAAATGTATCAGAAAAGTTACAGCCTCTGAGTATTTCATATATCTCTACCTTACTTATATAGAGGATTTGAGTTAAAATTTCTCTATTAAATTTAGACGAAAGTAAATTTTTAATCTCCTTATCCTCTCTCATTTTTTTTAATTTCCTGAGTTGCTTTTCTTTTTGACTAAATAAGTTATGTAAAAAATCTACAGGGCTTAAAATTGCCTTAAAGGTTTTGCTGATCGAATAAGGATTTCTATTTCCCGCTTCATAACCTATATTTGGGAGGCCTGATACACTATATCTTTTGGCAGTGTTAATTGGAATATTTTTAGCATCAATATCTAAAAAACCAGTTAACTGATAGGGCCTAAGAATTATTTCTTCAAGAGCCAAAGCCAATTCAGTGAGCTCAAATTTAGCATTACCAAATTTTATTAAATCATTAGTAACAGCAACTTTAAGGGGCTTGAATCCTAAGTATGAAAAATATAATGTATCGTTTGCTGCTACTTTAATTTCAAATCTTCCATTTTTATCAGTTATTGTGCCATAGACCTGAGATAGGTTTAAAACATGAACACTTTCCATAGGAAATCCAGTAGACTCGTTTTCAACAACAGCAGAAAAAACTTGAATTTGATCCTGCCCTTTTACAGATATTAAAAACAAAAAGGATATTAATGATAAGATCCATTTCATATAACTTGAACTAGATTTTATCTGCTAAATTAATAAAAAGGGCTATATGATTGATTCAATAGTTTTGAATCAAATGTTTTAATTTATTAAATGCAATTGATCTATGGCTAATTAAGTTTTTTTGACTTGTTGAAATTTCCCCAAAACTTTTATTAAATCCCTGAGGGCAAAAAATTGGATCATACCCAAAACCATTCTTCCCCTTTTTTTTATTTAGAATTATTCCATTGACTTTACCCTCTATAAAGAAAAATTTATTTTCAATAACAACAGTAACTACAGTTCTAAACCTTGCGCTTCTGTTCTTTTGGAACTTAAGTAAGGATAATAATTTTTGAATATTTTTTTCATCATTTCTATCGTTGCCTGCAAATCTAGCTGAAAGGACTCCTGGTCTATTTTCAAGCGCCTCCACCTCAAGTCCTGTATCTTCAGAAAAACAATTAGTTTTAAATTTATTATAGATAAATTTTGCTTTTATTAGAGAGTTTTCTTCTAGGGTATTTCCGCTTTCATTTATTGGTTTAAAATATCCAATTTCATTTAAGCTTTTAATAGAAATTTTTTTTCCAATTATTGATCTAACCTCATTTAATTTATAGTCGTTGTGTGAAGCAAAGATAAATTCCATTTTATTCAATTTAATAAATCGTTTTATAATTTATACAATTTACTTATTCATTTTGTTTATCCTTTATTTTTAATCCTTTTTGTATTTGATTTATATTTGAGTTAATATTTTTCAACATGAAAGAAAAAGTAGAAAAAATACCAATTTTAAAAAACTTAATTAATTTCCTGGATTCAATTAAGCTTCCAAAATATCCTGGTTTTTCGATTTATGATTTACTTGAAATTTATTTTTCTGGAATAATTAAAGGAGTTTTTTCTGCGAGAGCAGGAAGTGTTTCGTTTAGTTTTTTTATGGCTCTTTTTCCCTTTCTACTATTCATTTTAAATCTAATACCTTTTATACCAATTGAAAATTTTGATGTTGTTGTATTTTCATTTATTCANGAACTTATTCCNCAGGAAAGNCAAAGTTTTTTTANGGGAATTTTNAATGACATNCAAGAAAANCCCAGAGGNGGNTTNCTTTCTTCNGTTTTTCTTCTTTCAATTTTNCTTACNGCAAATGGTGTTTATGCTGTTTTTGAAAGATTTGAAGAATCATATCATGTAGATATGTTTAGAGGCTTTTTTTCTCAATATCTTCTTTCAATTTTTGTTGCAATTTTATTTGGATTCCTTTTTATTTTATCAGTTGCAATTTTTCTTTTTTTTGAGTTATATTTCATAAAAAACTTATCAGAATTTTCATTAAATAATCAATGGATTAGCTATGGCCAATTAATTCTTTATTTGTTAGTCATATATATTTCAGTAGCTATTTTATACTACTTTGGAACAATTGAAGGTAAAAAAGCTAGATTTTTTTCTCCAGGTGCTTTTATGACAACTATCCTAATTTCTATGACTACTAAATTATTTGGTATTTATATTACTTATTTTTCTACTTATAATCAACTTTATGGTTCCATAGGAGCAATTCTTATCCTAATGTTCTACATATGGCTTAATTCTATTATTTTATTACTTGGGTTTGAGTTGAATGCAACTCTAAATAGATTTAAGAAAAGCGATAAATAGACTTTGCTAATGGAATATTTTATTGAAGTTATAATTCCTCTCTCACTTGATACAAAATATACATATTCTGTAGATCCTAATCAAATTAAAGAGATTTCTAAAGGAATGCGAGTAGTTGTTCCATTTGGTAAGTCAAAGTCATACACAGCAATCGTTTATAAATTAAATTCTGATGCTCCTGCCAATTATATTGCAAAAGAAATAGATTGTGTTTTAGACACTAAACCAATTGTTCCTGAGATTCAGATAAAATTTTGGGAATGGATATCTGAATATTATCAAGCCTCAATTGGAGATGTTTATAGAACTGCAATTCCATCTGCTTTTCTTCTTGAGAGTCAAATGGAAATTTCAAAGAATAATTTCCCAAAGGATATTTCCTCATTATCAGATGATGAATTTTTAATTTATGAAGCATTAAACATATCAAATCTAACTGTAAAAGAGATAAGTGAAATAGTTCAAAAAAAACATGTTTTGAAGATTTTAAAGGATATGCTCTCAAAGGATTATATTGAGATTGATTATAAAATCAAAGAAAAATTTAAGCCTAAAATCAAAAGACAAATAAGATTATCTAAAACCCTTCAATCAAAAGATAAGATTAATGTTTTATTGAATGACTTAGCTAAAGCCCCCAAACAATTGAATTTTATCAATTTGTTGCTTAAGGAAAATCCAAATGGAAAAAAATGGGAGGAATCAGTTCCTTTAATCAGTAGAACAAATTCTGATTCATCAATCATAAGAAGATTGTTGAACAAGAAAATTTTAGAGGAGAATTTTGAAGTGGAAAATAGAAAAATATATGATTTTAAAATTACCTCTGAAAAAAAATCACTTTCGGCTTCTCAGGATATTGCTCTCAAGAAAATCAAGGAAGACTTTTTAAAAAAAGAAGTAATTCTTTTTCATGGTGTAACCGGCTCTGGTAAAACAGAAGTATATATTAATCTTATTGAATCTGAGCTGAAAAGAAATAAGCAAATTCTATATTTATTACCTGAGATATCTCTTACTCCTCAAATGGTTAAGCGATTACAGGAAAAATTTGGAGATAAAGTAGCCGTATATCATTCAAAATTTTCAATTCATGAGAGGAAAGAGATATGGGATCAAGTATTAATAAATGGAAGTCTTTCTAAAATAATTATTGGAACAAGATCCTCTATTTTTTTACCTTTTCAAGATCTGGGACTTATAATAATTGATGAAGAGCATGAGTACTCATATAAACAATTTGACCCTTCTCCCAGATATAATGCTAGGGATTCAGCTATAATGCTAGCAAACCTTTACTCATCCAAAGTCCTCTTGGGATCAGCAACACCTTCAATCGAATCATACACTAACGCTATTAAATCAAAGTATGGACTTGTTACTTTAAATGAAAGGTATGGTGGAGTTGAACTTCCAGAAATAAAAATTGTAGATCTTAAAGAAGCATATGAAAAAAGTTTAATGAAAGGTTTTTTTTCCCATACTATGCTTCATGAAATCTCTAAAACATTAAATGCTGGAAAGCAAATTATTTTATTTCAAAATAGGAGAGGATATTCTCCTATACTAGAATGTATTGCATGTGGATATACTCCATGCTGCGATCAATGTGATGTTACGTTAACATATCATCAATTTTCAAATAATTTAAAGTGTCATTATTGTGGTTATCAAAAGAGAGTAATCAAAATATGTGCCTCTTGTGGGATGGCTAATTTCCAAACAAAAGGAATAGGTACACAGCAAGTTCAAGAGCAGATAGAAAAATTATTTCCTGGTATTGGTGTTTCAAGAATGGATTGGGATTCTACAAGAGGAAAATGGGACTTTGATAAGTTAATTAATTCTTTTTCAAAACAGGAAGCAAAAATTTTAATTGGGACTCAAATGGTAGTTAAGGGTTTAGATTTTAATAATGTTCATTTAGTAGGAGTGTTAAATGCAGACCAATTATTTAATTTTCCAGATTTTAGATCAAATGAAAGAGCATTTCAGATGTTATGTCAGGTATCTGGTAGATCTGGAAGAAAAAATGAAAGAGGGAAGGTTATAATTCAAACTTATCAGAAAGCACACCATGTCATTAAAGCTGTCTCAGAAAACGACTATGACTCAATTTTTAAAAATGAACTAAATGATAGAGAAATATTCAATTATCCGCCTTATATAAAGTTAATTAAAATAATCTTAAAAAATAAAAGTATTGAAACTGTTAAGAATGCTTCTGATTGGCTATATAATGTTTTAAAGCACTATTTTTCTGGAAAAATTTTAGGCCCCTCACATCCATATATAGTTAGGGTAAAAAACTATTACCATATGCAAATACTAATAAAGATTGAGAAAAAGTTCTCAAGAAAAAAAACTCGTCAAATTTTAAAGAAATCTTTAGAAAGTTTTCATTCAATTTCAAAATACAGAAATACTAGAGTTAATATTGACGTTGATCCGTATTAACGGCATAGAATTTTTTTAAAAAATCTTTTTTTTTATATCTACTTATAGGAATCAGTTTTCCATTGATTCGCAGATGATCAGATGTATAATATTCTATACAATTTAAATTGATGATAAATGATTTGTGAATTCTAAAAAAGAATTCATCTGGCAGCTTTTTAATAAATGATTTCATTGTTGATAAAACAATATATTCCTTTTTTTTTGTAAAAATTTTTATGTAATCACCCATGGCTTCTAACCAATAAATTTCACCTAGTTTAATTTTTTGGAGCTTTCGATCAGTCTTAATCACAATTTTTTTATCACTATTTTTATTGATTAATTTTGATTCAGTTATTTTTTTTCTGACTCTAGATAGAGTTTTTTTAAACCTATCGATTGAAATTGGCTTAAGAAGACAGTCTATAAATCCATAAGTATAGGATGTTATTGCATCATACGACTTGTTAGTAATTAAAATGACTTCAATTTTTTCAAAGTATGAATTTGAGTAGTTTGAAGCTTCAATTATATTAGAACTTAGTAATACGAAGTCAATTTTTTCAGATTTAATAATTTCATTTGCATCATTTAATTTATCAAATTCTCCTTTTAATTTTAAACCTGGAAATTTTTCAATAATCTCTTTTAGAAAAATATTATCAATTGTATCTGTTCCAATAATTAAAAAATTCAAGACAAATTTTAGTTTAATTCATTGATAACAGTAAATATATTCAGTTTTTTTATACAAAACCCAATAATTTTTTGGTTCAAAATCATCTTTAACTTATTTTTGCATGCCTAAAACAAATATTAATGAACAATTATGAAATTGTTTACATCCTGAATCCTGTTTTATCTGAGAAGCAGATAGAAGAAGTAATGAAGAAAATAAAAACATTTTTGACTTCAAAAAAAGGCAAGGTTGTTAATTATGAGAGTTGGGGCCTAAAAACATTATCTTATCCTATTGAAAATAAAAATAGTGGATTTTACAATCTAATTGAGTTTACTGCTGAAGCAGATACAATTGCAGATTTTGAAGTTGAATTAAGGAGAGACGAAAGAATCATGAGACACCTTGTAGTTAAACTTGAAAAGGATGCACTAGAATGGGCCGAAAAAAGAAGAAAGAGAGTTAAATCAAAAGAAAAAACTAAATAAACATGCCTGAAATTGAACAACAATCCGGGTCTAAAGGATCAAGTGAGATTAGATATCTAACCCCTCTTAATATTAATACTGTTACTAAAAAAAAGTATTGTAGATTCAAGAGATCAGGTATCAAATACATTGATTATAAAGATCCTCAGTTTTTATTAAAGTTTGTCAACGAACAAGGAAAAATCCTTCCCAGAAGATTAACAGGCACATCTTTAAAGTATCAAAGAAAAGTTTCTCTAGCAGTAAAGCGAGCAAGACATTTAGCTTTAATGCCTTATGTTTCTGATTTGCTTAAATAATAATCAATGGAGCTAATATTAAAAGAAAATATTGAAAATCTAGGGTTCAAAGATGACATTGTAGTTGTTAAAAGTGGTTATGGCAGAAATTTTTTAATTCCTAAGGGTAAAGCTATTTTGGCTACACCATCATCAAAAAAAGTACTTCAAGAGAATATAAAGCAGCAAGAATTCAAGGATAAAAAAGTTATTGAGGAAGTAAATGAATTTGCTAAAAAACTAAAAAAGGTGAAAATTAAGATATCTTCAAAAGTATCTGAATCAGATAAGCTTTTTGGATCGATAACATCTAATGATATTTTAGTTGCTTTAGAAGATAATGGTATTAAAATTGAAAAAAGTTTAATTTCTGTTCCTGGTAAAAATATAAAGCGTCTTGGATCATACGAAGCTACTATTCGCCTTCATAGAGAAGTTTCGATTCAAATCCCTTTTGACATAATTCCTGATACGAAAGCAGATAAAAAAACTGAAAAGAAAGCCGAAGAAAAGAAATCTGAAAAGAAAGCCGAAGAAAAGAAATCTGAAAAGAAAGCCGAAGAAAAGAAATCTGAAA
>PBWA01000024.1 GCA_002728855.1 Flavobacteriaceae bacterium
CCGCTCCATAAAACATTATCAGCAATTAGTAGACCATTTTTGTTAATCTTGGGCAGTAAGGCTTTGTAGTAATTCAAATAATTTGTCTTATCAGCATCTATGAAAACTAAATCAAAATTATCTTCAATTTTTTTTATTATGTTATCAGCTTTACCCAGATGTTGAATTATTTTACTTGTATAAGGGCTTTTATCAAAATATTTTTTTTGAAATTCAATTAGCTCTTCATTTTCATCAATAGTATGTAAAATACCATCTTTATCTAATCCCTCTGCCAAACAAAGGGCAGAATATCCTGTAAACGTTCCAATTTCTAAAATTTTTTTCGGTTGGATTAACTTTGAAATTAAACTTAAAAAGCGCCCTACAATATGACCTGTTAGCATCCTTGGATGAAGTGTTTTTTGATAGGTCTCTTCAGAAAGTCTTTGAAGAAGTTTTGGTTCTTCATCAGAATATAATCTAATGTATTCAGAAAGTTCCTCACTAATAAACTCCATTATTTATGATTTTTTTTTGGTCTTGCATACTCAAGACGTTTTTTAAGTTTTGGTAGTGCATAACCATCAAGTCCATTTACTGCAACTACCTTTCCTTTATCTAATTGAAGCCAACCATCCTCTTTTATTATTTCTTTTTCTACAAATAAATCATTTATTGAAGCTACAATTATTGAACAATCATTTTCCTTTATATAGTATTCATTTATAAATTTACAACCTAATTGAACAGGGGATCCTTTTACATAAGGGGGGTAAAATTTTTTTTTATACTCTGGCTTAAGATTTGTTTGATCAAATTCAGAAAAGTTTTTAGGATATTTTGCGCTTGTATGATGAGCATCTGCGATATAATGTTCAGGGATATGATTTACTGTAAACACTTTAGTTTCAATCATATTTTCATAGGTATGTCTTGAAACTGTTTTTGGTCTGAGAGTGATTGAGATTAATGCAGGATCACTTCCTAAATGTGTCACAGAGCTAAAGATAGCTAAGTTAGTATTTCCATTTTTAGATTTGGTCCCAATTAAATTAGCAGATTTATATCCGGTTGAGCTGTTAATTAAATTTAAGCGATAAATACGTGGTAAATTTTCAATTTGATTTTTACTGAAATATTTCATCTATAAAAATTGAATTTTTTGTAAAAATAAATTTTCTAGGATTTTTTATCAAAATATATTATTGAAAATATAAGAATAATAAGAACTGCCAGTAAAATTCCCAAATAACTATAATGCTCACTAACGGAATTGTTTGACAAGAAACCATCATAAACTTTAATATCAATGTATCTGACAAATAATCCAAGAGGAATTAATAATAAAAGAAATCTATATTTAAGTAGATTTTTTTTCATTTATGTTTACTTTTTTTTTAAAGAATTATTTTAACTTTTCACCATATTTGGGTGTTTAGCTCAGTTGGTTTAGAGCGTTACCTTGACAGGGTAAAAGTCGGGGGTTCGAATCCCTCAACACCCACAAATTTATAATTTATAATAACATGAGGAACTACAAATATATTTTTATAGCTATATTCTTTTCATTTAACCTCTTTTCACAAAAATATGATAAAGTAGTTTTTGATTTAGTTTCAAAATATGAAAGTGAAATAATTTCCTTGCGACATTGGTTTCATGAAAATGCTGAGTTAAGTAATAGAGAATTTTTAACCTCTGATAAAATAGCTAAAGAACTTAAAAAAATTGGTTTATCTCCTCAGACTGGAGTTGCTAAAACTGGTGTAGTTGCTTTGTTAAAAGGTGGAAAACCTGGCCCTGTAGTTGCCCTTAGAGCTGATATAGATGGCCTTCCAATAAAAGAAAGAGTTCCAATTAAATGGGCCTCTAAAATGGTTGGAGAATACAATGGACAATCTGTTCCCGTAATGCATGCATGTGGTCATGATACTCATATTGCTATTTTACTTGGCGTTGCAAAAATTTTATTTGAAATTAAAGATCAAATTCCTGGCTCTGTTAAATTTATTTTTCAACCTGCTGAAGAAGGAGCTCCTGATGGAGAAGAGGGTGGGGCAGAACTTATGGTCAAAGAAGGTGTATTGAGAAATCCAGATGTAGAAGCAATTTTTGGATTACATATTCAATCTCAAATTCCAATTGGACAGATTTATGTTAGACCCAATGGAATTATGGCTGCTGTAGATTCATTTAGAATTGATATTGAGGGTATTCAAACTCATGGAGCAAGACCATGGGCAGGAGTTGATCCTATTGTAACAGCTGCTCAAATGATCAATTCAATTCAAACCATTGTAAGTAGAACTGTTCCTCTTACTGAGTCTCCTGCAGTTGTCTCAATTGGAAGTATTCATGGCGGAGTAAGAAGTAATATTATTCCTGAGAATTTGTATATGCTTGGAACAATTAGAACATTAGATGATGAAGTTAGGAAAAATGTTTTAACTAGGATAAAGACTATTGTAAAGAGTATTGGTGAAGCTAATAATGCTAAAGCTAAAATAAGTTTTGGAGAGTATTACCCTGTAACTTTTAATGACCCTATTTTATATGATTCTATGTTGCCCAGTCTAAAAAGAATCAATGGAGAAGAAAATGTTAATTCAATGAATCCAGTTACTGGTGCTGAGGATTTTTCTTTTTTTCAAAAAGAAATACCCGGGTTGTATTTTTTAATCGGAGGTTTGCCTAGAGGAAATGATCCCTCAAAAGCAGCACCACATCATACTCCAGACTTTTTTGTAGATGACGAAGGTATGTCACTTGGAATGAAATCCATGAGTATTTTAGCACTAGATTATATGGAAAAAAATTAATTTGAAAAAACTCTAATCCAATCAACATACATTGTAGAGTTATTGAAATCAATTGCCTTTAGTTTGGATTTATAATCTTTTCCTGATAATATATTTATTAATTCTTCATCTTTAATTTTATCATAAAAAGATCCTCCACCAATAGCAACGTTTAATATCAAATAAAAATTATCATTAAAAGGAGCATACTCATCTTCAGAAATACTTGTATACCAAGATTCCTTTTTCACACTTCCATATAAATAACCATCTACACTCCAAGAAATTTCATCAGGAGTCCAATTCATCTCATAAATATGATAGTCTAAACCAAAATTAGCAATAATTTTTTCATGAATTTTTCTAGTTGTAGGACCAGAAAATTTATTATTAGGCCATTTATTCCCATAGTGTATAGTTCCATAAAGTTCGCTAGTAGAAAAATTTTGTTCTTCCTTATCACCCCAAAGCTCCATTATATCTATTTCTCCTGAAAGTGGCCACCCCTTTCCTTGTATCCTTGTATTTACTCCTAATGCCCAAAATGCCGGCCAAACTCCTGCTCCATAAGGAGCTTTTATTCGCGCTTGGACTCTTCCGTATTTAAAATGAAACTTATCTAAGGTTGTTATTTTTCCAGATGTGCAGTATTCTCCATACATATTTATTGCTGTTATACATAATGAACTATTCATTTCATTATCCTTATAAATAAAGATATTGGAGGGGTTGTCAACATAATATTGTAATTCATGGTTCCCTCCAACATTTCTTAAATCAGGGGTCTCTTCTATATCCCATTTTTCAAGATTTATATTAAAATCATTAAATTCATCACTCCATATTAACAAGTCATAATCTTTAATTTCTTTTGAAGTTTCAGGATCAATAAATTGAGATTTAGGCTCAGAATCAGAACATTGATTTAATAAAATAAAAAATAAAAAAAATAGTATTACCCTATACATTAGAATTAAATTTACATATTATATAAAGGAGATACTCCTAAAAAATGAATTATTTAGGAAAAAAGAAAGACAAGTGAGGCAGAAAGATTATCCAATGACATTTGCAAGTGCATAACCAATACCAATACCAAGTACAAGCATGATGATACCCTTACCGGAGAAAAACCAACCAAAGTTCTTTTCCCAAGAGTCAGGTATAAAATTTTGGTTTTCATCAACTGCACTACCAGTTTTAGTAGAATAACCAGCATACCAATAAACTCCGCCAAACAAGCACGCTATGAAAATTAATACAACTAAAGCTTCATATCCCATTTCAAATGCTTTTTAAATTATACTTGAAAATACAAAAAAAAATATAAACATTATAAAAATTGATAAAAAGTAAAGTTCAAATTATTTTTTTGATTTATAAAAATGTATCTTTTTTGAACTTTTAATGCATTAAAAAACATAATCATGATAAAAATTAAATCGCTGTTAGATTATACTGTATCCTATGAAAAAAGTATCAATTCACCTGAAAATTTTTGGGAGGAGATTGCTTTAAAATTTAAATGGAGAAAAAAATGGGATAAAGTATTAGATTGGGATTTTGAACTTCCAAAAATAGAATGGTTCAAAAATGCAAGATTGAATATTACTGAAAACATTTTTGAAAAAAATATCAAAAATTACGGAAATACCAATGCGATTATATGGGAACCTAATGATCCAAATGAAAAATCAATTAGAATAACCTACAATGAATTGTTTGATTTGACCTGTCAATTCGCAAATGCACTAATATCTACTGGAATAAAAAAAGGAGATCGAGTAATAATCTATATGCCTATGATACCTGAAGCTGCTGTTGCAATTTTAGCTTGTGCAAGAATTGGAGCAGTTCATTCAGTAGTTTTTGCTGGCTTTTCAGCAACAGCTCTATCAGACCGGATAAATGACTGTGAAGCAAAAGCTGTATTAACCTCTGATGGAAATTTTAGAGGTGAGAAAATAATACCTGTAAAAAATGTTGTTGATGAAGCTCTAGAAAACTCAAAATCTGTCGAAACAGTTATAGTTGCTAAAAGAACTGGACGAGAAGTTAAAATGAAAATAGGACGAGATTATTGGTGGGATGATATTATTTCAGGCAAACCAACAGTTCATGAGGCGGAAGAAATGGGTTCTGAGGATATGCTATTTATACTTTACACATCTGGTTCAACAGGAAAACCAAAAGGTGTTGTTCATTCAATTGCAGGATACATGATATATGCTTATTATTCATTTTTAAATGTTTTTCAATATGAGAATAATGATATTTATTGGTGTACTGCAGATATTGGTTGGATTACAGGACACTCTTACATTATTTATGGCCCTTTGTTGTCTGGCGCTACTTCTGTTATGTTTGAAGGAGTTCCAACTTATCCTCACCCTGGGAGGTTTTGGGAAATTATAGAAAAGTATAAAATAAATCAATTTTATACTGCACCAACTGCTATAAGGGCACTTCAAGTTTATGGTACAGAGCCAATTGAAAAATATAAATTAGATTCTTTAAAAGTGATTGGCTCTGTGGGTGAACCTATTAATGAAGAGGCTTGGCATTGGTATCACGAAAATATTGGCAAGGGGAATTGTCCATTGGTAGATACATGGTGGCAAACAGAGACAGGAGGAATAATGATTTCTCCATTAGCATCAATAACACCAAACAAACCCGCTCATGCGTCACTTCCTTTACCTGGCATTCAGCCTATAATAGTTGATTCAGAGGGTAAAGAAATTCATGGTAATAATGTCGAGGGAAATCTTTGTATTAAATTTCCATGGCCATCTATTTTGAGAACGACATATGGTGATCATAAAAGATGTAAAGAAACCTATTTTTCTACATATCCTGGAATGTATTTTACTGGAGATGGTGTTAAAAGAGATCATGATGGTTATTATAGAATTTTAGGAAGAGTTGACGATGTTATTAATGTATCTGGTCATAGAATGGGAACTGCTGAAGTTGAAAATGCCATTAATGAACATTCTCTTGTGATTGAGTCAGCCGTTGTTGGATATCCACATGATATAAAGGGGCAAGGTATCTATGCTTTTGCTATTTGTAATGAATCAAGTAAAACAAAAGAAAATATTGAAACAGAAATAAAAAATTTGGTAAGAAAAATCATCGGACCTATTGCAAAACCAGATTTTGTTCAAATTGTTCCTGGGCTTCCAAAAACAAGATCAGGTAAAATTATGCGTCGTATTTTGAGAAAAGTTGCAAGTAAAGATGTTTCTAATTTGGGTGATGTTTCCACACTTTTGAATCCAGAAGTAGTTGATCAAATTATAGATGGAGCTGGATTAAAGACTAATTAAAAGAATCGACTATATTTTCAAGTTTAATTTTTCTTGACCCTTTTATTAAAATATTTTTATTTTCAAAATTTCTTTTTTGTAAATAACTGTTTGCCTCATTTTTTTTCTTGAAAAAATGTGTTTTATTTTTTTGATAGTTTAGTTTTTTTGAAAATTTATAAAAGATGTCTCCAATGAATATTAACTCCTCAAAATCAGAATTTTCTATGATTTCAATTATTTTCATATGTCCTTTTTCCTCATAGTTTCCTAGCTCAAGCATGTCGCCTAAAATAGCAATACTGTTTTTAGGATTATTTTTTAAAAATGAATTTATAGAAGCAATCATGCTTGATGGGTTTGCATTATATGCATCTAATAATATTGTATTATTTTTTTTGATAATTATTTGAGACCTATTATTTGCAGGGACATACGATTCTATTCCTTTTTTAATTTTCTGATTTGAGACTCCTAGAAATTTAGATATTGTAACTGAGGCGGAAATATTTGAGTAGTTATAATCTCCAAATAATTGACTTTCAATAATTAAATTTTCAATTTTTATGGATATTGGTTTACCCCTTTTATTTGTTTGAATTATTTTATAATCAGCTTTGCTTGTTTTACCAAATGTAGAAATAGGGTTATAATTCAACCACTTTTCTTGAATAGGATCATCGACGTTAATAAAAATCCTACCTTTTTTACCAGTAATGTAATCATAGAGCTCGCTTTTTCCTTTAATCACTCCTTGAAAACTCCCAAAGCCTTCAAGATGAGCATATCCAAAATTTGTAATTAAGCCAAAATCTGGTTCTGCAATTTCACAAAGCTCTTTTATTTCTCCAATATGGTTAGCTCCCAATTCAATTACAGCATAACTGCATTCTTTTTTGATATTTAGAAGAGATAAAGGGACACCTATATGGTTATTTAAATTTCCTTCCGTGGCAAACGTTTTAAATTCCTTAGAGAGTATTTCATTTAATAATTCCTTTGTTGTCGTTTTTCCATTACTTCCAGTTATTGCAATAATTTTTGTTTTGATTATTTTTCTGTGATAATTTGCAAGTTTTTGGAGAGTCTTAAGAGTGTCATTTACATAAATAAATTTATTATTGGTTTTTGATTTGATTTCTATATTAACCAGTGCATAGCTCGCTCCTTTTTTGATTGCTTCCTCTGCAAAGTTGTTACCATCAAAATTTTTTCCTTTTAATGCAACAAAAAAAGAATTTTCTACAGATAACCTTGTATCTGTAACTACACCTTTAGTTTTTTGAAAAAGGCTATATATATCTTTAACATTCATATCAAAGATTTAAGAAATAAAATAACCTCTTTGATTTTGAAGATTATTTTCGACGTTTGTGTCTTGCAGTTTTTTTGATTTTACCCTTTTCTCCAAGTCTTGACATAGCAAGTCTAAAACCAATATAGTCAGTTGCTATATATTGAGGTAAATATCTTCTTTGTGCAGGGTCTAACCAATAAGCCCTATCTCTCCATGAGCCGCCTTTATAAACTCTAACTTCATCATTGATAAGTGTTGTTCTCCTATTTGATTTATCTATTTCAATTTGATCCCAAACTATTTTACCGTCGTCACCAATTGGTACTTTTGGAGGAATTGGAGCATTATACATCACATTAGTTTCTGGTTCTCCGGAACTTGCAACAGATTCTATGTTTTCATATAATCTTGTTGACTGTGGATCTCCATCTCTAAAATTAATGTTGTTACTCTTTGAAAAATTTTGACGTAAAAATGTTTCTTCTTCAGTTATCGCTGTTTCTTCAAGAGATCCCGGGAGACTTTTAAGCATTATTTTACCATCTGGAAGGGTATCAAATACAAGTTGATCGGGAGAAACAATAGAAGCTTTACCGTCCTGATCTATTGCATTTTTTAGAAAGATATTCCCTCTAAAGTAATTGAAATCATTAAATTCATCATCAATTATAGGTCTGTAAACATCTGCTACCCATTCAGCTACATTTCCCGCCATATCATATACACCAAAATCATTTGGAGGGTATGATCTAACTTCAATTGTTATATCTCCACCATCATCTGACCATCCAGCAATTCCGCCGTAGTCACCCTTACCATACTTAAAATTTGCTAATTGATCACCTTCATTTCTTCTTTCGTTTGATCTTGTGTACCCACCTGACCATGGATATTTTTTCTTCCCCCTGTATGTATTGTATTCTCTATCACCAACTAATCCGAGCGCAGCGTATTCCCATTCAGTTTCAGTTGGTAGTCTGTAGGATGGAAGCAATACTCCTTTATCCACACCAGCATACACATTAACTGTTGCTGTATCTTTTTTCTTGGTCCCTCTTTTACCTAATATACTGTCTGATGCCATTAGGCCACCATAGGAAGATTCAGGTCTTTTAAGGTAAGCTTTTGTATCAAATGAACTCCCTGAATTCACAACTCCTCCATCTCGATCTGAAAATCGAATATCTTTTTGAACGAATGCTTCACGTTCAAGTATAAATTCATTTACTCTATTTGTCCTCCATTCAGCAAACTGAACAGCTTGCAACCAATTAACACCAACTACTGGATATTCAGCATAAGCGGGATGTCTGAGATAGTTTGTAGTGAGTTCCTCAAGATAGCCAAGATTATTTCTCCATACAAGAGTATCAGGAAGGGCTCCTTCATATATTTGACGATATCTTGGCTCACCCAAAGGGAAAACAGTTTCAAGCCAATCCAGATATTCCATGTACATTAGGTTGGTTACTTCAGTTTCATCAATGTAAAATGACATCACATGCTGTTGAGTAGGGGAGTTGTTCCAATCATGCAGAACGTCATCTTGAACTTGGCCTTTAGTATATGTACCTCCTTCAATATAAACAAGACCAGGCCCTGTTTCTTGGTCATTAAAATCTAAATTGTATTCGAAGCCACCTTTTTTTGAGTTTATTCCCCATCCAGTTGCTCTTGATATGTTGTTTTTACCACAACCAATTACAAAAAATAAAATTGAGGTAAAAAATAATGTTTTTCTAAAAAAATTAATTTTCATAATATTAATTTTCGTGCAATATACTAATATATAAGGATTTCAAGATATTTTTTAGAAATCATTTGATTTGATTTACTAGGATATAACGAAATAATTTATTGTTTATTATTTAGACAGTAAAATAATTTCAATTGCTTTAGATGTTTTTTTAGCACAACAAATTTTGATTAAAAACGTTTCAAAAATATGTATTATTTGAAAGATAAATCTTTTCATATTCTTTTAATTCACATAAAGAATTTAATAATTTTTATATGTCCATTGATTCTTTTTTCTCAATCTACAGATAGAGTAATTACAACTGGTGTCCCATTTTTACTCATCACACCTGATGCAAGAGCTGCCGGAATGGGAGAGTTAGGGGTAGCAACTTCTGCAGATGCTTTTTCACAGCAATGGAATCCTGCTAAATATGTTTTTGTAGATTCGAATAGTGGATTGGGAATTAGTTATACTCCTTATTTAAGTCAACTAGTTGATGATATTTTTCTTGGGAACTTGACTTACTATAAGCAAATTAATGAAAGAAGTTCATGGGCTGGAAGCCTAAAGTATTTTAGTCTAGGAGATATTCAATTTAATGAAATAGTTGGGGGATCAATAGTTGATCAAGGTGTTCAAAGGCCTAACGAATTGACCTTAGATATTTCATATGCTCTTAAATTAAGTAAAAAATTTTCCATGTCAGTTGGGGGAAGATTTATTAGATCTGATTTAAAGATTTCTATGGATGCAGATGCAACATCTGCAAACAGTTTAGGTGTCGATATATCTGGATTTTATAATAGTGATTTATTTGATTTTTATAATAATTCTTCAAGATTGAGAGTTGGATTCAATATTTCAAATATTGGACCAAGGTTAAAATATGATGAAGGCGGTCAAATGAATTTTATTCCCACAAATTTAAGAATTGGTTCAGGGTTTGATATTGTATTTGACGATAAAAATTTATTGGGAATTCATTTTGAAGCTTCAAAATTACTTGTTCCATCTCCAGTCGCTTCTTACAACGATGAAAATGAATTTATAGGATACAAACAACCAGACATTAATTTTTTGACCGGTATTTTTAGATCTTTTAATGATGCGCCAGATGGATTTAGTGAGGAATTAAAGGAGATAACATGGGCCTTGGGATTTGAATATCTTTTCAATAACATAATAGCCTTTAGGACAGGATATTTCAATGAAAGTGAACAAAAAGGTTCAAGAAGATATGTTACTTTTGGGACAGGGTTCAGTTTAAATTTCACAAAAATCGATATTTCATATCTTTTTTCTACTGCTAAAATTAGAAATCCCCTTGAAAACACTCTAAGATTTTCTCTAGCATTTGCAATTAACTCAAGTAAAAATGAAAATGTAGTAGAAAACTAATATTCCAAGATTAGATCAAACGTAAATAATTTCATTCTAAAATTTTAGAAAATAGAAGAATTCAGTAATTTTGAGAAAAAAGAAATTCTCAATCTTATATTCTTTAAATGAAGAAAATAACAAATAATACTTATGTAGGATGGTATGAAGACATGCTCTTTTGGCGAAAATTTGAAGATAAACTAGCTGCTTTATATATTAAACAAAAAATACGAGGTTTTCTTCATTTATACAATGGACAAGAGGCAGTTTTAGCGGGATCTCTTCATGCAATGGAGCTAGGAAAAGACAGAATGATAACTGCCTACAGAAACCATGTGCAACCTATTGGAATGGGTGAGGATCCTAAGAAGGTTATGGCTGAGCTTTTAGGTAAAGCAACAGGAACTTCATTAGGACTTGGTGGTTCAATGCATATTTTTTCAAAAGAATATCGTTTCTATGGAGGTCATGGAATAGTAGGAGGTCAAATCCCTTTGGGTGCAGGAATGGCATTTGGTGACAAATACTTTAACAGAAAGATAGTCACTCTTTGTTTTATGGGAGATGGCGCTGTCAGACAGGGTTCTCTTCACGAAACATTAAATTTAGCTACACTATGGAAACTTCCTGTTGTTTTTATTGTTGAAAATAATGGTTATGCAATGGGGACATCTGTCTCTAGAACATCAATTAATGAAGAAATATGGAAACTAGGTTTAGGTTATGATATCCCATGTGAACCATTTGATGGAATGGATCCTGTTAAATCAGCAAAATCAATCTACAAAGCTATAAATCTTGCAAGGAGTGGAGGTGGTCCATCTTTTTTAGAAGCCAAAACATACAGATATAGAGGGCATTCAATGTCAGATGCCCAACACTATCGAACCAAAGAAGAAGTTGAAGAATACAAGAAAATAGATCCAATTTTTAAAGTAAAAGATCTTATTATCAAAAAAAAATATTTAACCACCAAGGAAATTGAATCTATCGATAAGAAAGTTAAAGATAGAATTGATGAATGTGAGAGATTTGCTGAAGACTCTCCCTTTCCTGAAAAATCAGTTCTTTATGATTCAGTCTATGATCAAAAAGATTATCCTTTTATAAAACATAAATTAAGTTAAATAATGGCGGAAATAATAAATATGCCTCGACTTAGTGATACAATGGAAGAAGGTACTGTTACTAAGTGGTTTAAAAAGATTGGAGACCTTGTTAAAGAAGGAGATATTTTAGCTGAGATTGAAACAGATAAGGCTACTATGGAATTTGAATCTTTCCAAGAGGGAGAATTACTTCACATTGGAATTTCAGAGGGTAATTCAGCACCTGTAGACAGCCTATTAGCAATAATTGGTAAAAAGGGTGAAGATATTTCTACAATGATCAATCAAGATATAAATAAAAAAGGCGAACAAAATGAAATTGATTTAAATAAAGAAAATATAAAGAAATCTGACAATAATGATCAAATAGTTATTCCTGATGATATTGAAATTATTAAGATGCCTCGTTTAAGTGATACAATGGAAGAAGGTACAGTTGCCAAATGGAATATAAAAGTTGGAGACAAAGTTCAGGAAGGAGATATATTAGCAGATATAGAAACAGATAAAGCTACTATGGAGTTTGAATCTTTTAATTCTGGAATTCTCCTTCATGTTGGAGTAAATGAGGGGGAATCTGCTAAGGTAGATGATGTTCTGGCAATAATTGGAAATTCCAAAATTGATCAGAAAGTAATTGATAAAATTATTGCTTCATCTATAAAATCAGATGAAAAAACATTTGATAATAAAGAACAATCTAAAAGTGAGTTGATCTCAAAAGATATTGAAGAAGAGCCAAAAATTGATATTAGTAAAGAAAACAAGATAGAAAAACCTGAAAATGGTAGAATACTTGTTTCTCCACTTGCGAAAAAAATTGCTTCAGAAAAAGGAATTAAACTATCTCAAATAAAAGGGACAGGCGATGGTGGAAGAATAATTAAGCGAGACGTTAGTCAAATTGATTTTTCTCAAAATGTACCATTAGAAATTGCTTTGCCCAAAGGAGTTGAAAAGTATAGTGAAATTCCTAATTCATCCATGAGAAAAGCAATTGCTAAAAGACTTTCTTTGTCGAAATATACTGCACCTCATTACTATTTATCTGTAGAATTTGATATGGATAATGCGATAGCTTTTAGAAATCAATTTAATTCACTTCCTGATACGAAAATATCATTTAATGATATCATTTTAAAAGCCTCTGCATTAGCTCTAAAAAAACATCCAAAAGTTAATAGTCAATGGAAAGATGAAAGTATTTTGCAATTTAATCATATTCATCTAGGAGTTGCAGTTGCCGTTGAAGATGGTTTGGTTGTTCCAGTTTTGAAATTTGCTGATGAGATGGACGTTAGACAAATAGGAACTGTTGTAAAAGACTTTTCAGCAAGGGCTAAGGAAAAAAAACTAAAACCCATGGAACTTGAAGGAAGTACTTTTACTGTTTCAAACCTTGGTATGTTTGATATAATAGAATTCACATCAATAATAAACCAACCAAACTCTGCAATATTATCAATTGGAGCAATTATTTCTAAACCAGTTGTTAAAAATGGACAAGTTGTTGTAGGAAATGTTATGAAGTTAACTCTTGCATGTGATCACAGATCAGTTGATGGTGTAACGGGTTCATTATTTTTACAAACACTAAGAAATTATATTGAGAATCCTATCACTATGTTGGTTTAATAATTTTTATTAAGTGTTTGATAGTCAGATCTCAATTTTAAAACCATACTTACCAAAATACTCAATTCCACTAGTGTTGAATTATTTAAATAAATGGAATGTAAACATTAAAGTTTCAGAAAAACGAAATACAAAGCACGGTGATTTTAGAATTTTGCCAAATGAAACTCTGCAAATATCAATAAATAAAACTCAAAATAAATATAGGTTTTTAATTACTTTAATTCATGAATTATCTCATTTGGTAGCTTATGAAAAATATGGATTAAACATAAAGCCTCATGGAAATTACTGGAAGAAAACATTTAAAGATATGATGAAGCCTTTTCTTATTCAAAGTATTTTTCCTGACAATATTCTAAATCTATTATCTAATCATTTCAAGAACCCAAAGGCAAGTTCAGATAGTGACTTTGATTTATCAATTGCTTTGGGTAAATATGATGAAAATGATGGTAAGAGATATGTTTTTGAACTTGAAAAGGGTTCTTCATTTGAAATATATAATGGTAAAAAGTTTATATTATCAGATAAGAAGTATAAGCGATTCATATGTCAAGAAATGAATTCAAAAAAAAAGTATTTATTTAATCCTAGTGCAAAGGTAAAACCCATATAAACTCTTTTAGTTATGATTTTAGATATACTTTTCTAACTTTTTTGAAAAGCTCTGAGGAATAGACAAAGTTTTCTACGCCTTTGTTTTCTGTTTTAAATACTTCTTTATTTGTCCCTTCCCATCCTTTTTTTCCATTTTCCAAAAAAATGATTTTTTCACCTATTTCCATAACCGAATTCATGTCGTGAGTGTTTATCAAAGTGGTTATTTTATATTCTTTAGTGATTTCTTGAATCAAATTATCAATAAGAATAGCAGTTTTTGGATCAAGACCAGAATTTGGTTCATCACAGAAAAGGTATTTTGGATTCATTACAATGGCTCTTGCAATAGCAACTCTTTTTTTCATTCCTCCAGAAATTTCTGAAGGAAATTTTTTATTGGAATTAATTAAATTTACACGTTTTATAACCTCATTTGATCTCGTTATAATTTCATCATTACTTTTTTTAGTAAGCATTTTCATTGGGAACATAATATTTTCCTCAACTGTCATTGAATCAAATAGTGCACTACCTTGAAATACCATTCCTATTTCTTGCCGAAGTATACTTCTTTGTCTCAAACTCATCTCGTTAAAGGACCTTTTTTCAAAAAAAATCTCTCCTTTGCTTGCTTCAAAGAGACCTAAAATACATTTAAGCAAGACAGTCTTTCCAGATCCACTTTGACCAATTATTAAGTTTGTTTTTCCTCTTTCAAAATGAGTAGAAATATCTTCTAGAACTTTTGTTCCATTAAAATATTTGGATATATTTTCAATTTTGATCATTAGGTTAAAAGTAATTGAGTTACAACATAATTTGTTATTATTATTACTACACTTGTCCAAACAAATGATGTTGTACTTGCTTTTCCAACTTCAAGCGCTCCTCCTTTTAAAAAGTATCCATGATAAGATGGAACAGATGCTAAAATAAATGCGAAAAGGAAGGTTTTTATAAAAGCATAGCTAACATGAAAAGGAGTAAAATCAATTTGAATCCCCTCAATAAAATCTGCACTTGTGCAAAATCCTCCATAAATTGAGGCAACATATCCACCGATAATTCCAAGAAACATTGATACTGTAATTACAAATGGATAGAAAAGGAGTGCTATAATTTTTGGAAAAATCAAATAATTATAAGTATTAATTCCCATAACTTCAAGAGCATCAATTTGTTCTGTAACTTTCATTGTGCCTAGACTTGAAGTTATAAATGAACCTACTTTACCTGCCATAATTACTGATATAAAGGTTGGAGCAAATTCTAAAATAACTGATTGCCTTGTAGTAAAACCAATTAAATTTTTTGGCAGCAATGGATTTTCAAGATTTAAAGCTGTTTGGATAGAAACAACACCTCCAACAAAGAAAGAAATGAAAGAAACTATTCCCAAAGATCCAATTATTAAAACATCTATTTCTCTTAAAATAAGATTTCTTAATACATTCCATTTTGTAAACTTTCCAAAAACTTTTTGAAGCATTATAAAATAACCACCAATATGATAAAGTATTTTCATCTTGTAATCAAATTTATAAAAAATAAAACCAGGAAAATAAATATTAGATAATATGGGCTATCTATAATATTTTCAGATTTGGTAAGTAATAGCATTTATATTCATTCCAGCACCAACACTAGCAAAAATAATAATATCTCCATAATTTAAGCTGTGTCCCTTGTAATTACTTTTAACAACAAGGTCAAAAAGAGTTGGAACAGTTGCAACTGAGCTATTTCCATATTCATCAATATTCATAGGAAGGACATTTTTAGGCATATCTTTTTTATATTGTCTGTAAAATCTTTTGATTATACTTTCATCCATCTTATTATTTGCTTGATGAATAAATACCTTTTTAAGTTCATCAATATCTTTTTTAGATTTTTCAAAGCAATTTTTCATTGCTTCTGGGACATGATTTAAAGCAAATTCATATACTTTTCTTCCAAACATTTTAATAAATTTTTCATTTTGATCATGACTTTGGTTGTTGGAGTTTCCGTAAAAAAGAAATTCTGTTTCATTATTTGAGGTATATGTTACAGAACTATATGATAAGATCCCACCCTCTTCAGTAGTGGATTCTAAAATAGTTGCTCCAGCCCCGTCAGCATAAATCATAGAATCACGATCGTAGACATCAACAACTCTTGATAGTGTGTCAGCTCCTATTATCAGACATTTTTTCGCCATTTTTGCTTTTATAAATGCATTTGCTTGAATCATACCTTCAACCCATCCAGGGCAACCACATAAAATATCGTAAGCTACACAGTTTGGATTTTTAATTTTTAATTTGGCTTTTACACGAGATGCAAGGCTTGGGAGAGTATCAGGCTGATTACTATTTGATGATATATCACCAAAATTATGAGCTAGGATTATATAATCAAGGGTTTCGGGATCAATTTTAGCGTCATTTATAGCTATTTCAGAAGCTTCAAAAGCTAGATCTGAGGTATTTTGATTGGGTAGAGCATATTTTCTTTCCTGAATACCTGTAATTGATTTAAATTTTTCAATTATGGTTTGGTTTTCAATTTCAAATTTATTTCCATCAATATCATAGAATTTATGATTATTAAAGAAATCATTTCCTTGAGTAATTTTGGGAATTGCTGATCCAGTTCCTGTAATTTTGAGTCCCATAAATTGTTGCAATACTAGAATATTTTTTTTTAATTAAAAAAAAATAAATAGAAAACAGAATGAAATTCAGCTATTTGTTTATTAAAAAAAAAAGAGCAAATCAATAAAATTAAAATATTGATTATTAGCTTTTTACAAAAGAATCAATTGAAGTGCAACTGCAAATTAAATTACGATCTCCAAATGCTTCATCAATACGCCTAACAGTTGGCCAAAATTTATTTTCCCTAACAAATTCAAGAGGGAAAGCAGCTTTTTGACGTGTATATGGAAACTCCCATTTATCACTTGTAATCATCTTTTCAGTGTGCGGAGCATTTTTAAGCATTGCAAAATCTGAGGGATTGTCAGAATCAATTTCCATTCTTATTGAAATCATAGCTTCACAAAATTTATCGATCTCTTCTATACTTTCACTTTCAGTGGGTTCAATCATCATCGTTCCAGGGACAGGAAAAGAAACAGTTGGAGCATGAAACCCATAATCCATTAATCTTTTTGCAATATCTACTACCTCAATGCCATTCTTTTTAAAAGGCCTGCAATCAATTATAAACTCATGAGCAACCTTTCCTTTTATTCCAGAATATAAAATTTCGTAGGCTCCCTCTAACCTTTTTTTAATATAATTTGAATTTAAAATAGCAACTTCACTACATTTCCTCAACCCTTTTTCGCCTAATAATTTTATATAACCATAAGAAATCAAGCTAGCTAATGCAGATCCCCAAGGAGCTGAGGATATTGCATCAATTGATTTTTCACCACCAGTTTTTATAAAAGGATTACCTGGCAAAAAAGGTTCTAAATGTTCGGCAACACAAATAGGACCAACTCCAGGCCCACCACCTCCATGTGGTATAGCAAATGTTTTATGAAGATTTAAATGACATACATCAGCACCAATTTTTGAGGGACTTGTTAGTCCAACTTGAGCATTCATATTTGCACCGTCCATGTAAACTTGACCTCCAAAATCATGAATTAGATTGGTTACCTCAATAATATTTGGTTCAAAGACTCCATGTGTAGATGGATAGGTGATCATCAATGCAGCTATTCTGTTTTTATTTTCTTTAACCTTTTGTGAAAGATCATCAAAATTAATATTCCCATGTTTGTCTGTTTTCACAACTATAACCTTATATCCAGCCATGACTGCTGATGCAGGATTTGTTCCATGAGCAGAGGATGGGATTAAACAAATATCTCTATGATCTTCTCCTCTGTATTTATTAAAAGCACGAATGACCATTAAACCAGCAAATTCTCCTTGCGCCCCTGAATTTGGTTGAAGAGATGTCGCTTTAAAACCAGTAATTTCACTTAAACTTTTTTCTAAAAGACCGATTACCTTTTGATATCCTTTTGCTTGATTTAATGGAACAAATGGATGAATATTATTCCATTTAGACCAACTTATAGGCAATAATTCAGCGGCAGCATTGAGTTTCATTGTACAGGACCCCAAGGGAATCATTGAATGATTTAATGATAAATCTTTTTTCTCAAGAGACTTTATATACCTGGTTATAGCTGATTCAGAATGATAGCTGCTAAAAATTTTATGATTTAAATAATTTGTCTTTCTTAGCTGATTATTAGGTAATCTTGATTGTAAATTTTCAACTTTTTTTGGTTTAAAACTTGACTTTAAAGCTTTTTTAAAAATTGAGGCAATTTTTTCTATGTTTTTATCGGTTACAGTTTCATTTAATGCTATTGAAACTGTATTTTGGTCAACATAGAAAAAATTTACTTTTTCTTTTTCTGCTATTTTCATTATTTCTTCTGAATTAGCCTTAATTTTCAGGGTGTCAAAATAATATTTGTTTTCCTGTGTAAAACCATAATTTTTTAAAATATTTTCAAGTTTTATTGTTTTGAAATGTATTTTTTTAGCAATTTTTTTCAATCCTTTTGGACCATGATATACTGCGTACATACCTGCCATTACAGCAAGTAAAACTTGTGCAGTACAAATATTTGAAGTAGCCCTATCTCTTTTTATATGTTGTTCTCTAGTTTGAAGAGCCATTCTTAGGGCTGGATTATCATCAATATCTTTTGTTTGCCCAATAATGCGACCAGGAATATTTCTTTTGTAATCATTTTTTGTAGCAAAGTAAGCAGCATGGGGGCCACCATATCCTAATGGGATTCCAAACCTCTGAGTTGTCCCAACAATAACATCGGCATTATAATTTCCGGGAGCCTCAAGAAGAGTTAAACTTAAAAGATCAGCAGCAACAATAACTTTCAAATTCTCTTTTTTTGCATTTTTAATAACAGTTTTAATGTCAATTATTTCACCGTATTTTCCTGGGTATTGAATTAAGATACCGAAAAAATTGTCAGAGAGATTTACATTATCAATTGAATCAATGATTAATTCAATCCCTAAGGGATTTGCTCTTGTTTTAAGAACAGAAATTGTTTGAGGAAGAACCTGATCAGAGACAAAAAACTTTGTTGAGTTATTTTTTTTTTGAGCCGAATCTCTTAAATAAAAAAGCATACTCATAGCCTCAGCAGCAGCTGAACTTTCATCAAGAAGAGATGCGTTTGCTATTTCCATCCCAGTTAAATCCGAAACAACACTCTGAAAGTTAAATAAAGCTTCTAATCTTCCTTGAGCAATTTCTGCCTGATATGGTGTATATGAGGTGTACCAACCTGGGTTTTCCAGTATATTTCTTTTTATTACTGCTGGAGTTATGGTAGGATGATATCCCTGCCCAATATATGTTTCAAAACACTTATTATTATCTGCATGTTTAAGCATTTCATTTAAGAAATCATTTTCAGATATGCCCTCATCTATCTCTAATTTGTTTTCAAGCCGAATTGCTTCTGGTAACGTTTGATCTATGAGTTCATTGATTGAATTTAATTCTAGAGTTGATAACATTTTATCAATTTCCTTTTTATTGGGACCAATGTGACGTTTGTGAAAAGGACTTTCTTTCATAATTTAGTTTGACCAAAATTACAGCTTTACCTTAATTTAATTAATCTGTAATTAAACTAATTTTTTTTTTTTTTAAACAAAATGTGTACTTATTAACAGTCCTATAATTTTAGATCAGAAATAGCTTTCAATCAAATTAAATTTTTCATCGATAATATTGAATTTGGCTTTAGACCCAGTCTCTATTTTAAACATAAGATCTCTGTTTGTTAGCACTTTATGTGGTGTTATACAGCACATTTCAACGGATTGGCTGACAGTTAAACCTGCTTTTTGAATCAAGTTTTTAAATGATTCAGCCATAGAAATAGATGAGCCTGAAAGAATTCCATCGTTTGTATAATAAACTTTATTTTTTTTATGTTTATAAAGCCCTATATTATTTTCAGTTACGGAATCGGTGATACAGAAAAGTTTATTTTTCTTTAATTTATGAGCAAGTTTAATTAAATCAAAATCAACATGGTAGCCATCTGCTATTATGCTGCTAAATATTCTATTGTTCATCAGAATAGCTGTTGTAAGGTTTAGATCTCTGTGATGAATACTCGGCATGGCATTGAATAAGTGAGTAGCTAATTTTATTAGATTTTTGGAAAGTAAATTTATCTTTTCATAACTACAATTAGAATGTCCAATTGATATTAAAATATTATTTTTTTTTAATTTTTTTATATAAGATTCTTTCACCATTTCAGGAGCAAGTGTAATTAAGCTGACAGAACCCTCTGAAATTTCTATTATAGAATCGATTTGATTTTTGTTTGGACTGTGTAAGAAACACTCCTTGTGAGCACCTTTTTTTTGTGGATTTAACCAGGGTCCCTCTATGTGAAGCCCTATGCATCCTGAATCAGGATTATTTTCTTTATATTTTTTGACAGCTCTAATGCATTTAAAAATTACTTCATAATTATTAGAGGCGATGGTAGGTTGAAAAAAAAATGTTCCATTTTGTTGATGATATTTTTGCATTATTTCTAAAGTTTTAATGTCTGGATATGATGAAAATAATCTTCCAGAACTCCCATAAACTTGAAGATCTATAAATGTTGGAATTATTAGAGAAACGGCTTTTTTGCAATTATATCCCTTATCATCAATAGAGACTATTTCATCATCTTTAATTCTAAGTGTTACATTATGTAATTTTTTTAATCCAGTATGAACTTCTTTAGCATGAATTATTTTTTCTTTAACTCTCATAGAATACATATACTTAAAGTTAAGCTAATATTAACTAAATAACTTTTTTCGTTAGTTAAATTTTAAAATTAAATTTGATAAGAAATAATATGTTATTATGCATAAAAAAGAATCTTTCAAGTTAGCATGGATTTTCATCTTAATTTTTTTTTCCTGTACTCAAAATGAGGAACTAGAACAGAATTTTAGTATTACTTCAAATTGTAGGCTTCTTGGAGGAGATGATTTTTTTGGAAACCCATTAAAAAAAACATATTACTGTACAATTTCAAACAGGGAATTTTATATTTATATACCATCGTCTTACATGGAGAATAATGATGAGGAATATCCTCTTTTGTTTAGTTTACATGGTTATACAAGTTTAGCATTATGGAATCTATCTTATACGGGATTTCAATCAATTGCAGATAAAGAAAAATTTATTGTTATTTATCCACAAGGATTAATTTTAAATTCAACAGGGGAAACACATTGGAACGTTGGTGGATGGACTATTGGAAGTAAATCTAAGGACGTTGATTTTATTAGTGACTTAATTGATTGGACTAAAACAAAATATAAAATAGATTTAAGTAGAATCTATTCTGTAGGTATGTCAAATGGAGGTTTTATGAGCTATCATCTTGCATGTAACATAGGTGATAAAATCGCTGCTATAGGTTCTGTAACAGGTTCAATGACTCCTGAAACTCTTGAATCATGCAGGCCAAATCATCCAACACCTGTAATTCAAATCCATGGAAAACAAGACTTTACTGTTCCTTATTCTGGAAATTCAATTATGTTACCAATTGATGAAGTTGTTGAGTACTGGAGAGACTATAACAACTGTGAAAAATTTCCCGTCAATAATGAAATTTTAGATAATGATGGAGATGATTATGGAGGATTAGTTAGTCGTTATGAAAATTGTTTAAATGATGTGAGTTTTGAATTGTATCTTCTTGATAATATGGGACATGAGTGGCCAAGTTATGACCGTGAAAATGGACCTTCAGACATTCACTCTGCAGATATTTTATGGGATTTTTTATCTAAATATGATATAAATGGTTTAATAAAGTAGACTTACTTTTTAAGATCTTTAATACTTGATATAACCTTGTCTTCCAATAATTTTTTGTACTGAGAAACTTTCTTTAAGACTTTATTATCGTTTGTTGCAATTATTTGTGCAGCTAATATCCCTGCATTCTTCGCTCCATTTAACGCAACAGTTGCAACAGGAACTCCTCCAGGCATTTGAAGAATTGATAGGACAGAATCCCATCCGTCTATTGAATTTGATGATTTAATTGGAACTCCAATGACTGGAAGAGGAGTAATAGATGCAATCATTCCAGGTAGATGTGCGGCCCCTCCTGCTCCTGCAATTATTACTTTAAGTCCTTTTTTATCAGCGCTTTGCGCATAATTCATCATTTTTTTTGGAGTTCTATGCGCTGAAACAATATCAACTTCATATTCAATTTTAAAATCTTTTAAAATATCAATTGCATCTCTCATTACTGGAAGATCTGATTTACTACCCATAATTATTCCAACTTGAATCATTATTTAGAAATTACTTTAATTGTTTTTTTTATTTTTTTTGCTATTTGCAATGCCTTTTCAATTTTAGAATTTAGGACAGTAACGTGTCCCATTTTTCTATGCGGGCGAGTTTCTTTCTTACCGTAAATATGGGGAATAACAGAATCAATTGCTAGTATTTGTTCAATATTTTTATATTGAACAGGTCCGGTATGATTCTCATCTCCTATTAAATTAACCATTACTGCCGATGTTTTAATTTTTGAAAGACCTAAAGGTAAATTTAATATTGATCTAATATGTTGTTCAAATTGACATGTATAACATGATTCAATGGTTAGATGACCACTATTATGGGGTCTTGGAGCGATTTCATTTACAATTATGTCTTTATTAGTAGTTAAAAATAACTCAACAACTACTAATCCAACATGATCTAGACATTCAGAAACTTTATAACTTATATCTTTTGCTTTTTGATATAATTTTTCGTCAACTCTGGCTGGACATAAAACATATTCAACTTGATTAATATCATTATTGAAATTCATTTCTAAAACGGGAAAAGAATCAACCTGACCATTTTCAGATCTTGAAATAATTACAGCCAGCTCTTTTTCAATTTTAACAAATTCTTCTACCAAAGATTCTTGTTCATGTAATAATTCAATATCCTCTTTACAATATATTGCTTTCACTCCATATCCATCATATCCTGAAACAGCACTTTTCCATATGAAAGGAAATCTTATTTTTTCACTGGACAAATCTTTTTTAATTTGATCAATATTTTTATATGTGTTAAAACTAGAGGTAGGGATTTTATTTTTTTTGAAAAACTCTTTTTGAATACATTTATTTTTAATTATTCTTATGACTTTAGATTGAGGGAAAACTTTAATTCCTTCATTTTCAAGCTTTTCTAGGGCCTCCACGTTAACATTTTCAATTTCGATTGTTAACACATCAACTTTTTTACCAAATTTATATACAGTATCAAAATCAGTAAGATCACCTTTGAAAAAGTAATTACATGCTAACTTTGCTGGACAGTCTTCATTGGGATTCAACACATAGGTTTTAATATCCCACTTTCTAGTTACATACAGCATCATTTTACCAAGTTGGCCACCACCTAAAATGCCTAAAGATTTTGAATTTGAAAAAAAGTTCATTAAAGATTTTTAGCAAAAATAAGCATATCTTTTTTTGGTTCATAAAAACCTTCTCAATTTAGGTATCTTTGTAAAAAAAAATATGACTAATATTGTTTTGTTTGGAAAACCTGGAGCTGGAAAAGGAACTCAAGCTGATTTTTTGAAGATAAAGTATAATTTATTCCATATATCTACTGGAGATCTTTTTCGATTTAATATTAATAATAAAACCTCTCTTGGAAATCTGGCAAAAACTTATTTGGATAATGGTGATTTAGTTCCAGATAATGTCACAATTGATATGCTAAAAGAATGTGTAGAGTCAAATTTCAAATCAGATGGATTTATTTTTGATGGTTTTCCAAGAACGATTTCTCAAGCAAAAGTTCTCGATAAATTCCTTCACCAAAAAAAAGTTTCTATTTCAGCCATGATTTCCTTAGAAGTTGATGAAGAAATTTTAATCAAAAGATTAATCAATAGAGGAAAGATTAGTGGAAGAACAGATGATATGGATGAATCGAAAATTAGAAATCGTTTCAGAGAGTATAATATGAAAACATCTATTCTTCAAGATTATTATAAAAAACAAAATAAATTTCACGGCATAAGTGGGATTGGTTCAATTGAAGAAATTAATTCTCGATTAACTAAATTAATTGACAGTTTTTATAAAAATGACTGAAGGAAATTTTGTTGATTATATAAATTTAGAGGTTAAATCTGGAAATGGAGGTGAAGGATCTTCCCACTTCAGAAGAGAAAAGTTTGTCGCCAAGGGAGGGCCTGACGGTGGTGATGGCGGCGATGGTGGAGATATCTTAATATACGCGGATGAGAATCTTTGGACTCTTTATCATTTTAAACATAAAAGACAATTCAAAGCAGGTGATGGAGAAAAAGGAGGAAAAGCCAGGAGCACTGGTGCGAATGGGGAAAATATTATTATTAAGGTTCCTATTGGTACAATTGTAAAAGACACTAAAACTGGGCAGATCTTAGTAGAAGTCATAAAGAATCAGGAGAAGAAATTACTTTTAAGTGGAGGAAAGGGAGGACAGGGTAATTGGAATTTTAAGTCTTCAACAAATCAGGCACCAAGATATTCTCAAAAAGGGAAAAAAGGAAAAAGAGTAAAAGTTACATTAGAGCTTAAAATTCTAGCAGATGTTGGACTGGTAGGTTTTCCAAACTCTGGTAAATCTACTTTACTAGCGTCAATAACCAAATCAAAACCCAAAATTGCCGATTATCCATTTACCACTCTTAAGCCTAATTTAGGAATTGTCCCTTACCGAAAGTTTTCTTCATTTGTGATGGCAGATATTCCTGGAATCATTGAGGGGGCGTCTGAGGGGAAAGGACTTGGACATCATTTTTTAAGACATATTGAGAGGAATTCAGTTTTATTGTTCTTAATACCAGTTGATAGCTCAAATTGTAAAAAAACCTTTCAGACACTTTTAAAGGAGATGGAAAAATATAATCCAGAACTTTTGGATAAAAAATATTTGATAGCATTTTCTAAGTCAGATCTTTTAGACAAGGAATTACATGATGAATTTTTTAGTGAAGTAAAAAAAAATTTTCAAAAAACTCCATTTTGCATAATATCTAGCATAAATAATTCGGGACTTATGCAGTTAAAGAATATGATTTGGAAAATTTTAAATTAACCTCTCAGAAATTAAGATGATCAATAAAAATATTGTTACCGATCTTTTTTTTGATTTAGATCATACTCTCTGGGATTTTGAAAGAAATTCTAACCTAACTTTTGAAAAAATATTTTCTGAATTAAAAATTCAAATTCCACTAAAAGAATTTAATGATAACTATCGACCTATAAATTTATCTATGTGGAAAAAATATCGAAAAAATAAAATATCACAAGAAGAGCTTAGATATGAAAGATTAAAAAAAACTTTTGATTCATTAAATAAAATTATTGAACCAAAAATTATTAATGATATTTCTAAACTTTATATTAAATACTTATCATCATATCCACATCTTTTTCCAGGCACTTTAGATGTTTTAAATGAATTGTCTTTGAGGTATAATTTACATATAATTACAAATGGATTTAAAAAAATTCAGTATAAAAAACTTGAAAGCTCTGGTATAGTTCATCTTTTTAAAAATATATTCACATCAGAGGATTTTGGGTGTAAAAAACCTGATCCATTAATTTTTAAAAGAGCTATTGAAATAGCTAATACCAAAGCTGCTTTTTCCATTATGATAGGAGATAATTTAGAAGTAGACATACTTGGATCAATTCAGCAAGGTATGCAAGCTATTCATCTTAATTCAAAAAGGGATTCTTATCATCAACACTGTTTAATAATAGATGATATTAAACAGATTCTTAATTTTATATAGTAATTCTTTAAAAAAGACCTCAATTAAACATTATTTAAATTTAAATAAATTAATTTCGGAATATTGAATAAAAACATAGTGATGGAAGTACAAGTTTTACAAGATAAAGTTGATTCATGGATTAAGAATTATGGAGTTAGATATTTTGACATCTTAACTAATATGGCTCAATTAACTGAGGAAGTTGGTGAAGTTGCAAGAATAATATCAAGACGATACGGAGAACAAAGTGAAAAAAGAGAAGATCTTAATAAAGACTTAGGTGAGGAACTTTCTGACGTTATTTTTGTTGTTTTATGTATTGCAAATCAAACAGGAATTAATTTACAGAAATCATTTGACAAAAAGATAATTCAGAAGAGCATACGTGATAAAAACAGACACATTGAAAACCCGAAACTTAAAAAAAATAATTAATGTTTTTTTCTGTTAAAAATGAGTCAAGAAAATGTTTTGGATCTATAAAGATTTTTGGTTCAAAAAGTGAATCTAACAGATTGTTAATTTTAAAATCGCTTTTTCCTGGAATAAAGATTAGAAATATTTCAGATTCAGATGATACTGAAATCCTTTCAAGAGCTCTTAATTCTAAAAGAACTGAAATTGATGTCAGTCATGCAGGAACTGCAATGAGATTTCTAACTGCCTTTTTTTCATCTCAAGCCGGATATGAATTAGTTTTAACAGGTTCAAATAGGATGCAGGAAAGACCAATTAAAATTTTAGTTGATGCTTTGATTTCTTTAGGAGCAAAGATTAATTATATTAAAAAAAAAGGTTTTCCTCCAATAAAGATTGTTGGCCAAGAGATTAAAAACAAAAAAGTTTATTTAGATGGAAATGTAAGTAGTCAATATATATCTGCATTGATGCTGATTGCACCATCTTTAAAGAATGGAATAGAAATAAATCTGAAAAAGGGTATAGTATCTAGACCATATATAGAGATGACTAGAGATCTATTGAATTATTTTGATATAAAAGTCATTTTTACAGAAAATAAAATTGAAATTGAACCAAAAAGTAACATTAAAAATAAAGTAAAGCTAGTTGAATCAGATTGGAGCTCAGCCTCATACTATTTCAGTATTGTTTCCTTATGCAAAGAAGCTAAGATTTCTTTAAAAAATTTTAATCAAAAAAGTTTACAAGGCGATTCCGTTTTGCCAATTATCTATGAAAAGTTAGGAGTTAAGACTACTTTTATTGAAAATGAGATAATAATTAGTAAAATGGCAGATTTTAATTTACCTAAGATTATTTCATTAGATTTAACTGATTCACCTGATATTGCACAAACAATAGCCGTTTCTTGCTTTGGATTAGGTGTTGGTTGTGAGCTTTCAGGTTTAAAAACTTTAAAAATAAAAGAAACAGATCGTTTAATTGCTTTAAAAAAAGAACTTAGGAAACTTGGTGCTGAAGTCAATGTAACGCACAACACTATTATTGTAAACTCCTCAGATAACATAAAAGATAATATTATTATTGATACATACGATGATCATCGGATGGCAATGGCTTTTGCCCCTTTAGGTCTGATAACAAAAATCAAAATTGAAAAGCCGATGGTGGTAAGTAAGTCATATCCTCTATTTTGGGATCATCTTAGCCAAATCGGATTTAAAGTTGAAGAAGATTTTTAATTTTTGAGTATATTTTCTTGACATAGCTCTTTTATAGAATTATATTTGCGAGTATTTTTTTAATATGAAGCTATCAGATTTCATATATGATCTTCCAGAGGGACTATTAGCTGAAAAGCCATCAATTGATAGAGAAGATTGTAGATTAATGGTTCTTGACCGCAGTAATAAGTCTATTTCTCACCATACTTTTAGGGATATCATAAATTTCTTTGATGAAGGTGACAATTTGGTAATAAATAATACCAAAGTTTTTCCTGCAAGATTGTATGGAAATAAAGAAAAGACAGGTGCTAGAATAGAGGTTTTTTTATTAAGAGAGCTAAATGCTGAACAACGACTTTGGGATGTTTTGGTTGACCCTGCAAGAAAGATTAGAATCGGCAATAAACTTTATTTTGGAGAAAACGAAAATCTAGTTGCCGAGGTCATTGATAATACGACTTCCAGGGGTAGAACTCTTAGGTTTCTTTTTGACGGTTCATATAATGAATTTAGAGAAAAGTTGAAAAATCTTGGTCAGACTCCGTTGCCAAAATATATAAAAAGAGATGTTGTGGAGGAAGATGCTGATTGGTATCAAACCATTTATGCAAAACATGAGGGTTCAGTTGCAGCTCCAACCGCGGGGCTACATTTTTCTAAACATTTGATTAAAAGGCTACAAATTAAAGGTATAGATCTTTCTGAATTAACATTACATGTTGGACTCGGCACTTTTAACCCTGTAGAAGTAGAAGACTTGTCTAAACACAAAATGGATTCAGAGGAATTNATAATNGNTCANAANACCTCTGATGGGATAAATGANTCAATGAAAAGGGGCAAGAAAATTTGTGCTGTTGGCACCACAGTTATGAGGGCNCTTGAAAGCTCTGTTTCTTCNCAGGGTAGCCTTAATCCATNTAATGGATGGACTCATAAATTTATTTTNCCTCCCCATGAGTTCTCAATTGCTAATTNTATGATAACAAATTTTCATATGCCAAAGTCTACATTACTTATGATGGTTTCTGCTTTTGCAGGAGTTGATTTTATAAAAGAAGCATATGATGTTGCCATTAAGGAAAAATACCGTTTCTATTCATACGGAGATGCAATGTTGATTATATAAGCATAATCTATACAAATAGTCTTTATCAATTATAGTTTTATTTGATTTATGAGAGAAAAGTTGAAAGACATAAGAACTTTGTCAATTGATTCACTACGCGATTTTTTTATTCAAAATAAATTTCAATCATACAGGGGAGATCAAGTTTACGAATGGATATGGAAAAAAGGTATCCATGATTTTAATCAAATGAGCAATTTATCAAAGGAATTAAGAAATCTTTTAATTAACAATTTTAAAATAAACCATGTCGATATCGACTTTTTTAAAAAAAGTAATGATGGAACTATAAAAAACTCTGTAAAACTTCATGATGGTCTTTTCGTAGAGTCTGTTTTAATTCCGTCAAAAAATAGGAGTACAGCTTGTGTTTCATCTCAGGTAGGATGTAGTTTAAATTGTAAATTTTGTGCTACATCCAAAATTAAGAGGTTGCGTAATTTAAATATGGATGAAATTTTTGATCAGGTGATTTTAATGGATAAACAAAGTAGGACAAATTTTAACAGATCAATATCAAATATTGTTTTTATGGGCATGGGTGAGCCCTTAATGAATTATAATAATATGATTGCTGCAATTAAAAAGATAACTCAATACAGAAAATTTGGAATCTCTTCAAGAAGAATAACAATATCTACATCAGGAATCCCCAAAATGATAATGAAATTAGCTGATGAGGATTTTAATTTTAAACTTGCTTTATCTCTTCATTCTGCTAATCAATCAACTAGAGAAAAAATTATGCCATTTACAAAAAAGTTTCCTATTTCTGATTTATTAGAATCACTCAATTATTGGTATACAAAAACAAATAGAATTATTACTTTAGAATATATTGTTTGGGATAATATTAATGATAAATTAAGTGATATAAATGATTTGATTAATTTTTGCAAAAAAATCCCTTCAAAAGTTAATTTAATTCAATATAACTCCATTGGAGATGATTATTTCAAAGGAGCTAATATTGAAATAATTAACAAATATCAAAGTGAATTATTAAAACACGGAATTAATTCTACTTTCAGAAGATCAAGAGGTTTAGATATTGATGCAGCTTGTGGCCAACTAGCAAATAAGTGAGTTACTGTATTAATTAATTTTTGAATATGATTTGTTTATATTTAAAACTATGAAAATAGTTGAGAAAATTAAAAGTCCAATTTACGAAGAGATGGAGCTTTTTGAAAAAAAGTTTGCTGAAATCATGTCTTCAAAAGTACCCCTATTAAATCGGATAACCTATTTTATTGTTAAAAGAAAGGGAAAACAGATAAGACCTATGCTGGTATTTCTTGTCGCAAAAATGATTTCTTTAAATAAACTTTCAGAAAAATCATACAGAGGCGCTTCAATTCTTGAACTAATTCACACAGCAACTTTAGTTCACGATGACATTGTTGATGACAGTAATCAAAGGAGAGGATTTTTTTCTATAAACGCTCTATGGAAAAATAAAATAGCAGTTTTAGTTGGAGATTATCTTTTGTCTAAGGGACTTTTAGTCTCTATTGATAATGAAGATTATGATCTTCTTAAAATTGTTTCTGATGTTGTAAGAGAAATCAGTGAGGGGGAACTTTTACAAATTGAGAAGTCAAGAGACATGGATTTATCTGAAGAAATGTACTATAAAATAATTGAAAAAAAAACAGCCGTATTATTAGCTGCATGTTGTGCTATAGGCGCTACTTCTGTCTCAGAAAATCAAAGATTAATTTCCAAAATGTATGAATTTGGCAAGTTACTTGGGATTGCATTTCAAATTAAGGATGACTTATTTGACTATGGTAAGAAGAAAATTGGCAAACCTTTGGGAATAGACATTAGGGAGAGAAAAGTAACACTTCCCTTTATTTATAGTTTAACTGTTTTAAATCAATCAGAAAAAAAATGGATGATCAATACAATTAAGAATTATAATAAGGATAAGAATCGTGTTTTAAAAGCAATTTCAAAAATAAAAGAGGTAGGAGGATTAGATTATGCAAGAAAAAAAATGAAAATTTACAGGGATAAAGCATTAAAAATATTAGATGACTTTCCAAATAATCCATATAAAGACTCACTAATTTTATTAGCTAATTTTGTTGTTGATCGAGATGCATAATTAAAATTTTCATTAGTATCTTTCTATTGATTTTATCAATTATTTTATGATATCTAAAAATACTATCGATAAGGTTTATGAAATATCTAGAGTAGAAGAAGTTATAGGTGACTTTATTTCTCTAAAAAAATCAGGGACTAATTTCAAAGCTTTGAGTCCTTTTACACAGGAGAAAACACCCAGTTTCATGGTATCTCCTGTCAAGCAGATATGGAAAGATTTCAGCAGTGGAAAAGGTGGTAATGCTGTTGCTTTTTTAATGGAACATGAACATTTCACTTATCCTGAGGCAATAAAATATTTGGCAAAAAAATATAATATTGAAATAGAAGAAACAGTTCAAACTGATGAATTTAAAAAATTGGAAAGTCAAAGAGAAAGTATGTTTTTGATTATCAAGTTTGCAACTAATTTTTTTCATGAAACACTTTTAAAGACTTCAGAGGGTGAAAATATTGCTAAAACATATTTTTTTGAAAGAGGTATTAATGACGAATCAATAAAGAACTTTAATCTAGGTTATTCTCCTGAAAAACATGATTCTTTTGCTATGCATGCAAAAAAAAACAAGTATAGTCAAGATTTTTTAGAAAAAACAGGACTTGTTATTTATAATGCAAATAAAGGAATTGATCGTTTTCGAGGGCGAGTAATTTTTCCAATAAAAAGTATTTCAGGTAGAATTCAAGGTTTTGGAGCTAGATTAATATCTGAAAAATCTAAAAAACCAAAATATCTAAATTCTATTGAAAGTGAAATATATCAAAAGAGTAAAATATTATATGGAATATATGAGTCAAAACAGGCCATTGCTAAAAATGATCTTTGTTACTTAGTTGAGGGTTACACAGACGTTATTCAATTGCATCAATCAAATATTAAAAATGTTGTTTCATCTTCCGGAACTGCATTAAGTGTTGATCAAATAAGAATGATAGGAAGGTTAACATCAAATATTGTAGTACTATCAGATGGTGATGATGCTGGATTAAGGGCTTCTTTGAGAGGAATTGATCTGATTTTAGAACAAGAAATGAATGTAAAAATATGTATTTTTCCTAAAGGAGAGGATCCAGACAGCTATGCAAGAACTCACTCTGAGGATCAAATTAATGACTTTTTACAAAAACACACAAAGGATTTTATTCAATTTAAAGCTTCATTGCTTGCTGAAAATAATTCTTCAGATCCAATTAAAAAAGCTGAAACTACAAAGGAAATTATTCAAAGTATATCTAAAATTCCAGATATAGTTAAACAAGAAATTTATATTCAAAGCTGTTCCGAAATTATGAATATATCAGAGGAAACTCTTTTTTCAAGTCTAGAGCAGTTTAAGCAAAAAAATAATAAAACCTCATTTAAAAGATCTCCTAAATCTTTTTCTTTAAATAAAAGAGTCTCATACCCTAGTGAAAAAATAGATAAGGCTTATGAGCTAGAGAGACAAATCATTTCTATTTTAATTCATTATGGAAATTATGATGCTAATTTTGATGAGGTTATTATCAGATCATCTGAAAAAGGGGAGCTAATAGAAGATATTAAGAAAATATCTTTAAAAGTTTATGAAAAGATTTTTCTTGATTTACAGCAAGATGAAGTTGAATTAACTAACGACACATTTAGAGAAATTTTTAACAAACTTTTAGAGTCTTATCAAATTAAAAAATCCAATGATCATCGAATTGAAGAGTTAATGAGAGATAATGATATTAATTTGAATCAGGTTATAACTGATATTCTTATTGATGATGAGAGATATTATCTTCATAATTGGGAGAAAAAAAATATTTTTGTGAAAAATAAAGTAAATCAAATTTCACGCTATGTTGATGAAACTATTCTTAATCTCAGAAGATTTTTAATTGATCAAAAAATTCAGGAACTTCAGTTAAAGGTTAAGGAAAATGATGAAAATAAAAATTTGTTAGAGGAGATACTAAGCTATAGTAAATTAAAAAAGGTCTTATCAGAAAGATTAAATCGTGTTCTTTAATTTTCTACAAAAAAAATTTTTTGGGAATTTTACACACAGGAATTGGTTTCATTTTATGTTCATTTTTCTGATTGTATTTAGTATAAATTTCAATAATATCTAATTCTTCATTCGTCATTTTTTTTAGATCATGATTGTTTTCTATTTTATTCATTGCCCATTCTATTTGATTATAATTTATTCCTAATTGATCTATATCAGATCTCCCATCATCCCATAAACCATCAGTTGGAAGAGCATTCAAAATAGATTTATCTATATTTAGGTACTTAGCTATCATATATACTTGAGATTTAAGTAAATCTGCAATTGGACTCAAATCAACTCCTCCGTCTCCATATTTTGTATAAAATCCAACTCCAAAATCTTCAACTTTGTTTCCCGTTCCAACAACTAAAAATTGATTCAAAGTTGAAAAGTAATATAGTGTTGTCATTCTTAGTCTTGATCTTGTATTAGCAAGACTTAACAATTTTTTTTCAATTTTATCAGTTTGGGGCAGTTTTTCTATAAAATTCTCAAAAACTGATGTTAAAGATATACTATGATGTGTTACATTTCTATATTTTTCTTTTAACCAAGAAATATGATTTAACGCATCAGATATTTGTTTTTTTTGTTGACGGATTTCCATTTCTAAACATAAAACCGGAATACCTGTCATAGCGCATAAAGTTGACGTAACAGCAGAGTCAATTCCGCCAGAAACACCAATAACAAAACCTTTCATTTTTGAGTTTTCTTTATAATTTTTAAGCCAATTAACAATATGCCTAATTACTTTTTCTTCTGATTTCATTTTTTTTACATATACCTTTTTAAATTTGTAGTGGTTTTAGATCATAAGTGAAAATAATTAATACAATTTATTTTGAAGCATTTTTTTAGAATTAATTTTTTTCTGATTCTTTTATTATTTTTTTGTTTTTGTAATCTTCAAGATTCCAATGAAAAAATTATAAATTCTACTAAAGTATCAATCAAAATAGATAGATTTGACAAGCTATTTCATAAGTCAGATTCAAATGAAATACCTAGACTAAAACAAAGATATCCTTTTCTTTTTCCTTCGAAATTTCACGATTCTATTTGGATTAATAGACAAAAAGATACTCTTCAGTTATTTTTATTAGATGAAGTAGAAAAAAAATTTCCTAAAATGGATTTTTTAGAGAGTGAAATTAAAAATTTATTTCAGCACATTAAATTTTACTTTCCTAGCACGAAAATCCCAAATGTTATAGGTTTAATAAATAATGTTGATTATCAAAATAAAACAATTTATAGAGATACATTGTTAATTATCTCACTGGACACATATCTTGGCGAGTCTAATTTATTGTATGAGGGGATTCCAAAATATATTAGGCAAGAAATGGATGAAAAGTATTTAACTTCTCATATTGCTGATAAGTTTGCTGAGAGTAAAATATTACCTCCAATGAATAAGTCATTTATAAATCAAATGATTTTTTATGGTAAGAAATTGTATTTAAAAGATATTATATTGCCGAAAAAGTCAGATGCAATAAAAATCGGATATAAAGAGGATCAAATTAATTGGGCTTTCAATAACGAAAAATATATTTGGGAGTATATTTTGGAAAAAAAATTACTTTATAAGAATGATAGTTCACTTAAAAAAAGATTTTTTGATCCTTCTCCTTTTTCTAAATTTTATTTAGAAATAGACAATGAATCTCCAGGTAAAATAGGACAATGGCTTGGCTGGCAGATTGTTAGATCTTTTAGCGATAATAATCCTGATACTGAACTATTAGATATTTTATCAATGTCACCGGAGACTTTATTCAAAAAATCAAGTTATAAACCTTCTCGATGATGATGTCAAAAAAAAATACTCATATAAAAATTAATATTTCTTTAGATGAAAATAAAGTCGCTGAAAAAATAAAATGGTCTGCTCCTGATGGTGGTGTCAAAAATAAAGATGCTAAAGCTATGTTTTTATCCTTTTGGGACAGTGAAAAAATAGAGACTTTAAAAATGGATTTATGGATAAAAGAGATGCCTATAAATGAAATGAAATTGTTTTTCTATCAAAATATAGTTAGTTTGGGTGAGACCTATTTTAAAGCTACAAACGACGATAAAACTTATTTATCAATAAAAAAATTTTCAAAAGAATTTGCCGAACAAATAAAGCTAAAATTGAACAAATAGCTTTTTATTTAAATATTTAAAAATTTATAATTTTTGAAAATTGACTATTTGTTTTGTCTATATATTCAAGAATTTCATCTTTACCTTTTAATTCTCTGGAAGAGCTTATGAAATAACTAGGTAATTTTGACCAATTTTTTTTTAAAAAATTAAGATAATTTGAAACATTCGATTTTATTTCTTTTTTTGAAATCTTATCACATTTTGTAAAAACTATATTAAATGGTAATAAATTTTCTCCCATCCAATTAATGAAATTGACATCAATTAATTGAGGTTTAAGTCTAATGTCTAATAACAAAAAAGTAGAGGTTAATTCTTTTCTATTTAAAAAGTAATTAGTTGTTAAATTTTTGAATTTTATTCTTGACAATTTAGAAGTTTTTGAATAACCATATCCAGGTAAATCAACTAAATACCATTTTTTATTTATTAAAAAATGATTTATCAGTTTTGTTTTTCCAGGAGAAGAAGAAATTTTAGCTAATTTTTTTTTCCCACAGATCATATTAATGAGAGAGGATTTTCCAACATTTGACCTTCCTATGAAAGCATATTCAGGGAAAGAGTGTTTAGGACATTCCTTTATGCTTGAATTGCTTACAATAAATTCAGAATTAAAAATTTTCATTTAAGACATGAATTCAAAACTTATTTTTTTTTATCCATGAAAACATAATTTCATTAAACTTATCTGGATGCTCCATCATTGGGGCATGACCACAATTATTTATCCAGTATAAATCTGATATAGGAATAAGTGAATTAAATTCTTTTGCAACATTTGGAGGCGTTACATTATCTTGTTTTCCCCATATAATTGCTGTAGGTATTTTCATTTTGGGAAGATCTTTAGACATATTATGTCTAATAGCACTTTTAGCAATAGCAAGAGTTTTAATGACTTTATTTCTATCATTTACAGTTTCAAATACATCATCAACAATTTTTTTTGTAGCAATTTTGGGATCGAAAAATACATCTTGAGTTTTTGTTCTAATATATTCATAATCACCTCTTTTTGGATATCCATCTCCCATAGCATTCTCATAAAGTCCAGAACTTCCAGTGATTATAATTCCTTTTACTTTTTCAGGATAAAATTTGGAAAAAAGTAAACTAATATGACCTCCTAAAGAATTTCCTAGCAAAATGATATTCTTAAGATTTTGAGAAATAACAAATTCATAGAGATAATCTGCCAACGATTTAACTGTAGTTTTTTGTAATGGGAGAGAATATAATGGAAGATGAGGTATCAAAACGCGATATCCTTTTTTTGGAAAAAAATCTATAACACCTTGAAAATTACTTAGGCCACCCATTAAACCATATAATACAACAATTGGAGAACCTTCACCAACTTCTACATGCTTAATATTATTATTTTCATCCATTTCAGAAAACAATTAAATCATTATGAAGATCAAATATATGCATTTCAACTCTAGTATTATAAATAATTTCA
>PBWA01000025.1 GCA_002728855.1 Flavobacteriaceae bacterium
AACTCCCATTACTAGTGATCGAGCGATTGTAAAAAAATCATTAGAAGAAATAACTTATCAAAAACTTATTGATGACGGAACTGCTATAGGTATGGGACTTGCTACCTCTGTAAATAGATTAAAAGACAGCCCAGCAAAGAGCAAAGTCATTATTTTGCTTACAGACGGAGTTAATAATTCAGGATTTATTGATCCCAAAATTGCAACTGAATTAGCAGTTGAATATGGAATTAAAACATATACAATTGGTCTTGGGAGTAATGGAAATGCTA
Organism: Flavobacteriaceae bacterium; assembly: GCA_002728855.1. GTDB lineage: Bacteria > Bacteroidota > Bacteroidia > Flavobacteriales > Flavobacteriaceae. The sequence continues at coordinate 273 of PBWA01000025.1, forward strand.
GGGCCCCAGTTGGAATTTTACCTAACGGTAAATTTAAATATGGAATCACAAAAGTAGAAATTGATGAGGAATTACTTAAAACTATTGCAAGTAGTACTGGAGGACTTTATTTCAGGGCAACAGATAATAGAAAATTACAGGAGATTTATCAAGAGATAAATAAGTTAGAAAAAACTGAAATACAAGAATTTAAATACTATAACTATGATGAAAAATACAGAAAATTAATTTTATTAGCAATTGGGTTTATTTTTCTAGAATGGTTTTTTAAAAGTACTCTTCTTAAAAGCTTTGTATAATATGTATCAAATAGACGAGCCAATTTATTTTTATTTTCTTTCACTTTTGCCAATAATTTGGCTGGGTTATATATTAGTTCATAGATGGAAAATAAGTACACAGTCAAATTTTGCTGATAGAGCATTAATGGAAAGACTTAGTCCAAATAGGTCTTTTTTTAAACCTATTATAAAACTTTTGTTCTTAAGCTTGAGTATTTTATTTCTAATTTTTGGCCTTGTCAATCCTAAAATAGGAACTGAATTAGAAACAGTAAAAAGAGAGGGAGTTGATATTGTTTTTGTAGTTGATGTATCAAAAAGTATGCTAGCAGAAGATATTGCTCCAAACCGTTTAGAAAAATCAAAACGGTTAGTTTCAGCAATAGTTAATCAACTTGTTAGTGATCGAGTAGGTATCATTGCTTATGCTGCCCAAGCCGTTCCGCAACTCCCTATAACTACTGATTATGGGGCAGCAAAAATGTTTTTACAGTCTCTTAATACTGATATGTTATCCTCTCAAGGGACTGCCGTAGATTCAGCTTTAGATCTTTCAATAACCTATTTTAATGATCAAGATCAAACTAATCGAGTTGTTTTTTTAATTTCTGATGGGGAAGACCATTCAGATGAGGCAGAAAAAGCTGCTATTAGGGCAAGTGAATTTGGAGTAAGGGTTTTCACCTTGGGTGTTGGAACTGAATCAGGAGCTCCTATACCAATAAAAAAAAATGGGATAGTTGAAACTTATAAAAAAGATCTAGAGGGGAATGTTGTGATTACTAAAAAAAATGCTAATATTTTAAAAACTATATCAGAGGTTAGTAATGGAGCATATTATGATGGAAATGACACTGATTTAGTTTTAGATTTTGTTGAGCAAACCTTAAAAGAAATGGATAAAAAAGAATTTGAAGCAAAAAAATTTGTAAGTTATAAAGACCAGTTTCAGATTTTTCTTTTGATTGCATTCACTTTACTTTTACTTGAGGTTTTTATCTTTGAAACAAAAACTAAATGGGTCCAAAAAATTAATCTATTTAACGAAAAATAATTCATATGTTTAGAGTTTTCATTTGTTTGTTTTTTATTCTTTTCGTAACTAATATTATGTCTCAGGAAAGAGATTCCAATAACTACACTTATAATGGAAATAAGTTTGCTGAAAAGAAAGTTTTTGATGAAGCTGAAATGGCATACAGGAAGGCAATTTCCTCGGAACCTAACAATTCAAAAGCACTTTATAATCTAGGCAATACTCATTATAAAGAAAAAGATTTTGATGAAGCAGCTCAAAGATTTTTTCAAACACAAAAAGAATCAGACAATAAAAATCAGAAACACAAAGCGTTTCACAATATGGGAAATGTATTTATGCAACAAAAGGAATATGCTAAGGCAATTGAAGCTTATAAAAATGCACTTAGGAATGATTCCTCTGATGATCAAACAAGATATAATTATGCGCTAGCTAAGGAATTATTAGAAAAGGAAAAGCAAAAGCAGAAAGAGAATAAGAATAAAAAAGATCAAGAACAAGAGGAGGAAAACAAAAATGATCAAGAAAATGATAATAAGAATAATGATAAAAAAGATGATGGGGATTCTGAAAAACAAGACAAGGAAGAAAAGGATGATAAAAAATCAAAAAATGAGGACGAGAATAGTAAAAATGAAAATCCTAAAAAAAATCAGGATTCTGATTCAAAAAAAGATTCTCAAAAGCAAAGAGGTGGGCTATCAAATCAACAAATGAAGAGTTTGTTAGAAGCAATGAATAATCAAGAAAAAAAGGTCCAGGATAAGATTAACGCAAAAAAGGTAAAAGGTATTCCAATAAGAGGTAAGAAAGATTGGTAATTAATTTTAATTAGCATATGAAATATTTAATGATTCATTTTTATTTTTTAGTTTCTTTATTTGTCTGTAATCATAGTTACTCTCAAGATATATCATTTGAAGCGAAAGCAAGTAAAAATAGTTTAGGAATAAATGAAAGATTAAGAATTGACTTTACAATGAATCAAAATGGTGATAATTTTAACCCACCTAATTTTTCAAATTTCACAGTTATTGGAGGCCCTAATCAATCAGTTAGTACCTCATGGGTCAATGGAAAGAAAACCTTTTCAAAAACCTTTACGTATTTTTTATCACCTCAAAAAAAAGGTCTCTTGAGAATAGGCCAAGCATCAATTGAAATAGATGGTGAAATTTATAAGACAATACCAATAGAAATAAAAGTTTCTGAAGCTGTAGATAAACCAAGGGACCCAAATAGTCCTGAATATTTGATTGATGAAAATTTACATTTAGTTACTGAAATTTCAAATAACACGCCCTATTTAAATCAAGGGATTACAGTTTTATATAAGTTATATTTTAGATCTCCTCTTCAAATTTCTGATGCTCGTGAAAGCGATAGTCCAAAATTTAAGGATTTCTGGAGTCATCAAATCAAAATTCCCCAACTTAAGGTTGAGAGGGGAAATTACAAAGGTATTGACTATAATGTTGTGGTATGGAGAAAAACTGTTCTTTATCCCCAAAAAACAGGGGAGTTAATTTTAGATCCACTAACGTTAAGTTTAATGATAGACATACCGTCAAAAAGAACTGATTTTTTTGGTAACAGAGTTTATGAGCAAGCATCAAGATCAATCTCTTCAGGAAAAAAAGTCATTAAAGTGAAAAATTTACCAGAGACAGGAAAACCATCCAGTTTCTCTGGAGCTGTAGGGAAATTTGATTTTAATGTCTCTGTTAATAAAGATGCTTTAAAGGCATCAGAATCCTTTCAGGTTAAAGTTAAGGTTTCAGGCCTTGGTAATTTAAAACTTTTCAATTTGCCAAATATTGTTGTTCCAAACACTCTAGAAGTTTATGAACCTGAGCGAGATGAAAAAATAAAAATTATTCTCAAAGGCATGCAAGGATCAACAGAAGATAATTATACAATAGTCCCAAAATTTAAAGGGAAATATCCTTTATCACCCATATCCTTCTCTTATTTTGACCCAGAATTAGAGAGATATTTTGATCTTAAATCACAACCGCTAAGTGTTGATGTTTATGAGGGGCCAGTTTCTTCATCAAATTTAACTATTACAGGACAAGACGTTAACTCTCAAGCAAATATTTTGAATAATGATCAAACTTTTAGATTTATAAAATTAGAATCTAACTTAGAATCAATATCCAGAGAATCCTTTTTGGGGAGTAAAGTTTTTTACCTTTTAATGGCTAGTCCTTTTATCATATTATTATTAATATTTCTAATATGGAGAAATAGCATAAAAAAATCAAGTAACATAGAAAATTTAAGACAGCGTGAAGCAAATAAATTAAGTAGAAAATTTTTAGGAGAGGCAAAGAAGAAACTTGGAGATAAAAATAATTTTTATGACTCTTTAGAATTGGCTCTTTACAACTATTTAAAAGCAAGATTAAAGATTAAAAATTTAGATTATACAAAAGAAAAAATCAAAGAAGTTTTAATCGGAAAAAATATTTCAGAAAAGGAAATAGATATATTTATACAGGTAATTAAAAATTGTGAAATAGCTAGATTTTCTCCAACTACAGACGTTAAAATGAAAAGTGATTTTGATAAGGCATTAACTATAATGTCCACTATTGATAAAAAATTATGAGATATATTTTTGTTTTTTTAATTTACTGTTCATCTTTTGTATTTTCTCAAGATGTTAACAGAATATTTCAACAAGCAAATGATGCATACAACCAAGGTTCGTATGATGAAGCAATCACATTATACAATCAAATAATTTTAGAAGGTCAACATGATTCTTCCATTTATTTTAATCTTGGAAATTCTCATTATAAGTTAAATAATGTTGCTGAAAGTATTTTCTATTTTGAAAAAGCAAAAACATTTTCTTCGAAAGATCAGGATATTGAAATTAACCTTGCTTTTGCAAACAATATGACCATAGATTCAATTGATCCATTGCCTAAAAGCGATTTATTAAAATTTAGAGAATATTTGTTTGATTTATTTTCGTTAGATCAATATGCTGTTATCATAATTTCATTTACATGGCTTACTGCTATATTCTTAGGATTATTTCTTTTTAATTTAAAGCCTTCTAGTAAAAAGATTTTTTTCTTTTTCACCATATTATCTATTTTGTTTCTAATTTTATCGTTTTCAATATCATCTTTAAAGTTATCAATTGAAAGAGATGAAATTTTCGGAATTATTTTTGATAGACAAATTGATGTTTGGGCTGAACCCAATTTTAGATCTGAAAATTTATTTTCACTTCACGAGGGGACAAAAGTTCAATTGATGGATAGCTTGCAAGAATGGAAAAAGATAAAAATTGCAAATGGAGCAGAGGGATGGACAAAAGAAGCAATTATAAAAAAGCTAAATTGATTCAAGAATTTCTTTACTTGAAAAGTTAGAAGTAATCCCTGTTCCTAGAGAATAAATTTCCTCTCCGAACTCATATAAAACTCCATATAAAATAGAGTTATTTAAATATTCCTCAGGAATACTTGTAATGTATTGAATAATAAAATTTCCAAATAAAAATATTAAAAAACCAAAAATTACAGCTCCTTTCAACAATCCAAATAAAGCACCTAAAATTCTGTTAATGAGACCTAAAAAGGCTAGTTTTAATGCTTTTGTAATAATTTTCGCAGCTAAAGTTGTTATTCGAACACAAATAATGAAGACTATAATAAATGCAATAATATTTGTAACTGTTGGATTCCAAGAAAAAAAAGAATTAATAATATCACTAACAAATGGAGAGAATTTAATGCCACCTATAATTCCGACAAAAAAAGATATAAGAGAGGCAATTTCAATTACAATTCCCTTTCTGAATCCAGTGATAGAAAAAACAAAAAGTAATGATAATAAAATTAAATCTACCAAATTCACATTGCTAAAATAATTCAATTTTTAAAAAAGCGCATTTATTGATTTATATAAAGACATTATCTTTGTTTTTAAAATCTAGAGAAATCTGGAGGATATTAATTTAGTTATGTTTGATGATTTAGATAAATATCAAGAGGAAATAAGAGCATTTAAGGAAACTTCGCCTGAAAAAATAGAAAATTTTAGAATTAAATACCTTGGTAAAAAAGGAATTCTTAATGATCTTTTTGCCAAATTTAAATTAGTCCCTGTCAATGAAAAGAAACAATTTGGGAGATCATTGAATATATTGAAGGATTTGGTTTTGAAAAAGCTTGAGGCATTAAAATCAAAAAACATTCAAGTTAAGCAAGCTAAAATTTCAGAGGACTTGTCCAGAACAGCATATCCCATTCATTCAGGGTCTCGTCATCCAATATCAATTGTAACATCAAAAATAATTGATATTTTTTCTCAAATTGGTTTTAATATTTCTGAAGGACCAGAAATTGAGGATGATTGGCATAATTTTACAGCTCTTAATTTAGAGGAAAACCATCCTGCTCGTGACATGCAAGACACCTTTTTTATTCAGTCTAATCCTGATATTTTACTCAGAACTCACACTTCTTCTGTACAAGTTCGCTACATGGAAAAAAATACTCCTCCAATTAGAACAATTTCTCCTGGAAGAGTCTATAGAAATGAAGCAATATCCTCTAGGTCTCACTGTATTTTTCACCAAGTGGAGGGACTATATATAGATAATCAAGTTTCTTTTTCTAGCTTAAAGCAAATCATATTATATTTTACTAAAGCTCTTTTTGGAAAGTCTAAAATTAGATTTAGACCATCATATTTCCCCTTCACTGAACCCAGTGCTGAGGTGGATATTTTTTGGGGACTTGAGTCTGAAGCAGATTATAGGATTACAAAAGGAACAGGATGGCTTGAAATTATGGGATGTGGTATGGTTGACCCTAATGTTTTATCAAATTGTAAAATTGACTCTGAAAAATTTTCGGGGTATGCTTTTGGAATAGGAATAGAGCGCATTGCCATGTTACTTTATCAAATAGATGATATAAGACTCTTTTTTGAAAATGACATTCGTTTTTTAGAGCAATTCAAAGGAAAATTTTAGATCAGGTGATCTATAAATCAAACTTAATTCCCTGCGCCAAGGGTAATTCCCCAGAAAAATTCAAAGTGTTGGTTTGACGTCTCATATAAATTTTCCATGAGTCAGATCCACTTTCTCTTCCTCCTCCAGTATCTTTTTCTCCTCCAAAAGCTCCACCTATTTCAGCCCCTGATGTACCAATATTAACATTTGCAATACCACAATCGCTTCCCCAATGCGAAAGGAATATTTGTGCTTCTTTAAAATTTTCTGTCATGATAGAGGAAGATAAACCTTGGGAAACCTCATTTTGAATTTCTATTGCATTTTGGATTGATTCAGAATATTTAATAAGATAAAGTATTGGAGCAAATGTTTCTTTTTGAACAATCGGAGCTTTGTGATCAATTTCAGCAATACAAGGTTTTACATATAAGCCATTTTTATATTCCCCTTCTTTTAGTAGACCACCCTTAATTAACCATTTGCCTCCTTGACTTTCAATTTTAGATAATGTTTCCAGATAATTTTTAACAGCTTCTTTATCAATTAAAGGACCCATATGATTTTTTGAATCTAATGGATTACCTATTCTTATTTGTGAATATGAATTTATTAAAGCTTTTTTGAGTTCATTATATTTTTTTTCATGGACTATAACCCTTCTTGTAGATGTACATCGTTGTCCACAAGTTCCTACTGCACCAAAAGCAATAGCAATAGTTGATACTTTTATATCTGCATTAGGAGTTACAATTATTGCATTGTTTCCACCAAGCTCTAGAAGAGATTTCCCTAACCTGGAAGCAACTATTTTTGCAACTTCTCTTCCCATTCTGGTTGAACCAGTTGCAGATACTAAAGGAATTCGGATATCTTTTGCAATAAGATTTCCAATTTTTTTATCTCCATTGATAAGGCATGAAATTCCTTCTGGCATATTATTTTTTTCGAGAATTTCAGAGACTATTTTTTGGCAAGCAATACTACATAGAGCAGTTTTTTCACTGGGTTTCCATATGCAAACATTTCCACAAATCCATGCAAGAGCAACATTCCAACTCCAAACAGCTACAGGAAAATTAAAAGCAGAAATAATTCCGATTATTCCAAGGGGATGATATTGTTCATACATTCTGTGTCCTGGGCGCTCTGAATGAAAGGTAGCGCCATTAAGTTGTCTTGAAAGGCCAACAGCAAAATCAAAAATATCAATCATTTCCTGAACTTCACCCATACCTTCCTGAAAGGATTTTCCCATTTCAAGTGAAACTAATTTTGCTAAGGATTCTTTCTTTTTTCTAAAGGCATTACCTATTTGACGAACTAATTCTCCTCTTTTTGGAGCTGGAATTTTTCTAAAATCAATAAATGCTTTTTTTGCAACTGAAATAATTTTTTCATAATCTCTATGATTAGTTTCAGTCACACTTCCAATCAAAGAACTATCTATTGGTGAGTAAGAATTTATAGTAAAATTTGAACTAAACCAGTTTTTACCCGTTGATGACCCCTGATTTTGTTTTTCAAGTTTAAGATCAGAAAGGATTTTTGAGTTATTAATTTTCATGATTTTAGCTATATTCAAATATATAAAAATGGAGAAATTCTAATCCATAGGTTAAAAATAAATTATTCGAACTTTAATAGAAATATTATATTATAATTAATATTCTTGTTATATTATAAACAATATGAATTAAAAATGAGGTTTAAACTAATTTTTCTATTTACTATTTTTATCTTGAGTTGTAGTGAAACTGTTCCTCTTAGCTCAAAAAATGAATTGAATTTTGGAATTGTCATACATGGTGGCGCCGGAACAATGAACAGAAAAGATATGACACCTGAGAAGGAAAATGAATATCGTCAAGCCCTTGAGGAATCAATTACCTTGGGATATAAAATACTTAATGAGGGAGGTACAAGTCAAGAAGCTGTAGAGATTAGTATCAGAATGATGGAGAATTCCCCGCTTTTTAATGCTGGTAAAGGAGCTGTTTTAACCGCAGAAAAAACAATAGAATTAGATGCAGCCTTTATGAATGGAAAAGATCTTAATGCAGGGGCAATTGCCTCAGTTAAAACAATTAAAAACCCTATAACTGCTGCAATTAAGGTAATGGAGCAATCTCCTCATGTGCTATTGTCTGGTAGAGGAGCAGAAAAATTTGCAGAAGAAAAAGGGCTTGAAATAGTTGATCCGAGTTATTTCTTCACTCAAAGAAGAATAAATGATTTCGATAAAATAAAAAGTATAGAATCTTCTGCGAATGTAAGTATAAAAGAGTCAGAAAAAGAGTTTCTCAGCACTCAAAGATATGGAACTGTTGGAGCTGTTGCCCTTGACAAACATGGAAATCTCGCAGCAGGAACTTCAACTGGTGGTATGACCAATAAGAAATGGAATAGAATAGGAGATGTTCCTATTATTGGAGCAGGCACTTATGCCAACAATTCAACATGTGCAATATCTGCCACTGGATGGGGTGAATTTTTTATCAGAAATGTAGTTGGCCATGATATTTCTGCTTTAATGGAATATAAGAATTATTCCTTAGAAGAAGCTGCAAGAATAGTAATACATGATAAAGTTGCTGCATTAGGCGGAGATGGCGGAGTTATTGGTATTGACAAGAATGGGAATGTAGTGATGGAAATGAATACTTCTGGCATGTATAGAGCTCATATTAATTCTGAGGGAGAATTAACTGTTGAAATTTATAAAAATTGATAAAACTCAATTAATATTCTACATCATTGAGTTATAAAATTTTTTGATTCCTGTAACTTCTTTTCCTAGCCAATTTGGCTTTTCAAAAGACTGATTTTTTGAAATTAATTCAATTTCAGCCAAAACTAATCCTTTATTGTGCCCTAAAAATTCATCTACCTCTATTGTTATCTCTTTATTTAATGGAACTTTGTATCTTATTTTTGTTATTGATTTGGGTAAACATATTCTCAGTAATTTTTTTGCAGTTTTCAATGGAATTTCACTTTCCCATTCCATTCTTGAAATACCTTTTTTATCTGATTCCCCTTTTATAGTTATCCAACCCTTTTTATCATTAATTCTTATCCGCACAGATCTTTTAGGGTCTTTACTTAAGTATGCCTGAGTTATTTTTTCTTTACTGCTATATTTTTTTTTATAATTACTGTTACAAACTAAAAATTTTCTTTCGATTTCGATTTTAATTGACATTTTGCAAAAATTAAATCTTGAATAAATTTAATACAATGAATAAAATTAAAATTAGTTGATTGTTTTTTATTTTTAAACTTTATGAATGATAATCATAATGAGATTGTTTTAAGAAAAATAATCCATATAGATATGGATGCTTTTTACGCATCCATAGAGCAAAAAGATAACCCTTCGTTGAGAGGTAAACCAGTTGCTGTGGGAGGAGGTCAAGAAAGAGGAGTAGTTGCCGCTGCAAGTTATGAAGCCCGCAGATATGGGGTAAGAAGTGCCATGAGCGGTGCTTTGGCAAAAAAAATGTGTCCAGGTTTAATTTTTATTGCTCCCAGATTTGAAAGGTATAAAGAAATCTCGATGAAAATAAGATCTGTTTTTTATAAATATACAGAATTAGTTGAGCCTCTATCATTGGATGAAGCATACTTAGATGTAACAAAAAAATCAAAAAAAATATCAGCCATTCAAATTGCTTCTGAAATAAGAAGAGAAATTAAAGAAATAACTGGGTTAAATGCATCTGCTGGTATTTCATCAAATAAATTTCTTGCGAAAATTGCTAGTGATTGGAATAAACCAAATGGTCAGAAGGTAATAGCTGACAATGAAATAGAACAATTCCTTGATGAGTTAGACATAAAAAAATTTCATGGGATTGGCAAAAAGACTTCTTTAAAAATGTATAAAATGGGAATTTTTTTAGGATCAGATTTAAAGAAAAAAAATCTTTCTTTTTTGGTTGATAATTTTGGCAAGTCTGGCAAGTATTTTTACAATGTAGTTAGAGGGATTCATAATAGCCCTGTTATACCTCATCACACACCAAAGTCATTAGGTGCTGAGAGAACTTTTAGTAAAAATTTAACCAGCGAAATATATCTTGAGGAAAAATTAGAACTAATAGCACTAAAACTTGAAAATAGACTAAAAAAGTATAATTGTGGAGGTAGAACCATTACAATAAAATTAAAGTTCAGTGATTTTTCAACACAAACAAGGAGTAAAACATTATTAGATTACATAAGCGATAAGGAAAAAATTATAAAATACTCTAAAGAATTATTGTATAAAGATATCCTAATTGATTCTGTTAGATTAATAGGTATATCACTTTCAAATTTGAATTTGAAACAAAAAAAAGAAATTTTTAATGCTCAACTTAAATTGGAATTTTAGAAAGCTATCCTTTTATCGATGAAATTCTGAGAGTGTTAACTTTGCCTTTGTCAGCGATAGGCATTGCAGTAAGATTTATTAATAAATCTGCTTTATTAACATAACCCTTATCAAATGCAATTTTGTTAATTTGTTCTACAGTTTTATCGGTACTTTCAAAGCCATCGTAGAAGAATGCCTTAACTCCCCAAAGAAGATTGAGCTGAGTTAAAATTCTTTCATTTGAGGTAAAGACAAGCACATGAGATTTAGGCCTCCATGCAGAAATTTGAAATGCTGTATAACCACTATTTGTTAATGTACAGATTGCTTTTGCTTCAACATCATTTGCTAAATGTGCAGCATGATAACAAACTGATTTGGTAATGAATCTTTCATCCTTTATTTTAGGTGGTTTTTGAGGAACAATAATCAATTCAGAATTTTCAACACTTTTAATTATTGAGCTCATTGTTCTTATAACTTCAACCGGATAATTCCCGACTGAGGTTTCAGCGGATAACATTACAGCATCAGCACCATCCATGACGGAATTTGCAACATCATTTACTTCAGCTCTTGTAGCAGAAAGATTATCTATCATATTTTCCATCATTTGGGTGGCTATGATAACAGGCTTTCTAGCTTTTTTGGACATTAAAACTATTTCTTTTTGAACCAATGGAACTTCAGCAGGAGGAATTTCAACTCCAAGATCACCTCTAGCAACCATCAAACCATCACAAGATGAGATTATTTCATTAATATTTTTTATTGCCTCGGGTTTTTCGATTTTAGCAATTATTGGGATTTTGTGATTAGATTTTTTTTCAATAAGAGATCTTAATTCATCAAGATCATTACCGTTTCTGACAAACGAGAGTGCAATCCAATCAAAATGATTTTGAATTGAAAATTTAGCATCATCAATATCTTTTTTAGTGAGTGCTGGAAGCGAAATCTTAGTATTGGGCATATTTATTCCCTTTCTTGATTTCAATTTACCACCTTGAATAGTTTTAACTTTTACTTCAGTTTTATTATCAGTTTCAAGAACTTCAAAAATAATTTTACCATCATCGACTAATATATTTTCACCAATTTTAACATCTTTAGCAAAATTTTTATAATTAACATATAATTTTTTTGAATCACCTTCAAATAAGGATTTGCAGGATAAAATCAGATTTTCTCCTTCTTTTATTACAGAATTATTAGCAACTTCACCAATTCTTAGCTTCGGGCCCTGGAGATCTCCTAGTATAGATGTATTTGCTCCAAGTTTTTTACTAATTAAACGAATAGTGTTTATTTGATTTGAAATTTTATCATAGTTTGAATGAGAAAAATTAATTCTAAAAACATCAACTCCCTCAAGAATCATTTTTTCAAGAATTTCTTTTTTTTCTGTTGAAGGGCCAAGAGTAGCAACAATTTTAGTTTTTTTAATTTGATCCATTAGTTAAAGTTTAAAGATAAATTACTTAATTTCTCACAGTCAATTTCATAGAAAAGAGAAACCTCGTCAATTTTACTTATTTCTTTCAAGAAAACTTCTTTTGAAACACCTGAGTTAATTTTAATAAAATAGTCAACATTTTTGAAATCATTTATCAAATATACTTCTTTTGTCTCAGGGAGATTGAATAACTCCTTGACTTGAGTCTCTTCATCCTCTAATTTTTTACACCTATTAGAAAAGAGATCGCATGAAATTCCTTTTTTTTGATCTTCCCATTCAAAATGATTAAAAAAAGCTTTCTGGTTTGGTAAATCTATATAGCTTTTTGTTTTTGAAAATTTTGATCCACATTTAGAATTTATTAAAAATGCAATTTTATAATCATCAACGTTAGAATGAATTGCAAAAAGCTTAAATTTTTCTTCTTCAAATTTTTCTAATTTGTAAATTTTTTTCCCCATGGGATATATTCTATAAAAGCTTAATCTAATTTACTAAAAACCACACATGCATTATGACCTCCAAAACCAAAGGTGTTAGATAGAGCAATATTTACATTTCTTTTTTGAGCTTTTCCTAATGTAAAATTAATTTTAGAATCAATTTTATCATCATAAGTAGAATGATTTATAGTAGGTGGAACAATATTGTGATTAATGGCTAGAATTGAAGAAATAGCTTCAATTGCACCAGCAGCTCCAAGTAAATGACCAGTCATTGATTTAGTTGAATTAATATTAATCTTGTATGTATGTTCTTTAAATACTTCAAGAACTGCGTTTACCTCAGCAATATCTCCAAGAGGGGTTGATGTCCCGTGCATGTTTATATGATCTATTTGATCTGGTTTTATACCAGAATTTTTGATACAATTTTCCATGACTTTTTTAGCACCAATTCCATCTGGATGAGGAGCAGTCATATGATAAGCATCAGCAGAAAGTCCACCGCCAATTAACTCTGCATATATTTTACAACCTCTGGATTTTGCATGCTCATATTCTTCAAGAATTAAAGATCCAGCTCCTTCTCCTAAAACAAAACCATCTCTGTTTTTATCAAAAGGGCGAGAAGCAGATTTAGGATCATCATTTTTGGTAGATAATGCATGCATAGAATTAAAGCCACCAATACCTGCTATTGTTATAGCAGCCTCAGATCCACCAGAAACTATAATATCAGCATATCCCATTCTTATATAGTTTAAAGAATCTATAATGGCATTAGCAGCAGATGCACATGCAGAAACTGTAGAAAAATTTGGCCCTTTAAATCCGTATTTTATAGAGATAAGACCTGGGGCAATATCAGATATCAATTTTGGAATAAAAAATGGATTAAATCTGGGAGTACCATCACCCGCGGCAAAGTTTAAAACTTCATTTTGAAAGGTCTCCAGCCCTCCAATTCCAGCTCCCCATATTACACCAACCCTGTCTTTATCAATTTTTTCAAGATCTAACTTAGAATCTTCTATTGCCTCCTTAGTTGAAACTAAAGCATATTGAGCAAATCGATCGTATTTTCTAGCTTCTTTTCGATCAAAATGATCAAGAGGATCAAAGTTTTTTAATTCACAAGCAAATTGAGTCTTAAACTTTGATACATCAAAATAGGTGATAGGAGCTGCTCCACTCCTACCAGATATAAGACCTTCCCAAAAAGAAGAAATGTTATTACCTATTGGAGTTAATGCCCCCAATCCGGTAACTACTACTCGTCTTGGTTTCATCAACTTAACTTTAACTTAATTGCTCTTCAATATATTGAATTGCTTGTCCAACTGTAGAAATATTTTCAGCTTGATCATCAGGAATTTGTATATCAAACTCTTTCTCAAATTCCATAATAAGTTCAACTGTATCTAAAGAATCAGCACCTAAATCGTTTGTGAAATTAGCATCGGGTACTACTTCGTTTTCGTCAACACCTAATTTGTCAACAATGATTGCTTTTACTCTTGATGAAGTATCAGACATAAGTAATATTTTTAAGGTTCTGTGGACAAAAATATAAAACTTTGTAGTAAAACACTATTAACAAAAAGAAATATAACTTTTCTTTGTTATTATATTTTATTTTAAATCTTGTTAAAGTTCATTTTAAAAGGGATAATTACGTTTGGATGAGTGAAAAAAAAAATAAAAAAATTATAATTTTTGCCTCTGGTGATGGAACAAATGCAGAGCAAATCATAAAATATTTTAAAAAAAACAAGAGTATTAATGTCCAGTATATTTTGACAAATAAACATGACGCAGGTGTTTTAGAAAGAGCAAAAAAGCATGAAATCCCTGCATTTTATTATAATAATGAAGCATTTGAAAAAAAAATAGTTCTCGAATTTTTAATTTCTGTAAATCCAGATTTAATTGTTTTGGCAGGGTTTATTAGAAAAATAGCTGATATAATTATTTCTAAATTCCCAAATAAAATTATTAACATCCATCCAGCTCTTCTTCCAAGTCATGGCGGGAAAGGAATGTACGGCAGTGAAGTTCATAAAAGTGTAATTAAATCAAATGACTCAACAACAGGTATTACAATTCATTTTGTAAATAGTGATTATGATAAAGGGAAAATAATTTTACAAAAATCTATAAAAGTTGATTCTAAAGACACGCCCAATAGTCTTTCCAAAAGAGTTCAAAAATTAGAACATAAATACTATCCGTTAGTGATTGAAAAACTTCTAAATGAGCAAAGCAGATAAAGAGATATTATTATACACTGATGGATCATCAATTGGGAATCCTGGTCCTGGAGGGTATGGAATTATCATGGAGCTTAAAGGAACAACTTACAAAAAAGAATTTTCTAAAGGATTTAGGCACACAACAAACAATAGGATGGAATTAATGGCTATTATAGTTGGATTGGAATCAATAAAAAAAGAATTTTCTAAAGTAACAGTATACTCTGATTCAAAATACGTTGTTGACTCTATCAATAAAAAATGGGTTTTTGAATGGCAAAAAAAGGGATTTAAAGGAAAAAAAAATCCTGATTTGTGGGAAAGGTTTATAAGAGTTTATAAAAGATACCATCTAGATTTTATATGGATTAAGGGACACAATTCTCATCCACAAAATGAGCGTTGTGATTTTTTAGCTAATACTGCCGCTAAAAAAGATGATTTAATTAATGATGAATATTATGAAAATATCTCAAAATATAATGACTAAAACTAAATCTCATATTTCACATTCTATCATCATAAGTTTTTTAATTTTGTCAAATGAGTAGTAAATTACTAGTTGTTGGGACAATAGCTTACGATACTATTCAAACTCCATATGCTAGAGTTGATAAAATTTTTGGAGGATCAGCAACTCATATCGCCTTAGCCTCGTCAAAATTTAACTTAGATTGTTCAATAATCTCAATCGTTGGAAATGATTTTAAAAAAAAATATTTGGAACTTTTGAGAGGAAATGGTATTAACACTTCTGGAATTAGTATATCTAATAAAGGGAAAACTTTTCAATGGAGTGGACAATATTTTTCTGATATGAAAACCAGAAAAACAATTGAAACTCAACTTAATGTCTTAGAGGAATTTGAGCCCAAAGTAACTAAAGAATTCTCAGATCCTGATATTTTAGTTTTAGCAAATTTGCACCCAGAGATACAGATTAATACCCTAAATCAGATCACAAAAAAACCTAAACTAATTGTTTTGGACACTATGAATTTTTGGATTGAAAACTTCAGATCTCCCTTAAATAAGATTATCTCAATGGTTGATGTCATTTCAATAAATGACGAAGAAGCTTTGATGTTAACAGGAGAAAAATCAATCACTAAAGCAGTTAAGAAAATAATTAATTTAGGGCCAAAATTTATCATAGTTAAAGAAGGTCATAAGGGCGCTTCACTTTTTTACGATGAACAAAACTTTTTTGTTCCTTCATTTCCAGTTAAAGAAGTTGTTGATCCAACTGGCGCCGGAGATAGTTTTATTGGCGGATTTGTTGGTTATTTGGCTGAACAAAATCAAATTTTAATTGAAACGATGAAAAATGCTTTAGTATATGCTTGTGCAATGGGCTCTTTCATTGTAGAAAAATTTGGATCTAATAACCTAATTAATTTATCTAATGAATCTATTAAATTAAGAGTTAATGCGATTAAAGAAATGACTAAATTTGATAACCAATAATATGAAGAACTAAATTTTTTCAAATGAGTGATTCTATAAAACACGAGTGTGGTATTGCTTTAATTCATTTAAAAAAACCTCTCTCATATTTCAAAGAAAAATATGGATCTGTTTTGTTTGGAATAGACAAAATGTTTTTGATGTTACAAAAGCAGCATAACAGAGGACAAGATGGAGCTGGATTCGCAACAATTAAGCTGGGAATGAATCCAGGCGAAAGATATATTAGTAGGATAAGATCAAATGGAGATCAACCGATTCAAGAAATCTTTCGAAAAATTAACAAAAAAATTAATCTAATTAAAAAGGATGAGCCTAAACTATTAGATGATATCAACTTGTTTAAAAGAAAAATTCCTTGTTCTGGCGAATTATTGTTAGGCCATGTTAGATATGGGACATATGGTAAAAACAGCATTGAAAATGTTCAGCCTTTACTTAGACAAAATAATTGGATGCATAGAAATTTAATTGTTGCAGGAAATTTTAATTTAACAAATGTGAATGAATTATTTTCTGAACTTGTGGCCTATGGTCAGCATCCTAAAGAGCGATCAGATACAATTACAATTATGGAAAAAATTGGTCATTTCCTTGATTCCTCGGTTGCAAAAATATATAGAACTCTTAAATCTGAGGGCTACACAAAGTCTGATGCATCTCCTCAAATTGCTGAGCGGTTCAACATGAAAAAAGTACTTTATAAAGCATCCAAAAATTGGGATGGAGGTTATGTTATTGCTGGTCTTTTAGGTCATGGCGACTCATTTGTTTTAAGAGACCCATCAGGAATTAGACCTGCCTTTTATCATGAAAATGATGAATTTTTAGTTGTTGCATCTGAAAGACCTGTTATTCAAACTGTTTTCAATGTTCCTTTGAAGTCAATAAAAGAACTTGAACCAGGTCATGCAATTCTAACAAAAAAATCTGGTGACCTCACAGTAGAAATGATACAAGAACCTCTTCCGAAAAAACAATGTTCTTTTGAAAGAATATATTTTTCAAGAGGAAGTGATGCATCAATTTATAAAGAGAGAAAAAAATTAGGGAATAATCTGTTCCCTCAAATAATGAAGTCAATCAATAGTGATATTGAAAACACAGTATTTTCTTTTATTCCAAATACAGCTGAAACTTCATTTTACGGTTTGATTGAATCGGTTCAGAATTATATAGTTGATCAGTTAAACAAAAAGATCAAAAAAGATGATATTAAACGAAACAATGATTTAAATAAATTATTGTCTCTTCGTCCCAGAGTTGAAAAAATTGCAATTAAAGATGCAAAGCTTAGAACATTTATTACTGAAGACACTCAAAGAGAAGATCTTGTTGGTCATGTTTATGATGTCACATATGGCGTTATAAAACCTAAAGATAATTTGGTTATTATAGATGATAGCATTGTTAGAGGTACTACCCTGCAAAAAAGTATTTTAAAAATTCTTGATAGACTAAATCCAAAAAAAATTATTATCGTTTCTAGTGCTCCACAGATTAGATATATTGATTGTTATGGTATTGATATGGCGAGGTTGGATAAATTAATTGCTTTCAGAGCAGCTTTGTCTCTTCATAAAGATAGAGGGACATATGATAAAATTCTTAAAGAAACTTATAAGAACTGTAAGTCGAATATAGAAAATTCAACAAAACAAATTAATAATTATGTGAAAGCAATATATGAACCTTTTTCATCAGAAGAAATCTCCAATAAAATTGCTGAACTACTTAAAAATAATTCAATAAAATCTGATTTAGAAATAATCTATCAGTCAATTGAGGGCCTACACAACGCATGTCCAGATCACCTAGGGGACTGGTATTTTTCTGGCAACTATCCCACCCCTGGCGGTAATAAAGTCGTAAATAAATCTTTTATTAATTTTTATGAAGGAAAATCAATAAGAGCTTATTGAATGAAATTAATTTTAGTAGTGGTTAAATGAAATGAGAGCATTAACTATTTTATTACTTCTCTTCTTTTACTCTTTTCAAAATTTANTCTCTCAAGAAAAGTATANTATANCTGCNTCATACACTGAAGAAACTATTACTTTAGACGGAATNGATAATGAAGTATCNTGGGNTAAAGCTTCAATGATTTCTGATGAATTTAATGGNATTATTCCAATACCTGAGAATANGGGTTCTCAAAAAAACGAAATTAAAATTATTTACGATAATAAATTTTTATATGTNTTTGCAAAAGCATATACAACTGCAGATAAAGTAGGAGAACCCTCATTAAAGCGCGATGCGAAAACTAGAGGTGCAGACGCTATCCTTGTTATGTTTGATACTTATAGTGATGCCACAAATGCTTTTTGGTTTGAGTCAACTTCTTCTGGAGTCAAAAAAGATGCTTTAATTTCTAATGGAGGGCAGAGNTCTGGAAATGACNTAGATTTTTCATGGGATATAANGTTTGANGTTAAAACAGTTAAACAAGATGGTTATTACAGTGTCGAATTTAAAATTCCTTTTAGTTCATTAAAATTCCCNGANGGATCAACTAGATGGAAAGTTAATTTTTATAGAGCAGACAATGTGTATTCTGAATTCAATTCATGGACTTANATTCCTAANGGTCAAAATGGACTTAATATTTCTTATTTTGGTGATTTAATATTTGAAAAACCNTTAGGGAGCTCAAAAAGTCCAATAATAATGATACCCTATACTAATGGGATTATTTCAAAGNANTATGAAAATAAAAGTTCTTTTAGTGATTTTTCATTTGGGGGAGATGCNAAAATATCTGTAGGNAATGGAATGAATNTGGATTTGACTNTTAACCCAGATTTTTCACAAGTAGAAGTNGATGATCAAATAGTAAATCTNACAAGATTTGAAATTAATTTACCTGAGAAAAGACAATTTTTTATTCAAAATAGTGACTTGTTTNCAAGTNTAGGNGACTCAAGNGATTCAAGAGCATTTTTTTCAAGAAGAATTGGTGTNGCAAAAGATATAGATGGAAATACAATTGAAAATAGAATAATTGCCGGTTTAAGACTAAGTGGTAAAATAACAGATAATTTAAGACTAGGNTTTTTAAATATGCAAACTGAACAGGATGAANGCAATAAAATTAGTTCNAATAACAACATGGTCTTGTCACTTCAACAAAGAGTTTTTTCAAAATCAAATATAAATTTATTTTTTATTAACAGAGAAAAAACTNGTAATTCCAATTTTATAAATGATCAGGAAAANTTTAATAGAGTTTTTGGANTAGATTACAACCTGAGATCAAAAAATTCAAAGTGGTCTGGATCACTATTTTATCATAATTCTATAGATGAAATTAAAAAAGATGATTCGTATTCAACTGGAATAAATCTTTCATACAATAGTAAAAATCATGGAGTTTTTTCAAAAATTATTAGCGTTGGTGAAGGATTTGAATCTGATCTAGGATTTATTAGAAGAAAAGGTATNTTCAAACANTATNTTAGATATGAAAGAAGATTTTGGATTGAAACTGAAAAGATTTCAAATATTAGTATTACTCCATCATTTAGATATATAACTAAACCAAATATAAATTCANTGATAATGGATAGAGATTTCTCTGCTAGTTTTGAAATTGATTTTAAAAGCTTATCAAACTTANGCATAGATTTCAGTTATCCATACACATACCTTGATAGTGANTTTAATATTACTCGAAGAGATGGAGCTGTTCCAATTCCAATTGGAGGCTATAACTATCCCAATCTGAAAATTTCATTNAGAAATAANTTTTTTAATGAGTTTACNTATTTTTTTGAGGTTGGATCTGGACAATTTTTCAACGGAACAAAAAAGTCTATTCAAGCTAAATTAGGATACCGGATTGAACCAATACTTCAAACAAGTTTAAATATTAGCTATGATAAAATTGAATTACCAAAACCATATGATACAGCTGATTTATGGCTAGTGGGGCCTAAGATAAATTTCACATTTAGTAAAAAACTTTTTTGGTCAAATTACATACAATACTCTAATATTGGAGAATCCCTAGGGATAAATTCNAGANTACAGTGGAGATTTGCACCTCTATCAGATTTTTATTTAGTTTATAATGANAACTACATTGCATCAAATATTTTTGCTCCAAAANNAAGAAGNCTTACCTTTAANNTAAGCTACTGGTTTAATTTATAAAANTTTATATATCACAGTAGTTTTAGAAAAAAATCAAAAGTGCAAAAATATTTTTGCACAAGAAAAAAAGGTAACCAACCAACACATATACAAATGGAAAAATTATTTTAGATGGAATAGACAACGAATTGTCATGGAGTAAAACTCAGTAACTAGTGATGAGATTTATCAAATAATTCCCCTTCAAGAGACAGCTAAGTACTTTTCGTTTACTTTTTCCCAATTGATAATATTAAAAAAGGCATTTATATAATCAGGTCTTCTATTTTGATAGTTCAAATAATAAGCATGTTCCCAAACATCAATACCTAATATTGGAGATCCTCCACAACCAATTCCAGGCATAATAGGAACATCTTGATTTGCAGTTGAGCATATTTCCAATTTACCATTTTCAAGGACACATAACCATGCCCATCCAGATCCAAATCTAGTTGCGGCAGCTTTAGAAAATAAATTTTTGAAATTTTCAAATGACTCAAAATTATCAGTAATAGAATTTAAAAGATCTCCTGATGGAGTTCCTCCACAATTTGGGCCTATTATTTCCCAAAATAAACAGTGATTAAAAAATCCACCACTATTGTTTCTCAATGCAGAATTACTCATATCAAGATTTTCAAGAATTTGATTTATTGAATAATTCTCCATTTCAGTTCCTTGAATTGCATTATTTAGATTAGAGGTATACCCAGCATGATGTTTGCCATAGTGAATTTCCATTGTTTTTGAATCAATATAAGGTTCTAACGCATCGTAAGAATAATTTAAATCAGGTAGTTTAAAAGCCATAGTTATAAAATTTTATTTAAGTAAAAATAAAATTTTTAAATTCATTATAAAGCAAAACAAAACGATTAATTTTAATAATAAATTTAATCTTGAGTAGTTCTTCTTTTAAAATCATTAATGCTTCTGCAGGTTCTGGAAAAACAACCTCATTAGTTTACCATTTTTTGTTACGCCTATTTCTTGAATCTGATGATATTGGATATAGAAACATGTTGGCATTAACCTTTACAAACAAAGCAGTAAATGAAATGAAAAAAAGAATTTTAGAAGGGTTATATAATCTTGGAAACAAAGATCAATCAGATCAGACAAAAAGATTGGAAAAAAATCTTTTAAATAATCTAAGCATAAATTCAAATCAATTAAGAGATCGTTCCCAGAGAATTTTGAAAAATATTTTACACGAATATGCAGCATTTGAAGTGATAACTCTAGACAGTTTTACAAATAAGATCATCAGAAATTTTTCTAGGGAGTTAAATTTACCTTCATCTTATGATCTTATAATTGAAAGCAAAAAGACTTTTGAAGATATTACTAATAGGATACTTGAAAAAGTTGGAATAGATAAAAGTTTAACTAAGCTTTTAGTTTCTTTTAGTCTTTCTAAAGTTGAAAACCTTAAAAGTTGGGATATAGCTTTTGACATTAATGAATTTTCAAAAATTTTACTAAATGAGAATAATAGAATAGCTATTTCAGATTTAAGAGGAAAAGATTTGGAAAAATTTTTAAAAACCAAGAAAAATTTTCTTAGAAAAAGAAAGTTAATCAAAGAAAAAATATCTAAAAAAGCAAAAGAAGTTTTAAAAATATTTGCTGAAGGAAATCTTGAAAAAGAAAATTTTATAAGAGGAACTATTTATAATTATTTTAAGGAGTATTCTAATATAAATTTA
>PBWA01000026.1 GCA_002728855.1 Flavobacteriaceae bacterium
GGCATGTATGCAGAATGTAAAACATCTTGCGATCTCATTTTAAAGATTACATCTCGATTGACAGGAAGATGAAGCTCCTGAACAACGACATCATCATATCCATTTGGATCAGTATAATCAATTCCTACTAAGTTTCTTCCATCAAAATCTTGAAGAAATCGTACATTAGCGTCTCCAAGAACACCATCATCTCCTGCATATCTTGCCTTCCAATTAAATTGCTGAGCATATAATTCAACTACTAGAGCATCATCATTTTCTTCAAACATCATTATCTTACTCCATGTATATAGGCCATACAAAATTATCACAGCTAAAACAATTGCAGGGATAATCGTCCATGCAATTTCTAATTTCATATTGTCAGGATAAAAAAGGGCCTTTTGACCTTCTCTTCCATGATATTTATAGGCAAAATAATGAAGTAAGGCTTGAGTAATTGTCTGAACAAAAAAGATAACAGCAAAACTAACCCACATAAGATTATCATAAATATATCCATGCTCAGAAGAAGATTCAGGCAGCAAAACATCTCCCCAACTCCAAAAAGAGTAAAAAGTTAGGATATAAATGAAGAATAAAAATGCTAGCATCAGTTTTCCATTAAAACGATTATCCTTATCTCCAGCTATTTCAGTGCTTTCAATTCGAGGTTGGGACATTTGAAATATTTTTGCTACTTGCCAAATAGATATAGCCGCCAAAATTAATATTATTAATGTTAGTAGGCCTGTAGATAAAAGAGTTTGATCTGTCATTTATGAATAATAATTAAATTAATAATGATATCTTTTACTTTCCTCAATAAAAGGATCTCCAGTAGGATAAAGCGGGGCTTTAGAAATTTCCTTGAAGACAACATATATAAATAATCCTGCAAAAAACATAAATGCACTTATTTCAGAAATGCCTATGAACCATTTATCCCCAACAGCTGATGGCATTATCATGTTAAACACATCAATGTAATGACCAATTATAATTATAATACCTGTCATTACTATAAAATAATTTACACGCTTATAATCACTATTCATCAAAATTAATAATGGTAGAATAAAATTAAGAGCTAACATGCTGAAAAAGGGCAAATTATAATCCTCTATTCTGGTAATGAAATAGGTAACCTCCTCTGGAATATTTGAATACCAAATTAACATGAATTGAGAAAACCATAAGTATGTCCAAAAAATACTAATTCCAAACATAAATTTGCCTAGATCATGAATATGACTATCATTCACCAGATCTAAATATCCTTTGGATTTTAGATAGATGGCAGTAAGCGCTATAACAGTAATTCCAGAAACAAACATACTTGCAAAAACATACCACCCAAAAAGAGTGCTAAACCAGTGAGGATCAATTGACATAATCCAATCCCAAGACATCATAGATTCGGTAACAATAAAGAAAACCAAAAATGCCGCAGAAATCCTAAAATTTTTCTTATGATATATAATATCCTTTGCTTTATCTTGAGCCAAGGAAAATTTTCTAGAGAAATATCTATATGCACACCATCCTAAAATATAAAACCCTGCTCTTAAAAGAAAAAATGGAGTGTTTAAATAGCCTATTTTTGCCTTTATTATCTCATCATGAGCAACAACTTTAGAATCCATCCATATAAATAAATGATTCATGTGAAATCCAGAAAGTAGAAGAATTAAAAAAACAATTAAACATCCAGGTAATAAATATGCTGTGATTCCCTCCATTACTCTGTAAAGAACAGGAGACCAACCAGCCTGAGAAGCTCTTTGAATCGCATAAAAAGCTAATGTGCCAAGAGAAATCATCATGAAAAATAGAGCTGCAACATAAAGTGCTGCCCATGGTTTATTTTGAAGTTTATGTAATAAATGTTCGCCATGATCATTATGATCAGATGAAGACTCTTTTTGATAAGAATAAGAATTACCTGAATTATTTTCTTGGTTTAATATATCTTCGGAATGTTCTGACTCTTTATGATGTCCATCAGCAATCATAGCGTGAGCTTCTTCCAAACTTGAAGGAGCTGACAAAAATCCATAGGCAAGTCCAATAATTCCGAGAACCATTAAAATAACAGAAAAGTTTCTAACTCTATTTGAAAATTTATAATTATCCATTACAAATCATTATTTAATTAATTCTTTACGAAGCTCCATTGCATAATGAGCAACTTGCCACCTCTCCTTAATATTTAATTGTCCTGAGTGTGAACCCATAGCATTTTTACCATAGATTAAAACATGATAAATACTTCCCAAAGTTATATCTCTGTCAGCATAACTAGGAACACCTAAAAATTTTTCTCTTTTCATTAAAATTCCTTGACCATCCCCTTTATTTCCATGACACAAAGCACAGTAAATACCATAAAGTTCTTTGCCCTTAACTCTATCTTTATCATTATAATTGATGGGAGATAAAAGATTTTTCTTTGCGTCTTCATATCCATCATTAGTGTTAGGATAATCATATATCATAATACCTCTTGAAATAGTTCCTTTGACTGGTTCCTGAGCCTCTATTCCATTATTAAATGCATCAGATTCAGAATAGGTAGTATAACCTATAGGCTCATACATATCAGGAAAATATTGATAATTTGGAGCTGAGGAATCAAAACATGATTGAGCAATCAAAAATAAAAATGAATAAACGATAATTAATATTTTATTTGTCATTTTCTACTCTTTTTTATCCTTTAATATGATTTCAATAGCTCCTGTTTTTTTTAAAAGCTTCTTTAATTCACTCTCACTTTTATAATTATCAATCTGAACTAAAAATTTATCATCTGTAGTTGATGGAATAGGATTTTCAGCTTTTTTAAATGGCCATAATCTACTTCTTAAATAAAAAGTTATAACCATTAGGTGAGCAGCAAAATAAACCGTTAGCTCAAACATAATAGGAACAAAAGCAGGCATATTTTCAACATATGAAAAACTTGGTTTACCTCCTATATTTTGTGGCCAATCTTCAATCATCATATAATTCATCATAAGGATAGCAACTGTAAGTCCAATACATCCATATATAAAGGAAGTTATTGCGATACGAGTTTCTGATAATCCCATTACCTTATCTAAACCATGAACAGGAAATGGGGTAAAAACTTCTTCAATAACATATTTTTTTAAACGTAACTCTTTAACCGCTTTTAATAAAACGTCATCATCGTCATATATTGCGTGAACAATTTTGTTTTTATTTTCCATCTCTAAGCTTTTTATATTTTTCTCCAGATGACTTTAAAATTGTTTTTACCTCTGCTTGTGCAATTACAGGAAAATATTTAGCATAAAGTAGAAATAAAACAAAGAAAAAGCCTATGGTTCCCATGAAAATTCCAATATCAACAAATGTTGGTGAAAACATTGTCCATGATGAAGGTAAATAATCTCTATGAAGGGAAGTAACAATAATTACAAACCTTTCAAACCACATTCCAATGTTAACAACAATTGATATCACAAATGAAAATATAATACTAGTTCTTAACTTTTTAAACCACATAAATTGAGGAGAAAAAACATTACATGACATCATTGCCCAATATGCCCACCAATAAGGCCCTGTTGCACGATTCAAAAAAGCATATTGTTCATATTCAACCCCAGAGTACCAAGCGATAAATAATTCAGTTATATAAGCGACACCTACAATTGAACCTGTTATCATTATGACTATATTCATAAGCTCAATGTGTTGAACCGTAATATAGTCTTCTAAATTCGAAACTTTTCTCATTACAATAAGAAGTGTTTGAACCATTGCAAAACCAGAAAATATTGCTCCGGCAACAAAATAGGGTGGAAAGATAGTTGTATGCCAACCAGGTATTACTGACGTTGCAAAATCAAATGAAACGATTGTATGAACAGATAAAACAAGAGGTGTTGCTAGACCTGCAAGAACTAGGGAAACTTCTTCAAAACGTTGCCAATCTTTTGCTCTACCGCTCCATCCAAAACTTAATAAACTATATATTTTCTTTTGAAATGGTTTTACTGCTCTGTCTCTAATCATTGCAAAATCAGGTAATAAACCTGTCCACCAAAAGACTAAAGAAACTGATAAATAAGTTGAAATTGCAAAAACATCCCATAAAAGAGGAGAATTGAAATTAACCCATAATGAACCAAAAGTATTTGGAATAGGAAGCATCCAATATGCAAGCCATGGTCTGCCCATATGAATTATAGGAAAAAGCCCAGCTTGAATTACTGAAAAAATAGTCATAGCTTCAGCTGATCTATTTATTCCCATTCTCCACTTTTGTCTAAATAAAAGAAGAACAGCTGATATTAATGTGCCAGCATGACCAATACCTACCCACCAGACAAAATTAGTTATATCCCATGCCCATCCAACTGTTTTATTTAAACCCCATACACCAACACCTGTTGAAATTGTATAAATGATTAAACCCAATCCCCAAAGGAAAACAGTTAAAGAGATTCCAAAAACTATCCACCACTGTCTGTTAGGTTTAGATTCAACAGGATGAGCTACATCAATAGTAACATCGTGATATGATTTATCTCCTGTAACTAATGGTCTTCTTATTGGTGCTTCATAATGGGATGCCATATGCTTTTCTTTTATGAAATATCTTTATTTCTAATTTTTGTCTGATAAACAACGTTAGGTTTTGTGCCAACACTCTCAAGTAGATGATATGCACGATCATTATCTTTGAGTTTTTTGATTTCACTTTTAGAATCATTAATATCACCAAAAACAATTGCTTTACTACCGCAAGCTTTAGAACAAGCAACAGCAAAATCTCCATCTTTAATTTCACGTCCCTCAAGTTTTGCATCTAGAATTGTCTTCTGAGTTAGTTGAATACACATAGAACATTTTTCCATCACACCCCTAGATCTTACAACAACATCAGGGTTAAGAACCATTCTTCCTAAATCATCATTCATATTATAATCAAATTCATCATTTTTATTGTATCTAAACCAGTTAAATCTTCTTACTTTATAAGGGCAATTATTAGCGCAATATCTAGTCCCTACACAACGATTATAAGCCATGTGATTTTGTCCTTGGCGACCATGTGAAGTTGCAGCAACAGGACATACAGTTTCACAAGGCGCATGATTACAATGCTGGCACATAATAGGTTGAAAGGCAACCTCTGGATTTTCATTTGCCTTTTCCATATCATCCATTACGCTGAGTGTTTCTCCTAAACCAGAAATTGCATCAACTGCTTCATTATCAGACTCAAAACTTTCTTCAGAAGAATAATACCTATCTATTCTAAGCCAGTGCATGTCTCTTGATTTTCTAACTTCTCTTTTACCAACAACAGGAACATTATTTTCAGAATGACATGCAATAATACAAGCTCCACATCCAGTACAGGCATTGAG
This sequence comes from Flavobacteriaceae bacterium, assembly GCA_002728855.1. GTDB lineage: Bacteria > Bacteroidota > Bacteroidia > Flavobacteriales > Flavobacteriaceae. The sequence continues at coordinate 5,388 of PBWA01000026.1, forward strand.
ATCAATTGACATGTTAAAGTGATGTCCAATTGAGCGATCAAAAGAATCCCAAATATCTACTTCATCTGAATTTACTGGTGTCTCGATATGATTTTTTGAAACAACTGGAATAGGATTCCAATATGATTTATCTTTCGTGTTAAAAATTTCAAGGCTTGTCTCTTTTATAATATCTCCCCTACCCATCAGTGTATTTTGTAACTGAATACAGGCAAATTCATGATATTTATTATCATGAAGAGAAACTTTTACACTTTGTGTTTTTTGAAAATTTTCGTACAACTTATATGCATTTACTCCAATCTGCATTTCTTTTTTCATACCTTTAATTTTGCCATACCCAAATGCTAATCCCATAGTTCCTTCTGCCTGGCCAGGTTGTATTAAAACAGGAGCAATTATTTGCTTATCATCAGCCTCTATTTTTGCATAGCTCCCATTTAGTCCTCCATTTGCAACATTAAAATTTTTAAATCCATGCTTTTTTGCGTCTTTTGATGAAACTGTAAGATAATTATCCCATGTAGTTCTTGTTATAGGATCAGGAAATTCTTGAAGCCAAGGATTATTTGCTTGATTTCCATCTCCCATACCAATTTTGGGATATAATACTAAGTCTATAAAATTACTGCTAACAGGATTGATGGAATTATGTATATTGTATTTATGATCCTTTTTATTTTTTGATGGTCTAAATTTTTTGTTAGAAATGTAAAACCCATCATGAAGACTTTGATTCCAGGATTTTCCTTTTAGAATATTTTCTTCCCAATTATTTTTGATCTCAGAATAATATGTTGAATTCTGACCGCTCCAATTTAACAATATATCTTGGAATTGCTTTGTGTTAAATAATGGCTGGATAGTAGGCTGAGCTAGACTATAATGCCCAATCTTAAATTCATAATCAGCCCAGCTTTCCAAAAAATGAGGAACCGCAGCAACATATTTAGCCCCAGATGAAGTTTCATTTTCTTTCGTAGAAAATACAACTGAAAGATCCATTTTTTGAACTGCCTGAACAAAATCAATACCCATTGGTAAAGTATATCCTGGATCTATACCAAAAGTTAGAATACCTTTAATGGAGCCATTTATTACTTCATTTACTAAGTCCTTTACCTGATCATTTTTTCCCTGATAAATGATTTTTGGATTTTCAATATCAAAGGCATCACTAGATAATTTTTGATTGATTTCTAAAATCATCTTTTGTATTTCAATATTTTGTATTCCAGAAACAACCAAAGACTTTTTACCTGATTTTTTTAGCCTTTTAATTACATCTAATACATTATCACTAGCTTTTTTGCCTAATTCATCAAATCCAATAGAATTATTTATTCCTTTATCAAGAATTTTAGAATATATTTCTACAACTATTTTTTTCAAAACCTCTTGTCTACACGGTATTCTTTTATCAGCATTTGCACCGGTTAAGGACATATTTGACTCAAACTGAATATGATAAGACATTGAGGATTTACCTTTAGTCCCTGAAGGAATCCTTCCTTTTGAATATCCTCCTTCATAACCTCCGCCTTGCCAATCAGCGAGAAAATCTGCATCAATTGAAACAATAGTTTCTGCTTTTGAAAAATCATAATCTGCAAATGCTCTTATTCCAAATAAGCTTTCAAATGCATCTAATGTTTCACTGGATGAAATAGAATCATAAACAACGTGTTTTACATTTGGAAACTTTGATATAAATTCATTTATTATTTTTTTGGTAGTTGGACTTGGTATGGATTGCGTCAATAGAACAACTTTTTCATTTCTCTTGGAAAGGTTTTTTAATTTTTCTATTATTTCTTGATTAAAGTCATCCCAATTGACCTCTATTCCCTCTGTCGTGGGTCCTTTTAATCTTTTTGAATCATATAAGGAAAGAACAGATGCAAGTACTCTTGCGTTAGATTCTCCAAGGCTAAGGGAATCTTTGTTTTGAAGAATTTTGATTGGTCTACCTTCTCTTGTTTTGACAAGTATATTTCTGAAGTCGTAACCATCAGCAATAGCAGATGCGTAGTAATTTGCATTACCTGGAATAATCTCATCAGGCTGAACAACATATGGAACAGAATTAATTACAGGACCTTCGCAAGCAGCAATTGAAGCAGCAGCTGTACTAAAACCAACATACTTTAAAAAATCTCTTCTGCTAGTAGAGGAATCTTCAAGAGCTTGTTTGTTTGTAATGAAAATATCTTCAGGAAGTTTTTCAACAAATTCTTTATTCTTGAACTTATCCAAGATTTTACTTTCCTTTTTAAGCTCTTCAGAACTCTTCCAATATTTTTTATTTTTTTTCATAAAAAACTAAATATTTTAATCATATCAATAATGACACTTTCCACATTCTAATCCTCCCATTTGAGCTACAGTTAATTTTTCAACTCCATACTTTTTTGATAACTCTTCGTGTATTTTGGTGTAATACTCATTGCCTTTTAAATCAATATTAGATTCCCTGTGGCAATTAATACACCATCCCATAGTAAGTGGAGAATATTGATACATTATTTCCATCTCCTCTACAGGGCCATGACATTTTTGACATTCAATTTTTCCAACTTCAACATGCTGAGCATGATTGAAATATACATGATCAGGAAGATTATGAATTCTTACCCATTTTACTGGTTGTGTTTTCCCAGTATATACTTGATTATCTTCATCCCATCCAACAGCAGCGTATAACTTTTTAATCTCATTAGTATAAAACTCTTTATCATATCCATTTTCTAAATCCTCTTCTCCATTATATTCTGCAATATTTTTATGACAATTCATACAAACGTTTAAAGAGGGTATCCCAGAGTGCTTTGAAACTCTAGCAGATGAATGACAATATTTACACTCAATCTTATTTGCTCCTGAGTGAATTTTATGAGAATAATGAATAGGTTGAACAGGCATGTAGCCTTCATCAATTCCAATTTGCATCATCCACGCATAAACAAAATATCCACTGGAGAGCATTAAAATTATGACTGAAGAAAAAACTAAAAATTGATTTTTTGCAAATGCATTTAATATGGATAAGGGAATATTCTCTTTAGGCTTTTCGTCAGAAACAATTTTTACTCCACTGGCAGATGCAATTCTTATCAATGTTCTCTTAACAAGAATTAACATTGCTGTAAGAATTAAAAAAACTAGAACTAATGCAATAAGTATAATGTCATTAAAGTTTCCTGCATTTTCTCCGCCAGAAACAACTGGCGCAGCTTGAGCAACAACAGGTGCAGGGGGAATATAATCGGCATAGGCAAGTATATTATCTATATCAACATTGGAAAGTTGAGGGAAAGCATTCATTGCTGTTCTATTGTATTCTTCCCAAATTGCAACTGCTTGAGGATCACCTGATTTAATCATGGCGGCACTATTTTTGATCCATGAATAAAGCCATTCACGATCATATTTTTCTGAAACACCTCTCAGTGCAGGCCCAATTGCCTTTTTCTTTACTTTATGACAGGCTGCACAATGAGTATTAAAAAGTTTTTTTCCAGCAAGAATTTGTTCTTCTTGACTATATAAAAAATCAAAACTAAGACTTGTTATGAAAAAGAGGGGAATTAAGACCCCTTTTAAATATTTTATTTTTAAACTATTCAAGATCGTTTAGCTGTAAATAACTTTTTTAATAATCTTTAAAATTCGCTACAAAAATAATTCATACTTACGTTAAGATAAAGGCTAAATATAATAATTTTGTAATTTATATTCGTTCTAAATAATGTAAATATTTATTTGCTTAATATTGTTAAAAAATATTCGCTTTCATAAGCCATTTTGAGACGATTAATAATTTTTTTAAATAAAATAAATTGAGAAATATTTTATTATATCCAATAACTATACTTTGTTTTTTTTACAAAGTCCAATCCCAAGAAATAATTTTCCCTTTAGAAGAAGATTCGATCGTTAAAAAATTAATTTTTCAAAAAAAAGAAATAGATTTTGAAGAATATGAATCTAATTATTATACAATTCAACTGTACTATGGGAACTATGCAATTGCGAGAGAAATATTAGACGACTTTAAAACAAATTACCCTGAATGGGAATCAAAAATAATTTTTGAAACACCAAATTATAAAGTCCAAGTGGGTAATTTCAAAAACTATTACGTATCGCTAAATAAACTAAGTCAAATTAAGAAAAAATATCCTTCGGCATTTTTACTGAAACTAAAACTCTAAAGTTTTTTCTTTACTGCTATCTCCTGGAAGAACTCAAGAGTATCTCCTACAACTATTTTGTTATAGTCTTTAAGTTGTAGCCCACAATCGTATCCTTTATTTACTTCTTTCACATCGTCTTTAAAACGTTTCAAAGAGATTAGATTACCGGTATGCTGGACGACACCATCCCTTATTAACCTAACTCCAGAATCTCTGTAGATCTTACCTGTAAGAACCATACAGCCTGCAACTGTTCCAAGCTTTGATATTTTATATGTTTCTCTAATTTCAGCAGTCCCTGTAACTTCTTCTTTGATTTCAGGCGAAAGCATTCCTTCCATAGCGTCTTTTAAATCATTTATAGCATCATATATTATCGAATAAGATCTAACATCAATTTGTTCCTTTTCAGAAAGTAGTCTCGCATTTCCAACAGGTCTAACATTGAATCCAATTACAATTGCATCAGAGGCAGAAGCTAATAAAATATCAGATTCAGTTATTGCACCAACTCCTTTATGAACAATATTTATTTGTATTTCCTCAGTAGATAATTTTTGGAATGAGTCCGTCAAGGCTTCAACTGATCCATCAACATCTCCCTTTAAAATTAAATTGAGTTCTTTAAACTCTCCTAAAGCTATTCTTCTTCCAATTTCATCTAAAGTGATGTGTTTTTGAGTCCTGACATTTTGCTCCCTAACAAGTTGTGTCCTTTTTGCTGCTATTTGCTTTGCTTCTTTTTCATCTTCCAAAACATAAAAATTATCACCAGCTTGTGGAGCTCCATCAAGTCCCAAAATAGAAACTGGAGTAGAGGGAAGTGCTTTTTCTAAAGCCTTGCCCCTCTCATCAAAAATTGCTTTAATCTTCCCACTATGTTTACCCGCTAGAAAAAAATCACCTATCATTAGGGTGCCAGTTTGAACTAAAATAGTTGATACATAACCTCTCCCCTTGTCCAAATATGCTTCAACTACTGCTCCTGTTGACTTTCGGTTTGGATTAGCTTTTAATTCAAGCATTTCAGCTTCTAACAAAACTTTTTCTAATAACTCATCAACACCATTTCCTTTTAATGCTGAAATATCCTGAGACTGTATTTTTCCTCCCCAATCCTCAACCATTAGATTCATAGCTGCTAATTCCTCTTTAATTTTTTCTGGATTGGAAGTAGATTTATCGATTTTATTGATGGCAAAGATTATTGGAACACCTGCAGCTTGGGCATGGCTTATTGCTTCCTTAGTTTGAGGCATTATTGAATCATCAGCAGCTATTACAATTATAGCTATATCAGTTATTTGAGCTCCTCTTGCTCTCATCGCAGTAAATGCCTCATGTCCTGGAGTATCTAAAAAAGTTATTTTTTCATGATTTTTAAGGGTTACAGAATAAGCTCCTATGTGCTGGGTGATCCCTCCAGATTCACCAGCAATAACATTTTCCTCTCTAATAAAATCTAATAATGATGTTTTACCGTGATCAACATGCCCCATTACAGTAACTATAGGAGGTCTTGGAACTAACTCTTCATCCTTATCAATATATTCAGATATCTCTTCTTCCAAATCAGCCTTCACAAAATCTACCTTATATCCAAACTCATCAGCTACAATTGAAAGAGTTTCAGCATCAAGTCTTTGATTCATTGTAACCATAATACCCAGAGACATACATGCAGATATAATCTCGTTAATATTAACTTCCATAAGAGTTGCTACTTCACCAACTGTAATAAACTCAGTAACCTGAATTGTTTTTTCTTGTGCTTCTTGTTCTGCTATTTCATCTTCAGATTTTTGCTTATGCTGATCTCTTTTATCTCTTCTATATTTAGCTCCTTTAGATTTTGAAGATTTCCCCTGAAGTTTTTCTAATGTTTCTCTAACCTGTTTTTGAACATCCTCCTCAGAAATTTCATCTTTACTTATTTTTTTTTGAGAGATTTTAGATTTTGTATTGTTTTGAGTTTCTTTTTTATTTGCTTCTTTACTTATTCTTTTTCTTCTCCTTTTTCTTGCTTCTTCAACATTACTCTCCTTCTTTTTTACTTCATCTACATTGATTTTTTCACCTAATCCTTTTAGTCCTGACAAAACCTTGTATTCTGTTTTAATATGTTCGGGCTCAATACTTTTTTCATCTTTTTGACTCAAATGATCTTTATCTGTAAAATTTGATTTTTCTTTCTCTAATTCTTTTTGTAGATCTTTTGAGGGCTTTTCAATTTTAATATTTTCTTTTACAGGAGATGAGGTAGACTCAGAAGACAAATCTTTTGATGCTTCCTTAGAGAGGGAATCAATTTTATCAATCTTTTTAGGTTCATTCAAATCAGAAATTGATTCCTTTGTTTTATTCTTAAATTCAATTGTTCTATCAATCTTCTCTTTCTCTTCTTTATTCTCTTCAGATAAATCCGGGTATGATTCTTTTTCTTTTCTTTTTTCTTCTGTTATTTCATTTGAGGCATCCCTTTTTGATTTATCTGTTTCAAATTCTTCCAATAAAATCTTATAAATTTCATCAGATATCTTGGTGGTGGGTCTTGGCTCAACTTGAAACCCTTTTGAAGAAAGGAAATCGATAACACGATCAAGAGAGATATTTAATTCTCTTAGAACCTTATTTAACCTAATGCTTGGATTATCTGCCATATGAATTATTTACTTTTCAAATTCTTCTTTCAATATTTTTACAACATCAGCAACAGTCTCTACTTCTAAGTCTGTTCTCTTAACTAAATCTTTTTCATCTAATTCAAGTACACTTTTTGCTGTATCAAGGCCTACCTTTTTAAATTCTTCAATAACCCATGAATCAATCTCGTCACTAAATTCAGTAAGTTCAACATCTTCTTCCATTCCTTCACGATAAACATCAATTTCATAACCAGTTAGTTTACCTGCTAAACGAATATTGTGTCCTCCCCTGCCAATAGCTTTAGAAACTTCTTCAGGCTCGAGAAAAACTTGCACTTGTTTATTTTCTTCATCTATTTTTAACGAATTAATTTTTGCTGGACTCAACGCTCGTGTAATATATAATTGCAAATTATTTGTATAATTTATAACATCAATATTTTCATTGCCAAGTTCTCTTACTATCCCGTGAATTCTTGATCCTTTCATGCCTACACAGGCGCCAACAGGATCAATCCTATCATCATATGAATCAACAGATACTTTTGCTTTTTCTCCCGGAACCCTGACAGCTTTTTTAATTGTTATTAAACCATCAAAAACTTCAGGAATTTCTTGTTCAAAAAGTTTCTCCAAAAAAATTGGGGAAGTTCTAGATAAAAGAATTCTTGGTTTGATACCTCTTAATTCAACAGATTCAATCACACCTCTAACACTATCTCCTTTTCTGAAAAAATCACTAGGTATTTGCCTGTCTTTTAACAAAATCACCTCATTGCCATCGTCATCCATCAATATTACTTCACGATTTCTAACATGATGAACCTCTGCAGTAAATAATTCTCCCTCTCTATCTTTAAACTTGTTGTATGTATTATTACTATCATGTTCAAAGACTTTTGCTGTTAAATTTTGTCTTAAACTCTGAACTAATCGCCTTCCAAGATCTACTAACTTTACTTCTTCGGAAACATCCTCTCCAACTTCAAAATCAGGCTCTATTTTTTTAGCTTCTGTAATTTCTATCTCCACATTTGGATCTTCTACTTTTCCATCCTCAACAACGACTCTATTTCTCCAAATCTCTAAGTCACCTTTATCAGGGTTAATAATGATATCAAAATTTTCATCAGATCCATATTTTCTCTTTAAAGTATTACGAAAAACTTCTTCCAAAATAACCATTAGGGTTACTCTGTCAATCATTTTTTCGTCCTTAAATTCAGAAAATGATTCTATAAGACTTATATTTTCCATTACTTAATTTTTAAATTTTACTTTTAATCTAGCTTGTTTTATATCTTTATAATAATACGATCCTGTTTCAACTTTAGGATATTTTTGACCTTTGTTTTTTGGATCAGTTCCTGAAATTTCCATCTCAATTTTTTTGTCATTTGCTTTTTTCAACTTCCCGTCAATAAAAGTACCGTCATCTAGCTTCAGTTCTAAATCTCTTCCAACATTGTTTTTGTACTGCCTTGAAATTTTTAAATTTTCACCAATACCGGGCGAAGTCACCTCTATTGAAAAATTTTTATTTTCTTCCTCAATTTTATTTCTCAAAGCCTTAGAAATTCTGATACAATCTTGTACCTTAATTCCATTATCTCCATCAATAATGATTTTGATTGAATCATTACTTCTAATGTCAAAATCAATTAAAAAAATATCTGGATATTCTTCCAAAAGATTTTCAAGGTAATATTTAATCCTAGTATTAAAATCCATCCAAAAAAAAGAGGCAACTTATAGGAGCCTCTGATTAATTATTCAAAATGCTTTGCAAAGATAACTTTTATCTTCGAATTTAAAAAAGTTATAGACGTGAATGAATTTTAGCTACAATTCCTAAGAATAAGCATAAAATAGCACACCATATAACAAACCCTCCTACGCCCATTTTTTTTTTGTAAATATAAAAAACAAATTTTTATTTAGTTAATTTTTTTTGATGAAGAAGTTCTCATTTAAATCCCAATTTGATCTTAAATTCAATTTATTTGGAAAATAAATAACCTTTTCAGGCTGAAGCTTTTTTAAATAATTACCAGTATCCCATCTGCCATTATTATTTGAATCTTTGATGTATCTTATATAATAATCTCCCGGGCTTAAATATTTGAAAATATACAAATCTGTTTCATTGAATGTATTTTCTTTTCGGACTACATTGAAATTGTTATCAAGTAATTCTATAATAAAACTTTCACTATTTTCTCTAATTAACTGTAAAAAAATATTTCCATAATACTCTGTATCTCTTGACTGAACACCATATTTAATTGTATCGTTTGAGTTATCAAAAAAATCAATTATAGCACCTGGATATATTGAGATTTCATAATCATCATTAGGCTCAACTTCAAATAAAATATTAACAATATCATAATTTTCATCTAAACTAACATCAAAAGGGACTTTAATAGAATCCACGTTTTTAATGTCAATAAATTCCTTATCTATCTTAATAATTGGAATATTTGAAGATATTTTAAAAGTATCTTTAAATTCAATAATTCCTTGACTTAACGATCTTAATATTAAAGAATCTTTTTCTTTTGTTTCTCTAAATTTTACTGTCGAATTTCTAATTGTATCAACCTCTTGTAAAGAAAATTGTAAAGAGTCTACATCTAATCCTTTAAACCAATAATTTATTGTGTCCTTAACCCTGTCTTTATTCATTAATGAAATAAAGTTTTCAGAAACCTCAGAGGTTAATTTTAGTTCTTTCATATTTGTCAAATCACCAAAATATTGAACCCCCAGGCGATTTTTATTGACAAAAAAAGGTCTCCCCCAAAAAAAGTTTTCTCTTTCTTTAAAAATAGTAAAATCAATTACACTGTCTTTAGGTAATGTTATTGGCTTTTCTACAAAACCAATTTTATCAATGTTTTGATCAAAAAGATAATTTGCAGCTTCATCCTTTATAGCTATAATTTCGTATTTCCCTTCACGTATATTTTTAAAATTATATATTACTGAGTCTAAGGTGCTTGTAACATAGAATGGTTTTTTTAAAAAAATTGTTGAATCATTAAAAGTACTATCAGCAGGATACAAATAAACTGATATAAATGATTCCGTATCCTTATCCAAAGCATCATTTATTTTTCCTTTTATCTCTAAGGAGTCAAGCTTCGGACCTGTTGAGAAAGCATAATAAAAAAAGGGAAATAAATTACCTTCATTGTAGTCTGCTATACTATTCCCGAAATTAAAAGTATAAGTAGTATTTTCATCCAAACTATCTAGTAGTTGAATCTCTATTTTTTTTGAAACAACTGATTCTGGTGGTTTAATTTTATATGAATTTTTTTCAATTGGAGGAGAAATAATTAATTGTCTTCTCAAATCTTTCATCTGTATATACTCATCAAAAACTAATTCTATTTCATCTTTATCAAAAAGAGTAGTATTCATTTTAGGATTAGCACGGGTTAGTACTGGAGGGATCGAGTCTTTTAGTCCTCCTGTTGGCGAGCTTCTTCTTGCGCAACTGATAATAAAAAGCAAAAGTGCAGAGATTAAAAATATTCGAAATAGGAATTTCATATCAAAAATAGTACAACAAAGTAACAGAATATTATAATTAGATCCTACACATACAAACAAGCTAATTGTGCTTAGTTAAATATTTTATGATTAATGAATTTTTAAAAATTAAAAAGGCTTATTTTTGAATCATGAGTAATAAAGAGAATTCTTTCAAAAAAATAGTTTCTCATGCCAAACAATATGGATTTATCTTTCCATCAAGTGAAATATATGATGGCATAAATGCTGTCTACGACTATGGCCATAATGGGGTTGAATTAAAAAATAACATTCGTGAATACTGGTGGAAATCAATGGTCCATTTAAATGAAAATATTGTTGGTCTTGATGCTTCTATTTTAATGCATCCTACCACATGGAAAGCATCTGGTCATGTTGATGCTTTTAATGACCCTCTTATTGATAACAAAGATTCTAAAAAAAGATATAGAGCAGACGTTTTGGTTGAAGACTATGTAGCTAAAATTGAAGAAAAAATAGATAAAGAAATCTTAAAAGCTCATAAGAAATTTGGAGAGGGCTTTAATAAAGAAAAATTTATTTCAACCAGTCCTAAAATAGCAACTTATCAAAATAATTCGAAAAAAATTCTAACCCGCTTAAACAAATCACTTGAAAAAAATGATTTAGAAGATGTAAAAGACTTGATTGAATCTTTAGGAATTTCTTGTCCTGAATCTGGTTCTAAAAACTGGTCGAAAGTCAAACAATTCAATTTGATGTTCTCTACCAAATTTGGCGCTTCCTCAGATAATGCAATGGATGTATATCTTCGTCCCGAAACTGCTCAAGGTATTTTTGTTAATTTTCTTAATATTCAAAAAAGTGGTAGAATGAAATTACCCTTTGGAATAGCTCAAACTGGTAAAGCTTTTCGAAATGAGATTGTTGCTAGACAATTCATTTTTAGAATGAAAGAATTTGAACAGATGGAAATGCAATTTTTTGTTAAGCCAGGAACTCAAAAAAAATGGTACTCATATTGGAAAGAAAATCGACTGAAATGGCATCTCTCACTAGGTTTAGATAAACAAAATTACAGATTTCATGATCATGAAAAGCTTGCTCACTATGCTGAAGAGGCCTGTGACATTGAATTTAAATTTCCTTTTGGATTTAAAGAATTAGAAGGCATACATTCGAGAACAAATTTTGATCTAGGTAATCATGAAAAGTTTTCAGGAAAAAAATTAAAATACTTTGACAATGACTCAAATGAAAGCTATGTCCCTTATGTTGTTGAAACCTCTATTGGTCTTGATAGGATGTTTTTAGCATTGTTCTCTGGCTCTCTGAAGGAGGAAACTTTAGTAGATAACTCAATTAGGACAGTTTTAAAATTACCCTTGTCTCTTGCGCCAGTCAAAGTTGCTATTTTACCATTAATCAAAAAAGATGGTTTACCTGAAATTGCAAAGAAAATTTATAATGATCTCAGATATAAATTTAATGCCGCATATGATGAAAAGGATGCCATTGGAAAACGATACAGAAGACAAGATGCTTTAGGCACTCCATTTTGTGTAACTGTTGATCATCAATCTCTTAAAGATGAGACTGTAACTATTAGATTTCGCGATGATATGAAGCAGAAAAGAATTAAAATTAGTTCTATTGATTATACAATCGACAAAAGTTTAAGTACCATTAACCTTTTAAAAAATCTTTGATATTTTAAATGCTAATATTTACATAAACTTTTAGTTTATTTATATTTAGAAAAAAATCAAATTTGAAAATTATTTCCTACAACATAAATGGGATAAGAGCTGCAATCAGAAAAGGCTTCGCAGATTGGCTTGAGCAAGAAAACCCTGATGTAATATGTCTTCAAGAAATAAAAGCAATGGAAAATCAATTTGATGTTAAACTTTTTGATGAGTTAGGATATGAAAGTTTTTGGTATCCTGCCCAAAAAAAAGGATACAGTGGAGTAGCAATTCTATCAAAATTCCCTGTAGAAAATGTCAAATTTGGAATCGATAATCAACATTTTGATAATGAGGGTAGAGTATTACAAATCGATTTTGAAAAAGTTTCTATAATCAGTTTATATCTGCCATCAGGCACGAATGCCTCTCGTTTAGGATACAAGTTTAATTTTATGGATCAATTTCAACTCCATATCGATAATTTGAAAGAAAAATATCCAAATTTGTTGATATGTGGTGATTATAATATTTGTCATAAAAGTATTGATATTCACGACCCTGTAAGAAATAAAAATGTTTCAGGTTTTTTACCAGAGGAGCGACTGTGGTTAGACAAATTCATATCCAAAGGGTATATTGATTCATTCAGATATTTTAATCCTGAACCTAATAAATATAGCTGGTGGAGTTATAGAGCAAATTCTAGGGAAAAAAATAAAGGTTGGCGAATTGACTACATAATGGTAAGTGAATCTTTAGAAAAAAAAATTTCTCAATCATTTATTTTAAATCAAATTTATCATTCTGATCATTGTCCTATTGGGATAGAGATAGACTTATAAGAGAAAATTAAGATGCAATATAATTTGTTACCAAATACTGATATCAAAATTAGCAAAATTTGTCTTGGAACAATGACATATGGAAATCAGAATAGTGAAAGAGAAGGTCATGAGCAAATGGATTATGCTTTTGAGCATGGAATTAACTTTTTTGATACCGCTGAATTATATCCTGTCCCTGCTTCTTCAAAAACTCAAGGAGAAACTGAGAGAATAATTGGGACATGGTTAAAGAAAAAAAGAACTAGAGATAAAGTAATTTTAGCTTCAAAGATTGCAGGCCCAGGGGATTATACAAAACACATTAGAAAAAATATGAGCTTTTCCAAAAAGCATATTGACAAGGCTGTAGAAAGTAGCTTAAAAAGATTGCAAACAGAATATATTGATCTATATCAGCTTCACTGGCCAGAGAGAAGAACAAACACCTTTGGTATTCGAGGTTTTATACATTCAGATTCAGATCCATGGAAGGAAAATTTTGAAGAGATTCTTGATTCATTAAATTATCATATTAAGCTTGGAAACATTCGACATATAGGGCTTTCAAATGAAAATCCATGGGGAATAATGCGGTTCTTAAATTCGTCTAAAAGTGTAAAAACAAAAATGATCACTGTTCAAAATCCTTATTCACTTTTAAATAGACAATTTGAAGTTGGAAGTTCAGAAATATGCCATAGGGAAGGAATAAAACTCCTAGCTTATTCGCCACTTGGTTTTGGGGTTTTAACTGGAAAATATTTAAATAATAGTAGACCAAAAAATTCACGTTTGATTTTATTTCCAAACTTTAAAAGATACTCAAGCCCCCAAAGTGTTGCTGCTACAGAAAGATATGCTTCATTAGCCTTAAATTATGGAATTTCAATTACACAAATGGCTTTATCATTTGTTAACGATAGATCTTTTGTTTGTAGTAATATTATTGGTGCTACTAACATGAGTCAACTCAAGGAAAACATTGATTCCCATAATATAGTTCTATCAGAATCTATTCTTAAAGAAATAGAAAAAATTCATAACGAGATCCCAGATCCAGCGCCATGATTTTTCATTTAATCATTTCGCTCTCATTAATTTCAATCCCCGCATCAATATAAACAAAGATATCTTCAGTAAAATCTTCATTTTCAATCTTCTTATCTTTCAAATGACCTAATCTTACAATTATCAAATCTTCTTCTGGAATAACTATTACATACTGCCCTAAGTGACCTCTCATCATAAAAGTATTATAACCCCTATATTTTTTTAACCACCAGCCATAACCGTACTGTGGAGAATCATTAAATCTAGATTTTAATGATCTTAAAATAAAAAGTGAATCTAAAAGTTGATTTTGATTCCATTTACCAAAATCCTTATATAGTCTCCCAAATCGAGCAAAATCTCTTGCGGTAGAAGCCAAGCAACAATAAGCTTTTTCCATTTCAGCTGATTTACTATCAATTTGCCATAAAGCATCATTTTCTGCCCCCATAGGTTGCCAAAATTTTTCTGATAAATAATTACTTATTTTTTTACCTGTTGCTTCTTGAATTACCATTGCTAATAATTGCGTTGCTCCACTTAAATAACTAAAAGATTCTCCTGGTCTTTGATCAATTGGCTGATTTAAAATTAATCTATTTAAATCCTCTTCTACGTATGATCTTGTTGTTATTGAAAAAGGTGAATAATAAGATTCATCCCACTTTAATCCAGAAGCCATACTTGAAAGATCACCTACGGTTACAATATTAGAATAAGGTCCGCTTAATTTAGGTATAAAATCAATAACCTTCTGATCCAAATCTTTAATGAAACCCTCTTGTATAGCCATGCCTAGCAGTGCAGAAACAATACTTTTTGACATAGAAAAGGAATTACTCTTACTATTACTATCATATTCTTCGTAATATTTTTCATATAAAAGACTATCGTTTTTAATAACAAGAAAAGCAACGGTTTTGGTTTTGTTGTGATAATTTAAAAAGTCATTATCATACTCAAATTTATTATACCCATGATGTTTAGGCCATGGTTGGACATCTTTAGCTCTTTTAATTAATTGATTATCGAAAGCTTGGTAATCATCTAAATAAGCAGTTAGATGGCCTTTAAAATAAAACTTTGAAATTCCAGTTAAGAGATATTTATATTCTGAAATGTATAATAGAGAGAAAATCAACAAAAGGCTAAAAATGAAAGTAGAAAAAAATCTATACATGAGGCGAAATTAATAACAAATTTGAATTTTATAATAGAATTATAAAATTCATTTTTTTCATTTTCAAACAAATATATTTTTAATACACTTTTAATCGTTTATTTATGCTATTTATCTTGTATTTGAAATTATTCAAATATTTAAATTTTTGGCGTATATTTCTTTTTTTTATTTGTTTTTAATACTTATTAACTTATTTTTTATGTTTTTTTTAAATATATATTGAATTTATTTATATTTTTTTTAGACATAAAATTATTTTAAGTATTATTTGGTTTTTATGTTTTTTTTATATTGCAAGATTAAGCCATCATTACTTACTTTATAAATAGTGAAAATTCCATCAATTACAGCAAAAATTTCATTGAGAAATCAAATATTTGTTGCTATGATCTTTCTAGTTCTAATTGCCTGTTTATTAATACTCACGGCAACCTATTTTCAATATCAAAATGAGTCTGAAGATTATAACCTTTTTAGGCTTGATAGGAAAGAAATTCAGCTTAGAAATCAAATATCATATCTAGTAAAAGCAAATAATCTAGAAAATAAGTCTGATGATTATTGGCTTAAACACAAAGATGATTTTATGGCAATAATGAAAATTCATAATGTGAATTTCTCAGTTTTTAATTTGAAAGGTGATGCTCTGTTTAACTCATTTTTACCATTAGAAATAATTGCCAATGATTATAAATTAAGCGAGTCTATTTTAACTGAAGTCAATTCAAATATTGACAATAGAGTGTTAATAGAAAATAATGATGAGGTCGGAAAGTTTCAATCCTCATACAGTCTATTATATAATTCTTATGGAGTACCTTATGGAATATTATTTTTTCCTTATTTCGAAGATGTGTCATTTTCAGAAAATGAATTAAATAAATTTTTAAACAGTCTTTACAAAATTTATCTTGCAATGCTTATAATAGCAATTTTATTCGCTTATTTTATTTCCAAATATGTAACAAGACCCCTTGAGACAATTAGGCTAAAAATTGATCAAACCGGCCTTCTTGAGCAAAACGAAAAAATATATCTCAAAAATGCAACTAAAGAGGTTTTTAGTTTAATAAATTCCTATAATGAAATGATTGATGAACTAGAAAAAAGTGCAAAGAAACTAGCTATACAAGAGAGAGAACAAGCTTGGCAGGAAATGGCAAAACAGGTTGCTCATGAAATTAAAAATCCTTTAACTCCAATGCGGTTAACTGTTCAGAGTTTTGAGCAAAGATTTCTCAAAGAAAAGCCCTATTCTGATAAAAAAATTAAAGAATTTTGCAACATATTAATCGAACAAATTGATACTATGAAGGATGTTGCAAATACATTTTCTGATTTTGCAGCACTTCCACAAGCTAAGTTAAAATCCCTTGACATAGTTGAAATAAGCAAAAGATCTCTTGAAATATTTGAGCAAAATAAAATTGACTTTAGCTCATCTCATCCTAAAATTTTTGTTGACCTAGACAGAACACAATGGGTAAGAGTTATGACAAATCTGATTCAAAATGGAATTCAGTCAGTGCCGATTGAATCTAAGGCTAAGTTAAAAGTTGAAATAAAAAAACTAATGAAAGAAGTGCAAGTTGATTTTACTGATAATGGGGTTGGAATATCTAATTCAATAAAAGACAAAATTTTTGAGCCTAAATTTACAACTAAAACAAAGGGAATGGGTTTAGGGTTAGGAATTGTAAAAAACATTGTCAACTCTCATGGAGGTAAAATAAATTACTCTTCTAGTTCAAAAGGAACCAAATTTACAATAACTCTTAAAATATAAATTTTGCAAAAAAAATATTTGAAAATAAAAATTCAAGATAAAATTGCTTGGATTTCAATAAATAGAGAAGAAAAGCTAAATGCACTAAATATTTCAATGCTTGAAGAGATTAGAAAAAATCTAATTGATATAAGGGGAAATAAAGAAATATTTGTGGTGGTTTTTCTTGGCAGTGGTGATAAAGCTTTTATTGCTGGAGCTGATATTAGTGAATTTTCAAAATATGGAAAAAATAAAGGCTTGGAGTTAGCAAAAAAAGGGCAAGAAAATGTCTTAGATTTAATTGAAAATTTTCCAAAACCAATAATTGCTGGAATAAATGGATATGCTCTTGGCGGAGGGTTAGAACTTGCAATGGCATGTCACCTAAGAGTTGCTGTAAACACAGCTAAACTCGGTTTGCCTGAGGTTTCTCTTGGTTTAATTCCAGGATATGGAGGCACTCAAAGGCTCACAAAACTTGTTGGTAAAACTAATGCCATAGAGATGATATTGTCTGGAGAAATGATTGACTCTGAAAAAGCCTATGCCCTTAGGTTAGTCAATAAAGTAGTTAAAAGAGAAAATCTTATTGATTCAATTAGTGAAATAGCAAATAAAATAATGAAAAATTCTCCAAACGCTATTGCAAAAGCGATTGAAGCAATTAATGCAGCTGAAAAAAATCCAGAGGGATTTGAAATTGAAAAAGAAAAATTTTCAGAATGTTTTGAATCCAAAGATTTTAAAGAAGGTGTTTCTGCCTTTTTAGATAAGAGAAAGCCTCGCTTTTAAGAATTTTAAAAATGATTTAAATTCCTGAATGAATTATTTTTTCAACCTTATCAATTAACTTGTTGCTAGGGAAATTAGAGACCTTAATGGGCTCATAAGTTTTTACAAGAATCTTTATCCCAAATGGGATTGGAAAATATTTATGCTTAGCAAATTTCCATGAATTGCTAATACTAATTGGAACAACATAAGCTCTTTTTAAAATTTTAAATAATGCTAATAACCCACCTTTACGAAACTTTTTTGGTTTACCATCCCTACTTCTTGTGCCCTCTGGAAAAATTACAATGGACCAACATTTTTCATCAATCATGCGAGCAAAATTTTCGATTTTTTTTATTGATCCTTCCGAGTCATTTCGATCAATTAAAAGATGTTTACCTTTTCTAAGATTAAATGATATACTTGGAATTCCTTTTCCAAGTTCAATTTTACTTATAAATTTAGGATGATATTTTCTCAAATACCAAAACAGCGGAGGAACATCATAAGTGCTCTGATGGTTTGAAACAAAAATTAAAGGAACATTTTTCGGAAATTCAAATTTCTTTTGGAATACAACACGGTTCCCCAGTAAGTAAATACACTTTAGTAAAAGGAAGTTTAAATAGTCTACTGATTTTTTCTGGGCGATATACCCTCCAATTTTAAGTGAGATGATTTGGATTAAGTCAAAAACAGTTATAAAAAAGCCAAAAAATAGGTAGTAAACAATGTTGAGTGGATAAGCTAAAATTTTCTTCACAGAAAATTAAATTGGAATGATATCAAACTTAAATTTGCTAAGCGCAAAATTGATTATAAGCACCTTTAAGATTTTGAGAAATTAAATCTGCAGGCCTTCCTTCAATGTGATGTCTCTCTATCATATGAATTAGTTCTCCGTCTTTAAAAAGAGCTATACTTGGAGATGAAGGAGGGAAGGGGATCATTTTTGAACGAGCAGCATCAGTTGCTTCTTTGTCAACCCCAGCAAAAACAGTAGCCAGTTGATCAGGAGTTTTTTCGTTTGAAAGAGATTTTATAACTCCTGGCCTTGCATTAGCAGCAGCACATCCGCAGATAGAGTTTACTACAACTAAGGTTGTACCTTCCTTAGAAAGTACATCATCAACATCTTGGGGCGAGAATAATTCTTTAAACCCATTTAAAGTAAGTTCTTCTCTCATTGGTTTGACAATTTCTTCTGGATACATAATAATTTTTTTATTAAGCAAATATACAAAAGTCTACATTTATTTTAACTCTGCCATTTGTATCTTTGTCTTTGAATTTTCTATTGATTATGAGGTGGATGGCAGCATTAATAGGCTTTTTTTATTATAGAATTCCTGGAGCTTTCATTGGATTTCTATTAGGAAGTGTTATTGAATCTTTAATAAAAGCTTCTCCAATAAAATTTTACTCAAATGTTGCTAGTAGAGAAGTATTTGAGTTAAATCTTTTAGCACTTTCAGCTATTTTAATAAAAGCCGATGGTAAAGTAGAGGAAAAAGAGTTGACTTATGTCAGAAGTTTCTTTTTGTCACAATATGGCAAAGAGAAAACTAATTATATTTTCAAAAAATTTAATGATGAAGTCAAAAATAAGACTCAAGATACCTATTCTCTTACAAACTTTTTCAAAACATATTCTAGATATGAAACTAGACTTCAAATCCTCCATTTTTTGTTTGGAATTGCAAATTCTGATGGTAATATTTCAAATTCTGAGCTTTTAAAGCTTAAACAAATTGGTGATAATCTAGGAATAAATTTACTTGATTTAGAGAGTATAAAAGCTATGTTTGTTGAGGATACTGATAATGCATATAAAATTTTAGAAATTAAACCTGGAGCTTCTTTAAACGAAATCAAACAAGCTTACAGGACAATGGCCAAGAAATATCATCCGGATAAAATCCAAAGCAATGATCCTGCTATGATTAAAGGAGCAGAGGAAAAATTTAGGGAAGTTAGAAAAGCTTACGAATCATTAATTGCAACGAAAAAAAATCAAAATTAGAATAAATGGATCTCTATTGGTTATACATAAAATTGGGTTATGAACATGTAATAGATATAAACGGGCTTGATCATTTTTATTTTCTAATTGCGCTTACTATCCCTTTTCAATTTAAAGATTGGAAAAAATTAGTTTTATGGGTCAGTTTATTCACAATTGGTCACTCTTTAGCGCTATTTTTCTCTTACTTTGAATGGATAAAAATATCTTCTGGTCTAATCGAATTTTTAATTCCTGTAACAATATCTTTAACATGTCTCTCTGTTTTATTTAATAAAAATCACAAGTCCTCATTAAAAATATTAGTTAATCTAATTACACTTTTTTTTGGTGTCATTCATGGATTTGGATTTGGATTCTATTTTTTACAAATCATATCAAAAGAAGATGCTATTTTAGCATTGTTAAATTTTGCTATCGGAATTGAAATTGCTCAATTATTAACTGTCCTTTTAATAATAATTCTTAACTATTTTGTCGTTAAAATTTTAAAATTTGACTCCAGGAAATGGGAAATTATTATTTCTGCAATTATCCTCTTTCAAGCCATGAGAATGTCTTTTGCTAATTTTCCTTTTTAAATATAGATTCAAACATAATATCCTATTATTTAAATAATGTATATTAGTTAAATGCTTAATAAAAAACAGAAAAGATATGATTTAGCCTACTTAAAAATGGCTCAAACATGGGGAGAATTATCTTACTGCAAAAGGAAAAAAGTTGGTGCTTTAATTGTAAAAGATAAAATGATAATATCTGATGGATACAATGGGACTCCTTCTGGATTTGAAAATACTTGTGAAGATGATGATAATTATACAAAGTGGTACGTTCTTCACGCTGAAGCAAACGCAATCTTAAAAGTTGCTGGATCAACTCAATCTTGCAAGGGATCGACTTTATATATTACACTTTCTCCATGTAAAGAATGTAGCAAATTGATTCATCAATCGGGAATAACTCGTTTGGTCTATTCAAAAAAATACAAAGATTCATCTGGACTTGAGTTTCTTAAAAAAGCAGGAGTTGAAATCACTTACTTACCTATCGAATAATTGCTTAAAATAACTTCTTTGAGGCTTTAAAAATTAATAAAATTAATAAGGCAGAAACTGAAGCAAAAATTCCAATAAAAGCTATTGTGTTTTGATCATCGCTTAATTGTTTGAAATTGATTTGAAATAAATTAAACACAAATAAGAAAATTGAAATAATGATAAATAAATTGATTGTCAGTTTCATTTTTTGATATTATAAATTATTTATGAGTTTATACTATTTTACCAACATTTGAAGCAAAGAGTTTTACGGCAATTGCTAGTAAAACAATTCCAAAAACTTTTCTAATAATACTTATTCCTTGCTTGCCCAACAAAGTTTGAATTTTTCTAGAGGACTTTAAAATAATATAAACTATTAGAATATTTATGATAATTGCCACAATTATATTGTAGACATCATACTCAGCTCTTAAAGATAAAAGAGATGTCATAGTTCCTGCTCCAGCTATCATAGGGAATGCTAATGGAACAATTGATGCAGTTTCAGGAGCATCATCTTTATACAATGATATTCCTAAAATCATTTCTATGGCTAAAAAGAAAATTACAATTGACCCAGCAACAGCAAATGAATTTACATCTATTCCAATTAAATTAAGAATTTCTTCTCCGACAAAAAGAAAAGAGATCATTATAAGGGCCGCAATAAATGATGCTTTTCCTGATTGAATATGACCAACTTTTTCCCTTAATGAAATAATCAAAGGGATATTGCCAATAATATCAATCACGGCAAAGAGAACCATACTGGCTGTAAAAATTTCTTTTAAATCTAACACCTTCGTATTTTTGAGGGGGCAAATATAGATTAGTTTTTTCTAATCTTAAAAGGAAAAAAAATTAATTTCGAATAAATTTAAAAAGTAAATCACCTATTTATGTTTAGGATAAAAGACACTTTAATTTCAGAGGAGATTTTTTCAAAAAAATTTGTCTGTGATTTGAAATCTTGCAAAGGAGCATGCTGTGTGGAGGGATATGGAGGTGCTCCTTTAGAAAAAAAAGAAACTAAATTATTAGAAAAAGATTTTGAAAATATTAAGCCCTTTTTGTCTAAAAAAGGCAAAAAAGCTTTATCTAAAGAAGGTGCCTATATTAAAGCAAATGATGGTGATTTTGAAACACCATTAGTGGAAGATAAAGAATGTGCCTATTCTATTTTGAGTCCTGATGGATCCTTAAAATGCGGAATTGAAACAGCATATGATAATGGAAAAATTAATTGGAAAAAACCTATTTCTTGTCATTTGTATCCTATAAGGATTACAAACTATAAATATTTTGCCGCAATAAATTATCATAAATGGAGCATATGTAGTGATGCTTGTAAATTAGGAGAATCACTTAAAGTTCCAGTATTTAAGTTTTTAAAAGACGCTTTAGAAAGAAAATTTGGAAAAGAGTGGTTTCTAAAACTAGAGAAAATTTACAAGAAAAATTATTTGGATAAAAAATAATTTTTCAACTCAAAAAAATCATTTTGTTAAAAACTTGTCTAGTTTGTGGAAAAGTTAAGCTTTCTTTTTTGGAAACAAATTAGAATCTTTGTTGGAGTAAAAATCAAATAATTTATTGACTAATCATAAAACCTAAATAAAATGGCTGCGCAAGAACCTCTCCTCCAAGAAAACCCCAATCGATTTGTAATTTTTCCTATCCAGCATCATGATATTTGGGAATGGTATAAAAAAATGGAGGCAAGTTTTTGGACAGCTGAAGAGATTGATCTACATCAAGATTTAAATGATTGGAATACCAAACTTAATAAAGATGAAAAATATTTTATTAAACATATTCTTGCATTTTTTGCTGCTTCAGATGGTATTGTAAATGAAAATTTAGCAGAAAATTTTGTGAATGAGGTTCAATATTCAGAAGCGAAATTTTTCTATGGTTTTCAAATCATGATGGAAAATATTCACTCAGAAACATATTCTCTTCTGATTGACACTTATGTTAAAGATGATGCTGAAAAAACAAAATTATTTCAAGCAATAGAAATTTTTCCTGCCATCAAGAAAAAGGCTGAGTGGGCACTGAGATGGATTGAATCTGATTCTTTCGCAGAAAGATTAATTGCATTTGCTGCAGTTGAAGGAATCTTCTTCTCCGGATCATTTTGCTCAATCTTTTGGCTTAAAAAACGTGGGTTAATGCCAGGACTTACTTTTTCAAATGAACTAATCTCTAGAGATGAGGGAGTTCACTGCGATTTTGCTGTTCACCTTCATAACAATCACTTAATTAATAAAGTTCCTAAAGAGCGTATTGAAGAAATTCTTCTTGATGCGTTGGAAATTGAAAAAGAATTCATCACAGAATCCCTTCCTGTAAGTTTAATAGGTATGAATGCAAAACTCATGACTCAATATTTAGAGTTTGTTACTGATCGATTACTTGTCGAATTAGAGTGCGAAAAGAAACATAATGTTACGAATCCATTTGATTTTATGGACATGATTTCGCTTCAAGGTAAAACCAACTTTTTTGAAAAAAGAGTATCTGAATATCAAAAAGCAGGTGTTTTAAATAAAGAAAAAAAGGAAACAAACTTTACAACTGACGCAGACTTTTAAATAATCATTTGTGCTTAACCAGTTAATTCGTTTCGGAATCCAAGTTATAATTTAAAAACAATCTAATAACTAATTATGTATGTAATAAAAAGAGATGGGCATAAGGAGCCTATAATGTTTGATAAAATTACTGCTCGAATTAAAACGCTTTGCTATGGTTTAAATGATCTTGTTGATCCAGTAAGAGTTGCTATGAGAGTAATCGAGGGTTTATATGATGGGGTTACAACTTCTGAACTTGATAATCTTGCTGCTGAAATTTCAGCAACTATGACTACAACTCACCCTGATTATGCCCAGCTAGCGTCTAGAATTTCTGTATCTAACTTACATAAGAATACAAAAAAATCATTCTCCTCAACAATGAAAGATTTGTATGAATATGTTAATCCCAGAACTGGAAAAAAAGCACCTTTATTGGCAGATGACGTATATGAGGTCATAAAGAAAAATGCTGAAAAAATTGACTCAAACATAATTTATAATAGAGACTATGGGTATGATTTTTTTGGTTTTAAAACCCTAGAACGATCATATCTCCTTAAGCTAAATGGTAAAATAGCAGAGCGTCCTCAGCACATGCTGATGAGAGTTTCCATTGGTATTCATCTTGATGATCTAGATGCTGCTTTTGAAACGTATGAACTAATGTCTAAAAAGTATTTTACCCATGCAACTCCTACTTTATTTAATGCAGGGACACCAAAGCCTCAAATGTCATCTTGTTTTTTGCTTACCATGAAGCAAGATAGTATAGATGGAATTTATGACACTCTTAAACAAACTGCAAAAATTTCACAATCAGCTGGAGGAATTGGTCTCTCCATTCACAATATTAGAGCAACAGGTTCATACATCGCTGGCACAAATGGAACATCAAATGGAATTGTTCCAATGCTAAGAGTCTTTAATGATACTGCCAGGTATGTTGACCAGGGCGGCGGAAAAAGAAAAGGATCATTTGCAATTTATGTTGAGCCCTGGCACGCAGATATATTTGATTTCTTAGAGCTAAAGAAAAATCATGGGAAGGAAGAAATGAGAGCAAGAGATTTATTTTATGCAATGTGGACTCCTGATCTTTTCATGAAACGAGTTGAAGAAAATGGTCAATGGACGCTAATGTGTCCAAATGAATGCCCTGGATTATATGACTGTTATGATGAAGAGTTTGATAAACTTTATACCAAATATGAAAAACAAGGCAAAGGGAGAAGAACTATTCCTGCCCGAGATCTTTGGGACAAAATTCTTGAATCACAAATAGAAACAGGAACACCCTATATGCTCTATAAGGATTCAGCTAACAGAAAATCAAATCAAAAGAATATAGGGACAATTCGATCATCTAACCTGTGTACTGAAATCCTTGAGTATACCTCAAAAGATGAAATTGCTGTATGTAATCTTGCATCAATTGCGCTGCCAATGTTCATTAAAGAAAATGAATTTGATCACCAACAATTATTTGATGTAACAAAAAGAGTAACTAAAAATCTCAATAAAGTAATCGATCGAAATTATTACCCTGTTATAGAAGCTGAAAATTCAAATTTCAGGCATCGGCCAATCGGTCTCGGTGTTCAAGGTTTAGCAGATACTTTTATAAGACTGAGGCTTTCATTTACTTGTGATGAGGCAAAACAATTAAATCAAGAAATTTTTGAAACAATTTATTATGCAGCTGTTATGGCTTCCATTGAAGAGGCTGAAAAGGATGGCCCATACAAAACCTATAAGGGGTCTCCAATTTCTCAGGGTGAATTTCAACACAATCTTTGGGGAATAAAAGATGAAGAACTCAGTGGAAGATGGGATTGGAAAGATGCGAGAAAAAAATTGAAGAAATCTGGTGTTAGAAACTCTCTACTTGTTGCACCTATGCCAACTGCGTCAACATCTCAAATCCTAGGAAACAATGAATGTTTTGAACCCTATACTTCAAATATTTATACTCGCAGAGTATTATCTGGAGAATTTATAGTTGTCAACAAATATCTTTTAGAAGATCTTGTAGCACTTGGTGTTTGGAATGAAGACATGAAACAAGAATTAATGCAAGCAAATGGTTCTATTCAAAATATTAAAGGAATTCCTGATGACATTAAAGAAATCTACAGAACTGTCTGGGAGATGAGTATGAAAGACATTATTGATATGGCTAGACATCGAGGCTATTTTATCGATCAATCACAGTCTCTAAATCTTTTCATGGAAGGAGCAACAGCGGCAAAACTTACATCCATGCATTTTTATGGATGGAAGTCTGGTCTTAAAACAGGAATGTATTATCTAAGAACTAAATCCGCAGTAGATGCCATTAAATTTACTCTTGATAATTCAAAAAAAGCTAAAGTTGAAAAACCTGTTGCTGAAAAAGTAACCTCAGCACCTGCAGCAGCCAGTAAAAAAAACACTGATGCTAAGGGCAAACAAATTGTTGCAAAACCTCTTAGCCCTGAAGAGCTCAAAGAAATGCTTGACAAATCAAAAGGAAACGAAGATGATGATTGTCTAATGTGTGGCTCCTAAAAAATAATTATTCTTTTTTGTAGCTATTAGAATATTCGTCAATCAAGTTAAATACACTCTTAAGTAAATCTTTAGTCTCAAGTAATATATTAAAATATAAAGTAGTATTTTTTGGACTAGATTCTTCATTCCTTGTTCTATCAATCTGTGCATTAATCTTTTCATTTATGATAGAATTTAGCTTATCCTTTTGAGCAATAATAAGATTTAAAGCTCCGAATCTCTTGTCTTTGAAAACACTTGTTATTTCAGAGGAGAAATGATCTATAGCATCTTTAATTTCCGTAAGGTCTCTTAGTTGATTAAACTTTAGTTTTTTATGCTGGTTATTTACGTGCTTATAACTTTTTGAAGATATATAACTTAAAGACTCAGCAATATCTGTCAAATAGGCAAGTATGATCATGTAAAAATTACTTCCCCTTACACTTGTCTCATCTAAATTTTTAATGAAATAAAATATATTATCTCTTAAATCTTCAATTTCTGAATCAAGTTTTTTAACCTGCTTTTTGCTCTTTTTAAGTTTATCAGAATCTTCTTTTGACAGCCCTTCTATGACGGTTGCAAAAATCTTATTAGATCTAAAAATTACATTGTTTACATTGTCTGAACTCTCTGAAATAATTCCTTGAACAGTTTTGCTTTCTGATTTTTTTAAACTCCTAGAATTTATCACTCTATTTTGCATGCGCCTATGATAAATGAAATTCCTGATCAAAATGGCAATTGTAATCACTAACATTATAGGAATCATTACTTCCTTATTCCAATTTATCAGAAAGACAACTACACCAGATGCAATTAATGCTCCAAAAGCAGTTGAGAACCATCCAAGTATAACATTGATAACTCCTGCAACTCTGTAGACAGCACTTTCTCTACCCCAAGCTTTATCTGATAAAGAAGTCCCCATTGCAACCATGAAAGTCACATACGTTGTTGACAATGGAAGTTTCATTGAAGTCGCTATTGAAATTAAAACACCAGCAACCATTAAATTAACAGAAGCTCTGATCATATCAAAAGCTGGAGCATCAATGCTCTGATCTTTATTTATTGTTTGTACTTCACTGCCTTTAAAGCTTGAATCAATTTTGTCTTGAAATGCTTGAGGTAAAATTTGACTGATCTTTGAAGACATCCAAAATGAAGATCCTACCAATGCTCTTGAAAAGAAATTCGGTTTAAATTTTTCATGAGTATCTGTTTGACGAGATAATCCTATCTCAGTATCCATAACTGTTCTGGCCTTTTTAGACAACCAGAGAGTTACAACCATAACTCCACCTGCTAAAAATAATAATAACGGTTCAGCAGGCACTTTCTTTTCTAGAACACCCATTGAGAAAGAAGAGGCATCTACTCCAGAGACTACCCAAGCCTCATAAGAATGATATGCCGCCATTGAAACGCCAATAAAGTTAACTAAATCGTTTCCAGAAAAAGCCAAAGCTAATCCAAACGTACCTGTAGCAATAACAATTAGTAAAATACTTTTCTTAGTTACTATTTGGAAAAGATGAGAAAGACCAGAAAAAATAAGTATACTAACCAAAAGAATTAAAATATCATTGTCTCCAATATATCCAACTAGATCCTTGTAATATGGAGATCCTTTGAGCCCTTTTATGAAAATAAAATAGGTAATAGCCGTGAGTGCAACGCCTCCAAAAATTGCTCCAAAGCTCTTCATTTTCTTCTCGTATTGGAAGGTGAAAATAAGTCGGCTAACCCACTGAACTATCGCTCCAATCGAAAAGGCAATTACAACGGAGAGAAGAATTCCACTAATGATCATCGTTGCTTTTTCAGTGTTGATATAGCCCTGCAAATCTGATAGATTTTGCCCATCTGTTTCGCCAATTTTAATTAAAGACATTACAATTGCTGCGCCTAGTAAATTAAAAACTATAGAAACAGTTGTTGAGGTTGGCAGTCCAATAGAATTAAAGAAATCCAGAAGCAATATGTCTGTCATTATAACAGCCATAAAAACAATCATAATTTCATCAAAATAGAATTCCCCAGGGTTAAAAATTCCCTTTCTTGCAACCTCCATCATTCCACTTGAATAAACAGCTCCAATAAAGATTCCAATACTTGAAATAATCATTATTGTTCTAAAGGACAAAACTTTAGAACCAACTGCTGAATTTAAAAAATTAACTGCATCATTACTAACTCCAACAACTATATCAATAATTGCTAAAGTAGCAAGTGCTACGAGCATTAACAGATAAATATTTTCCATAATATAATTTGCCACCAGATTTTTTTTATATCAATAAATGTCAGACAATTAAAGTACATAAATGTTATCAAATTATTAAGTTTATTTTTCCTCTTTTTCCTTTTTCTTTAATTTATAACTGATTCCAAAACGGAATGTTTCAGATGTATCCCATCCAAAGCGAAAAGAATAATCTCCATGAGGATAATCAATCGCAAATGCAGCATTATAATTCTCTTCGATCCATAACTCTTTTTGAGCCCATATTTTAAATTTCTCTAAATTTAAAATTACCCTGGGTTCTAAGGTTGGTTGTTCTTTCTCAAACTTATAGTGAATAGGAATTTTTAAAGACACTTTTTTATCCTTAAAAAATTTTCTAGCATAAGTAAGTCTGTTTTCACCTTCATCAGTTCTATGTCTTAATTCAAATCCTTTAAAACCAATCTTTAGGTATTCTTTTGCATTTGTTCTTCCTTCCCAGCCAATACTCTGGCCAAATGAAAAAGAAGAAAATGTAATTAAAAGGCAGAAAAATATTCTCATAATTTTATTTTTAATTTCTAAACAAATTTATGAGTCAAAATTCTTTATTAGTTAAAGCTATTGATAAATAAATGTAAACTTAACGTTAATTAATTTTTAGATTTGCATATTCAACACTAATCTAAATGGATTGGGAAAAACTACTTTCCTTAAAAAAACAAGGAGACAAAAATAAACGGTTAAGATTAAACCAAGACATTACACGAGTTGGTTTTGAAGTTGATTATGATAGAATTGTTTTTTCAACAGACTTTAGATCTCTTCAAGATAAAACACAAGTTATACCCTTTTCAAAAACTGATTTTGTTCACACAAGACTAACCCATAGTCTTGAAGTATCTGTAGTTGGAAGAAGTCTAGGACGTCTAGCTGGAAAAGATCTGCTGGAGAAACATCCCAGACTAGAAAAAACATATGGTTATAATATTAATGACTTTGGAGCAATTGTTGCTGCCGCCTCACTTGCTCATGATATAGGCAATCCTCCTTTTGGTCATAATGGAGAAAAAGTTATAGGGCACTACTTTAAGCATGGTGAAGGATCAAAATTTCAAAGAGTCCTGTCTAAAAAACAGTATCAAGATCTTTGTTTGTTTGAAGGGAACGCTAATGGATTTAAAATTCTAACTCAATCAAACACAGGTACTCCGGGAGGATTAAGACTTAGTTATGGAACTCTTGGAGCATTTATAAAATATCCTAAAGCAAGTCTCCCCATAAAACCTACAGAACATGTTGCTCACAAAAAATTTGGTTTTTTCCAGGCACAAGAATCTTTTTTTAAAGAATTAATTGAAGAATTAGGAATGGTTTCTGGGAAAGAAGTCTTACGTCATCCCCTAGCCTATTTGGTTGAAGCAGCAGATGATATTTGCTATACAATTATCGATTTTGAAGATGGTATAAACTTAGGCTGGATAGAAGAAGAATATGCTCTAGAGTATCTTATAAATTTGGTAAGGGAAGACCTAGATACTCTAAAATATTCAAATTTAAAACATCGTAAACAAAGGTTAAGCTATCTAAGAGCGCTAGCAATAAATAGTTTGATTAGAGATTCTGTAAAGATATTTTTAAAAAATGAGGAGTCAATTTTAGAAGGAACTTTTTCTAGTTCACTACTAGATAAAAGTATTTACAAAGCTCAAATAAAAGATATAATTAAAATAAGTGAAGAAAAAATTTATCAATCTTCAGAAGTGGTTCAAAAAGAAATTGTTGGACATAAAATTCTTTCAACGTTACTCAACTCATTTGTTAATGCAGCGGCAAATATTTATGAAAATAAAAAAACAAGTTATGATGATTTAGTAATTAAGCTTCTCCCAGATGGAACTCCTTTTATAGCTGAAAATATATACGAAACTATTTTAAATGCTACATGCTTTGTTGCTAGCCTAACTGATAGCAAAGCAATGCACATTGCTGAAAAAATAGGATTAAAATAAAGTTGCTTAAATCATTTCCCTTTTTTTAACTTTGCCGAAAATTATATATGCGCTGGGTAATTTCTATCCTTTTTATAGTTCTTTTTCAATGGTATGCTTTTCAGGCCATCAAAACAATAACAAATGAAAGATCAATTCTTGTTACGTATTGGTTTATTGTTATTGCGATTTTAGGAAATCTTTTATGGCATACATTATTTTTTGATCGCTCAGGTGGATTTACTCATTCCCTATCTTATTCAATTGGTTTTTTGCTTTCTCTTCTTTTATTTCAAGGAACAATTATTTCAATTCTTTTTTTTGAAGACATAATACGTCTTTTAAAAAGTTTGTATAACATGATTTTTGGTGAAAATTTTTCAAAATCAAATATTTTCCCCGGAAGAAGGAAATTTATCTCTCAACTGGCAATTTTAATTGCATCGGTTCCAACTATTGCCATGCTTTATGGTATATACAAAGGTCGCTATAACTATAAGGTTTTAAAATATACATTAGAGTTTGATGATCTGCCAAAGAATTTTGATGGATTTACAATCACCCAAATTTCAGATATCCACAGCGGAAGTCTTGATAATTTTGAAAAGGTGTCTTATGGAATAGATCTAATAAATAAACAAAACTCTGATCTACTTGTCTTTACAGGAGATATTGTAAATAACAGGGCGTCTGAATTGAAACCTTGGATCAGTCTTTTTTCAAAACTCAAGGCTCCATATGGTAAATATTCAGTGCTAGGGAATCATGATTATGGTGATTATGTTCAGTGGAAGAATAAGGGAGAGAAAGAAAAGAATATGGAGGATATGAAAACTTTTCAAAAAGAAATTGGATTTGAGTTATTATTAAATGAAAATAGGTTAATAAAAAAAGATGGGGAACACATTTCCCTTATCGGAGTTGAAAATTGGGGTAAAGGTGGGTTCAAAAAAGTTGGAGATCTTAAAAAAGCCAGTGAAAATCTTAAAAAGGATGACTTTAAAATAGTAATGACACACGACCCTTCACATTGGGAGGCAGAAATATTACCTCACCCTTTTCCTTATCAACTAACTCTTAGTGGTCACACTCATGGATTTCAGTTTGGAATAGAAATTCCTGGATGGATAAAATGGAGCCCCTCAAGCTGGAGATATAAGCAATGGGCAGGTATCTATGAAGAGAAAAAACAAGTCATCAACGTAAATAGAGGATTTGGTTTTTTAGCTTATCCTGGAAGAGTAGGTATATGGCCTGAGATAACTGTAATCGAGCTCAAACGAAAAAAATTATTGATATAATTACAAAAAAAACTACATTTGTTATAGGACCATTTACTTTAATATGTCAAAGTTTGGTGAATTAATAGATGATAAACTACCTCTACTCCTCGTTTTTTTCAATCAAAATGATGAGGTATCTTCCGTCATGCATCCTGTTTTAAAAGATGTTGCCGCTGCAATGGGAGATAAAGGAAAAGTAATCAAAATAGATACTGAAAAAAACGACAAACTCTCTGAAGCGCTTAGAGTTAGAGTGCTGCCTACCCTGATGATTTATAAACTAGGAGAAATGGTTTGGAGACAAAGCGGTGAACAAGATGCTAACACTTTGATTAGTTTAATGCAAGACCACGTCTAGTTTATTCTTGAGCTTCCTTGTCACTTTTTTGGAAAACTTCCATTGACCTCTCAAACTTCGTTTTTATAGAATCTGAAAATACTCTGTCATTATTTCTCAATGGAATTTCAACAAGCTCTCTGAAATCTAAAATTTCTTGCTTTATTTCATCTATCAACATAAGATCATTTCTTTCAGCAAATCGAGAGAAAAGCTCAAATCTTTCTACGTATAGATCGACTATTATTTGGATCAAATCCCTTGCTTTTTCTTTTTCCTCAGATAGATAATACCCCTCGGAAAATTCCCTGAGAGATGAATAAAAGTCATATTCTCCATATAAAAACATAAAGGGTTTAGATATCTCTATAAACTTATCTATTTCATCAGATAAAATTTTTTGATCTTTAGATTCTAAAACTGCCTCTAATAGTGTTCTATATCTTTCAATTTCAGTGATTATTTCTTCTGCAATAAGATACTGCTCACTTAATGATAAAGAAGAAAAATATTCAAGTCTATCAAAATACTTTAATGCAATTTTCTTAGACATATCTCTAGCTTTAGCTTCTTCACCTAAACGATAGTAGCCATCAATAAAAGGAATCAATAAACTATAGTAACCAAAATAATCTATAGGCATTTTTTCAGTTGCTAAGTCAATGACTTTTTTCGCTTTTATATTTTCCCCTTCCAATAAAAGTTGTTCAGCTAATCTTGCCATGTTACTCCTGTATGAAATACTATTTTTTCGAGTCTCAGGATCATGATATATTAAATCACTTTCTGAATTTCCCCAATCCCAATTCATGACTATATCATACATTAAATCAGAATCTATTCTACCCATTATATAGGGATTACTTTTATTCACTGATGTTTTTATAGGGACTAATTTATAAACTAACCCGTCTAGCTGAAGATATTCTTTCATCCATATGTATTCAGAATCAGAGTAACTGCCACCGGTGAAATATATGGGTCTTTCCCAATCATTATTTGCCAAAATATCAAGCATCATCATTTG
The DNA here is from genome assembly GCA_002728855.1 of Flavobacteriaceae bacterium. Lineage (GTDB taxonomy): Bacteria > Bacteroidota > Bacteroidia > Flavobacteriales > Flavobacteriaceae. Next base: position 38,092 of record PBWA01000026.1, read on the forward strand.
ATTTTTGGTTATTCCTGATTTAGGCAAATCAATATCAATAAAAGGGACAATTTGATCAGCATCTTTTGCTTTAACGACCCCACTTTTTAAAACGTTTATTTTATTCACGGGAAGGCGAATTTTATTTGTTGGGTAAAATATCATTTCCTGTGTATTTAGTGGCAATCTAGAAGGATCCTCGCCCATTTGAAGAATAAGACTTTTATACTTTGTTCTTGGGTGATCACTACCGATCCAATTAACAAAATCTTTTATATCCCATCGAACTGAATCAATCAATGATTCGTATTTAATGTAATCTCGAACACCATATGCATATAGGGAATGCTCTAACTGTGATGGGATTGGATTGCTCTCATAAGTTTTTCTCTTCATTTGATCTATATACCAATCTGTTGCCAAAAGACTAGTGTTAATCGTTCTAACATCAGTCCTATATGATTCAATCTCTTGTGCATACCACAAGGCAAAAGTGTCATTATCTCCAATTGTAAAAATAATGGCGTCTTTATCTTCATCTATCGAATCTAAATAAGATCTTGCCATTGACTGAGCTGTAAATCGATTAGATCTATCATGATCATCCCAGTTTTGATAAGCCATTAAAAATGGAACTGATATAAGACAAACGATTATGATTATAGGCTGGAGAAATTGATTTTTTTTGCTGAAATTTTTTACTTTATCAACCAGCGAGTATGCCCCCATGCCAATCCAAATACAAAAAACATAGAAAGATCCAACAAGTGCATAATCTCTTTCGCGAGGTTCAAAGGGTCTTTCATTTAAATAAAATTTTAAGGCTAGACCTGTAAATAGAAAAAATAAAGTTAAGATCCAGAATTTTTCTTTATCCTGATAATACAAAAAATATATCCCCATTAATCCCAGAATCAGTGGTAAGAAAAAATAAGTATTACGTGCCTTATTATCTAACTCGTCTTGATTTAATTGATTTTGATTTCCCAGTCTAAGAGAATCAATAAAACTAATTCCACTAATCCAGTTCCCATCTAAAATATCATATGTTCCCGCTCTATCATTTTGTCTTCCAACAAAATTCCACATAAAGTATCTAACGTACATATATCCAATCTGATATTGGAATAAAAATTTTATATTACTCCAAAAAGTAGGTTTTTCAATGTTAAGATATGGGCCAAGTGTTCTAAAAAACTGATGATAATCTTCTCCTGTTAAATTACCCTCTAAAGACTCTTGTTTAAATTCTAAAACTCTTTCTTCCAACATTTCATTCCCTCTATAAGGAAGAGCAATTTGAAAATCAAGGGGAGAGGTAAAATTCATATAATTAGCAGCGTGCTCAGTACTCCATAATCTTGGTAGCAAACCCCTATGCTTTGAATTTGAATTAATTCTCGCATTTTCCCAGTTATTCACAACAATATATTTTCCTTTTTTAATGTCGCGTTCATATTTTGGTTTATCATCATAATATGGTTCTGATTCATCCTGCCCTGCATATATATCAGAAAACATTGGTCCATAAAAAAGATGAGTTTCCGGATATTGCTCCATGTTATAATATGCAAGAAGTAATCTGGCATCAGATGGAGCGTTTTCATTTATCACAGTGTTAGCATTTGCTCTTATTGGAATCATTATCCAAGAGGAAAAACCAACCAAAACAAAAAGAATACAAAGAATTCCTGTATTTAGATTGATCCATTTTTTCTTTGCTGTAATCTTTAGTGAATAATAAAAAAATAAGATAAAAGAAAGCCCTGCGATAATCGTTCCGCTATTGAAAGGAAGTCCAATGGAATTAACAAAAAATACTTCTGAATTTCCAAAAAAGGCAAGGGTTAATGGGAGTAATAATTTGAATATAAATAACAATATAGCAACGGCAATTATATTAGCAATTACAAATCCTTTAATAGTAAATTCTTTATAATTTTTAAAATAATAAATCATCCCAATTGCTGGAATTGTTAAAAGACCCATAAAATGAACTCCAAAAGATAGCCCGATAACGAAGGATATAAGCAATAACCATCTATCTCCTTTTTCAGTATTCATTTCAGCTTCCCATTTTAGACCAAGCCAAAATAAAAGTGATAAAATTAATGTTGCCATTGCATAAACCTCTGCCTCTACGGCATTAAACCAAAAACTATCAGAAAAGCAAAGAGCTAAAGCGCCTACAGCTGCACTACCGAAAAAAGAAACTTTTTTTGAAAGATTGTCTAGTTTATCAAAAGCAGGGATTTTTTTTAATAAAATAGTTATAGTCCAAAAAAGAAAAAGAACGGCAAAAGCACTTGATAAGACTGACATGAAGTTTACCGACAGTGCAATTTTTTCAGCAGAGCCAGAAAAAAGAGCAAAGAAAGCACCTAACATTTGATACAAAGGAGCGCCCGGTGGATGCCCAATTTGAAGCTTAGCAGAAGTGGATATATATTCCCCTGCATCCCAAAAACTAGCAGTTGGCTCAACTGTAAGAGAATAAGTAATTAATGAGACAAGAAATATTATCAAACCAAAAGAACGATTCCAAATCTTGTATGATAACTCTGTCATAATTTAAACCTCAAAAGTATTTAATAAATAATAAAAAGTCATTGTTTATGAAAAAAATAGAATTGAATTTAATCTTTTCTCTAAAAAAAATTAATGTAAATTTGTACGAATCTTATTGGCCTATGGTGTAACTGGCAACACGTCTGGTTTTGGTCCAGAAGAGTCTAGGTTCGATCCCTAGTAGGCCAACTTTTTTTAACTAATCTTTTATACTTGCCTTTAAATATTCTCTATTCATTCTTGCAATGTTTTCAAGAGAAATTCCCTTTGGACATTCAACTTCACATGCCCCTGTGTTAGTACAATTACCAAAGCCTTCTTCATCCATTTGTTTTACCATATTAAGAACACGATCCTTAGCTTCAACTTTCCCTTGAGGCAATAATGAAAATTGAGAAACTTTTGCAGAAACAAATAACATTGCAGAAGCATTTTTACATGTGGCTACACATGCTCCACAGCCAATACACGTCGCAGCATCAAATGCTTTATCAGCATTTTCCTTTGCTATAGGGATTGTATTTGCATCTTGAGTATTACCTGATGTATTTATACTCACAAAACCTCCAGCTTGCTGAATTCTATCAAAAGCTGATCTGTCTACAACTAGATCTTTAATCACAGGAAAAGCATCGGCTCTAAAGGGTTCAATAATAATTGTATCTCCATCTTTAAATTTACGCATGTGCAGTTGGCAGGTGGTAACAAGATCGTCGGGGCCATGAGGTCTACCATTAATATGCATTGAACACATTCCACAAATTCCCTCTCTACAATCATGATCAAAAGAAATTGGATCTTGATCTTTAGAAATTAACTCATTATTTAAAACATCCATCATTTCAAGAAAGGACATGTCAGGAGAAACATCAGAAATATTATAATCTACCATCTCTCCAGATGAATTTGCATTTTTTTGTCGCCAAATTTTTAATTTTAAATTCATATATAATTTATTTATAAGAACGTGTTTTTACCTCTATTTCTTCATAATCTAGTTTTTCTTTATGCAAAACTGCCTTTGAAGGCTCCCCTTTATGTTCCCATGATGAAACGTACTTAAAATTCTTATCGTCTCTTAAAGCTTCTCCTTCAGAGGTTTGATATTCTTCTCTAAAATGACCACCACATGATTCTGTTCGCTCTAAAGCATCTTTAGCAAATAGCTCTCCAAGTTCTAAAAAATCAGCTACTCTGGTAGCTTTAACTAATTCCTCATTAAATTCATCAAGCCCTCCTGGGACTATAACATTTTTATGAAAGTCTTCTCGTAAACCCTTTATTTCTTTAATCGCTTGTTTTAAACCATTAGCATTTCTTGACATTCCACACTTATCCCACATTATTTTTCCTAATTTTTTATGATAAAAATCAACGGAGTTTTTACCCTTGTTAGAAATAAAATTTGCGAGTGAATCAATAACTTTCTTTTCAGCATCCTTAAATTCTGGAGAATCATTAGGAATTGGTCCAGTTCTAATTTCATTAGACAAATAATCACCTATTGTATATGGTAAAACAAAATATCCATCAGCTAAACCTTGCATTAAAGCAGAAGCGCCAAGTCTGTTTGCCCCGTGATCAGAGAAATTAGCTTCTCCAATTGCGTAACATCCAGGAATTGTTGTCATCAAATTATAATCAACCCACACTCCTCCCATGGTATAGTGAACTGCTGGATAAATCATCATTGGAGTGTTGTAGGGGTCTTCATCAACAATTTTTTCATACATCTGAAAAAGATTACCATACTTATTTTTAATAATTTCATCACCTAGCTTTTTTACAACAGAAATGTCATTTTCATCAAGGCCTTTAACATGGGCCTCTTCTTTTCCATATCTTTCTATAGCAGCAGAAAAGTCAAGGTAAACGGCTTCTCCCGTTTTATTTACTCCAAAGCCAGCATCACATCTTTCCTTTGCAGCACGAGAAGCTACATCTCTTGGAACAAGGTTACCAAAAGCAGGATATCTCCTCTCCAAATAATAATCTCTCTCCTTCTCTGGTATTTCAGTTGGTTTAAGTTTTCCCTCTCGAATAGCTTTTGCATCTTGCTTATTTTTAGGAACCCAAATTCTTCCATCATTTCTTAATGATTCAGACATGAGCGTGAGTTTAGATTGATGATCTCCAGAAACAGGAATACAAGTCGGATGAATTTGTGTAAAACAAGGATTTGCAAAAAAAGCTCCTTTTTTGTGTATCCTCCAAGAGGCAGAAACATTGCTCCCCATGGCATTTGTTGAAAGAAAAAATACGTTCCCATAGCCTCCAGAGGCGATTACTACAGCGTGAGCACTATGTCTTTGTATTTCACCAGTTACAAGATTTCTAGCTATAATTCCTCTTGCTTTTCCATCGACTAAAACTAAATCCATCATTTCATGGCGATTATACATTTCAATTCTACCCTTTCCAATTTGTCTATTCATTGCAGAATAGGCTCCTAAAAGAAGTTGCTGTCCTGTTTGTCCCTTAGCATAAAAAGTCCTTGAAACTAAAACCCCTCCAAAAGAACGATTATCTAGGAGTCCTCCATAATCCCTAGCAAATGGGACACCCTGAGCTACACACTGGTCAATTATATTAGTTGAAACTTCAGCTAGTCTATAAACATTTGCCTCTCTTGAGCGATAATCTCCTCCCTTGATAGTATCATAAAAAAGTCTATAAGTAGAATCGCCATCTCCTTGGTAATTTTTTGCAGCATTTATTCCTCCCTGAGCAGCTATTGAATGTGCGCGTCTTGGGGAATCTTGGAAGCAGAAAGTCTTAACATTGTATCCTAATTCAGCAAGAGTAGCTGAAGCTGAAGCACCGGCAAGTCCAGTGCCAACAACAATTACATCAATCAATCTCTTATTGGATGGACTAACAAGATTAATCTTGCCTTTGTGAGATGTCCATTTTTCTGATATTGGTCCTTTAGGTAATTTAGAAATCATTTTTGACATAATCTACCCGTTTAAATGATGAAATATGGCAATAAAAATAAATCCAAGTGGCACTATTACAGAAAACGCAATAGCCATTGTTTTTATTGTATTTGAGTATTTATTGTTCACACCAACTGATTTAAAAGATGATACAAACCCGTGCATCAAATGTAAAGACAAGAATACAAATGAAATAGAATAAAAAGCTACCCTTCCTGGGCTGTGAAATTTATGGACTAATTCTTCATAATATCTTTCAGGGTCTTCAGGTAAAAATTCGATATACTTATATTTAATTTCTGGAACCCAAAAATCATAAAAATGTAGACCTAGGAAAGACAATATAACAACTCCTGAAAAAAACATATTCCTTGAAATCCAACTAGAGCTTGAACCAGACTGATAGGAATACTTAACTTTTCTAGCGCTTCTGTTTTTAATTTCAAGAATAAACCCCATTACGAAATGAAAAATCACGCCAAAAATTAAAATAGGTTGTAAAATAAATTGAACCAAAGGATTTGTACCCATAAAGTGAGACAATTTGTTAAATAAATCTTCGCTAAACACCGAAGTGAAGTTTATAGTGAAATGCTGAGCTAGGAAAAGTATCAAAAATAAGCCTGAAAGGGCCATTGCTACTTTTCTTAAAATGGAAGATTCAATCATTTATATTATTTAGACTACAAAAATAATTATTAAGCAGCAAAGATAATCTTGATTGTAGTTTTTTTTTGTAATATCTATTTGATGATCAATTCTTTTGAAAAAGATCCACTATTGGTTTTTAAAGTAATATTGTACTCTCCTTTAGGGAGATAAAAAATATCATTATCGGATTTTTGAAGTTTTTTTGTTTTATTTTTTTTNTTATATGTTANTCGNCCANTTTCATNAATGGATAAATCATAATTTATTTTTGANAATCCAAATTCAAGTTTACCAGAGATTTTATTTANAACAATTCCCTGTTTATTTTTAATAATTAAATCATAAATAGAGGTTGTTTTATTGTAGAAAAATAATTCTAATGAAGGAATATTTGGGGTAACCCAAGGGCTTCGTTTATTGCCCCAATTTTTTGAATGATTAATATGTTTTATTTCAAAAAAATGGATAGGTTTTTTAAGAAAATTAGCATCTGCTTTTTGGATATTTGATATATCTGCAACGTAAATTGATCTCCCATGAGTCCCCACCACAAGGTGATTCTCTTTTTCTTGAATAACTAAATCGTGGACCGCTGCACTGGTTAATCCCTTAGAAAAAGGCTCCCAGCTTTGACCCATATCAAATGAAACATAAACTCCATTATCATTTCCAACATAAAGAATATTTTCGTTTACAGGATCCTCAATGATAACATTTAATGGAGAGAACGGTAAGTTACTATTTATTGACTTCCATGTGTTTCCATAATCATCACTAACGTAGACATATGGGGAAAAGTCATCCCATCGATAACCATTTAAGGTAGTATAAACTCTTCCCTCTTTGTGAGATGAAGCAACAACTCTACTAATCCACAAATCTTTAGGTAGGCTGCCAGATATTAACTCCCATTTAACTCCCCCGTCTCTAGAAAAATGAATTAACCCATCATCACTCCCAGTATATAAAAGACCAAACTTAAGAACAGATTCGCTAATTGTAGTGAGTGTGCCATAAGGGACATTACCTTTTTTCCCTCCATTTGTTAAATCTGGAGAAATTGTTTCCCAATGATCACCTTTATCTAATGAACGATGTAGTTTATTCCCGCCATAATATAAAATGTCCTGGTTATGTCTTGATAAAAGAATTGGGGTTTGCCAATTAAATCTATAAGGGGATTCACCTATCTTATGTCTAGGCTTTATTGATTTCCGCTTATTATTTTTAAGATCTAGGCGATAATAATTTCCAAATTGGAAACCAGTATATACAACATTGCTGTTTCTGTTATCAATTTCAATATTCATTCCATCTCCTCCCATAATTTCAGTCCATGGATTATGGCCGGTTGAATGCCATCTTTCATTATCTAAAGAGTTATGTTTTGCTTTCCAGACACCATTATCTTGAAGACCTCCATAAACATTATATGGTTCTTCATAATCAACATTGATTGCATAAAACTGGCCCACTGGTATAGAATTATTCTTCATCCAATTTTTACCATCATTATACGTTATATTTATACCTCCATCATTTCCGTTAATTAAATGACCAGGTCTTGATGGATTAATCCACAAAGCATGATGATCAACGTGAACATTTGACTTGCCTATTGAGGTGAAAGATTTTCCTCCATCATCAGAAGTTAAAATTGGGACTCCATAAATATATATTTTGTTTTGGTCATAGGGCGCGACATAAATGTGTCCAAAGTAATATCCATAACTGTAATAGACATTATCCAAATATCCATCATGAGTCTTACTCCAGGTAGTCCCTCCATCATTTGATTTATATACTTCGGCACCAATTACAGGAGTATCAAAGAGTAAACTGTTCGAATCTTCTAAATATATAGCAAGATCAACTGGCTTTGCTTTACCCTTCTTAACAAGGTTTTTTATATTTTCAGCAGTATATTCCTTTTGAAAATAGTTATCTCTCAAAAATCTATTTAACTTCTTATTATCTAATGCTAGAAAATCTTTTGTGGAAATGGTTTTAAAATAATCTTTATTTATATCCTCTTTTTTAGACGAGTCTTCTGTTTTTTCTCTTCTAAATTGATTATCAAGTATTGCATATACAATATTATTATCAAAAGCTGCAACACCAATTCTTCCTACACCTTCGCCAATTGGAAAACCACTTTCTGCAGTAGTTAGTTTTTTCCAGCTTTTTCCTGCATCAAAGCTTTTATATATACCGGATGAAGATCCATCCCCATCAAAATTCCATGCTTTTCTATCCTTTTCCCAAGTTGATGCATAAATGATATTGAAATCTTCTGGACTATAATCCATATCAATAATGCCGGTCTTATTGTTTATATAAAGAGTATTCTCCCAATTCTCTCCTCCATCAGTTGATATGTATACTCCTCTCATTTCATTTTCAGAGTATAAGTGTCCAGTAACGCCAACAATAATATAATTAGCGTTATCAGGATTAACTAAAATCTTTCCAATATGATGACTATCAGACAGCCCTTTATTTTCCCATGTTTTTCCATTATCAGTTGACTTTAAAATACCTACTCCAGAATATGATGATCTTGAAGAATTATTTTCTCCTGTTCCAACCCATATAGTTCTAGTAGGCCAGTGAACTTCTATCTCTCCAATATTTTGTGTTACAGAATTATCAAAAATAGAATTAAAGCTAATTCCATTGTCCGTTGTATGCCATAATCCACCGGTCGCAAATGCTGCATAAAATTCAGTTGGGTCATTAGGATTAACAGATAAATCGACTACTCTACCACTCATTACTGAGGGCCCTATATTTCTAAAATTTATATTCTTAACTCTAGAAGAATTGGTCAATATTTGTTTTTGATTAATTGCCTCTAAGATTTTTTCTTCAGAAGTTTGAATAGGCTGAGCAAAAGTCAATCCGCTTATTAAGAAAAAAAGGAGTAATAACTTATTCATGATGCTTAAAATTTAAATGAAATTACAAAAATCTTATAACAATTATTTGTAAAGAAATTATATTAGCATATTCAGTCAAAAAAAAATGAGGTACAAAGCATTATCTTCAAATTTTTATAAAAAAAACAGAGCAAATTATGCAGAGGCTATGCTTTCAAAAAGTATTGCAGTTTTTAATTCAAATGATATTTATCCAATCAGTGCTGACAGTACTTATTTTCCATTTCAACAACATAGGGATATTTTCTATCTAACAGGAATTGAACAAGAAGAAACAATATTATTGATTTATCCTGATGCTGATAAAATAAAAGAAAGAGAAATTTTATTCATAAAAAAAACTGATGAGAAAATAGCGATATGGGAAGGAGAAAAACTCTCACTGGAGAAAGCAAGAGATTTATCTGGGATTGAAACAGTTTTTTGGCTATCAGATTTTGAAAAAATTTTTGATTCAATCGTCAATAAATGTGATAAACTATACATAAATACCAACGAACACTACAGGGCAAAAGTCGAAACCCAAACAAGAGAGGATCGGTTTATAAACTGGGCGAAAAAAAAATATCCAGCGGTTGAACATATTAAAGGGAATCTTATACTACAAAGATTAAGATCTATAAAAACAGATGAGGAATTAAATCAAATTCAAAAAGCATGTGAAATAACTAAGAAAGGATTTAAACGAATACTAAATTTTGTTGCTCCTGGAATTTATGAATATGAAATTGAAGCAGAATTTAGTCATGAATTTATAAAAAACTCTTCGAAGGGTTTTGCATACCAGCCCATTATTGCCTCTGGAAAAAATAATAATGTTTTACATTATGTTAAAAATAATGGCATTTGTAAAAGCGGAGATCTAGTCCTTATTGATGTTGGAGCTGAATATGGAAATTACTCAAGTGATATGACAAGGACAATTCCTGTTTCAGGTAAGTTTTCTGAGCGTCAAAAAAAAGTTTATGAAGCTGTTTTAAAAGTTAAAAATGAGGCAACAAAGTTACTCTCTCCTGGAACTCTTTGGAAAGAATATCATTATGAGGTTGGTAAAATTATGACTTCTGAATTAATTGACCTTGGTTTATTGAGCCAGTTTGAAGTTAAAAATCAAAATCCTAAAGATCCTGCTTATAAAAAATATTTTATGCATGGAACATCACATCACTTGGGTCTTGACACTCATGACTATGGTTTAATTGATGACCCCATGAAAGAAAATATGGTTTTTACCGTAGAACCAGGCATTTACCTGCCAAAAGAAGGCTTTGGAATAAGATTAGAAGATGACGTTGTAATTAAAGAAAAGGGAGCAGTTAAAAACCTTATGAAAGATATTCCTATTGATCCAAATGAAATAGAAGAGTTAATGTCAAAAAATTAATTTTTATTGAAAATATTCCTCTTCTAGTATATCAATATCATTGATTAATACTTGTATTTCCTCATCATTTGTTCCATCATAAAAACCTCTAATTCGTTTATCTGGATCAATCAAAACAAAATTTTCTGTATGTATCATACTATTATTTCCCTGCCCCTCTTTAACAACAAAATAAGACTCCCTTGCTAGCTTATATATCTGCTTTTTATCTCCTGTAAGTAAATTCCATTTGGAATCATTTATCCCTTTCTCTAATGCATATTTTTTTAATTGGGCAACTGAATCAATTTTTGGTGTTACGGAGAAAGAAAGTAACATTATGTTGGGATTATTTATTGTCTTCTTTTGAATTTTTAGCATATTTCTTGTCATATCAATGCATATGCCTGGACAAGTAGTAAAGAAAAAATCAGCAACATATATTTTATTCTCATAATTTTTTTCAGTTATTGTTTCTCCATTTTGATTTTTTAAAGAAAAACTAGAAATTCGATGATATCTTTTTACATGCTGCATGGTGCTGTCAACTAACTCGAAATTGACCATAGCAGGTTGAAAAATCGGTAGTTTTTTTTCAGGTTTAATAGCGTCATAAAATAAAAACAAAACTATTACTGAAAAAGAGAAAAAAAATAAGAAAAAAAATTTGCTGCTTTTCATTATTCAATTTAGAGATGCAAATATAAATTTTTAAAGTCTTATATTTTTGTTCTCCTTTTTAAAAATATTACTTTTGACGATCCATTTTTTAAAAATATGAGTATCTTCTTTATCAAGGCAATTCAGTTTTTCCTTTCTTTGTCGATCATTGTTATTTTACATGAGTTAGGACATTACATCCCGGCTAGAATTTTTAAAACCAGAGTAGAAAGGTTTTTTTTATTCTTTGATGTTAAATATGCATTATTTAAGAAAAAAATTGGAGATACTATCTATGGGATTGGTTGGCTCCCACTTGGAGGATATGTAAAAATTGCTGGAATGATTGATGAAAGTATGGATACAGAACAAATGAAAAAACCTCCTCAACCATGGGAATTTCGATCAAAACCCTCATGGCAAAGACTAATAATTATGCTAGGAGGGATTATTGTTAATCTGTTACTAGGATTTTTAATTTTTATGATGATGTTTTTGGTTTGGGGAAAAAATATTCTCCCAAATTCATCTATCCCCTTAGGTCTTGGTGTTTCTGAATTAGCAAAAGAAATTGGGTTTACAAAAGGTGATCAAATATTAAAAGTTGATGGGAAAGTTATTGATATTCCAACTAGTTTAAGTAAAAAATTCTTTTTAGAAAAGGTAAATGAGGTAGAAGTGCTTCACTCTGATGGCAAAAAAGAAGTCTTAATTATACCTGATAACATTGATGAAAGAATGTTTGAATCAGGTGAAATGAACCTCTTCTATGTTCGAACACCTGCAATAATTGATAGTGTTTTACCAAATTCTCCAGCAGAAATATCAGGACTAAAAGTTGGAGATAGAATAACTTCAATAAACAATACTCCAATCACAGACTGGTCAGATATTCAGAAATGGAAAACAGAAAATAATCTTAATGAATTTAATCTTACAATCGAAAGAAGAAGATCTGAAGAAACATTAAATATAAAACTTAAGGAAGAATTATCAATTGGTATATTTCCTAAATTTATTGAACTTGAAAATGTTAGTCTTTCTCTGATTGAAAGTATTTCAGAAGGCTATAATTATGCTTATTCCACATTATATGGATATGTTGCTTCGTTTAAGTTTATCTTTACTAAAAAGGGGGCACAGCAGTTAGGTGGCTTTGGAACAATTGGAGGTTTATTTCCTAGTGAATGGGATTGGAGAGGCTTTTGGTCGACAACGGCATTTATCTCTATAATACTGGCCTTTATGAATCTACTTCCAATTCCTGCATTAGATGGAGGTCATGTAATGTTTTTAATTTATGAAATGATTACTGGTAGAAAACCAGCCGATAAATTTCTTGAATATGCCACAACAATAGGATTTATATTATTGCTTGCACTTGTTCTTTATGCTAATGGAAATGACATTTATAGAGCAATGACTCAATAATTTAGATAGTTTTCCGTTTTAAAACCGATATTCATTATATTTGAGTGACAAAATATTTAAAAAAATAGCTTTATGAGAATCAATATTTCCTTCTTTGCATTGTTTTTGGCTTTTTGGATTTCTTATTCATCTTTTGCTCAGCTTGATAAAGTAAAAATAGAGGATTTTGTTTCAGAGCATAGCGGTTTTGAAGAAAACGAAGATGGTGAAATAGTCCCAATAAATATCAAGGAAATAAACAAAAAAATTAGATTTTTTGTAGAAGAGCAGTATCCAAATGTAGAACTTACGAGAAATATCATTTGGGATTCTTACACGACTTTTTTAAGTCCTTCAGATAAATTTCATTTTCATGTTTTTATTGTTCAAGTTAAAGTTCACAAGATGGTTAGTGGAGAGAGAGATCAAATCATAGTTCGAAAAAAACAAGACATTGAAAGATTAAAATATTTAGAAGTTATTTATAATCCCTTCACTAATAAAATAAGTAGCGATTTTAGATGGTTCCCTGATGATGAAGAATTTTATGTACAAGAGGAAGAAAATAAAACTAAAGATCCAGATCTAGAATCTTTAAAAATTGCTAATCAAGATCAAAAGGCAAATATTCCTTCTTTTGTCAATGAACATGAAGGTTTTTTAGAGGAGTTACAAATACGAGAACTTAGTGAAGATGAAATAATCCCAAAAAATGTAAAGGAAATAAATACAAGGATTCGTGCCTTTGTTAAATCAAAGTATTCTAATGTTGAATATTCAAGAAATATCATTTGGGATAATTATAATACCTTTTTAAGCCCATTTGATAAATATCATTTTCATACCTTCATAGTACAGACCAAAGTTAGAGGTTTGAAAAGACTAAAATACCTTGAAGTGGTATATAATCCTGTAACTGAAGCAGTAAATAGTGACTTCATTTGGATTGATGAAGACGAGGAATTTTATAGAGAAGATACTGCTGAAGAAAAAACTGAATAGACCTCTCTGTGTTTATCTTTAAAAACTTTAAGAAAAGTTTCTTTTTAATTTTATTAATATCTCCTTTTTTTGGATTTAATCAAATGTCAGAAAATGATTATTTGAATCAAGCAAGGGGATTTTTCCAAAGTTTTCCTGAAAAATCAATTGAAATTTTGTCAAAGGGTATTGAAAATTATCCTGATTCTGCTGATTTGTATAGATTAAGAGCGTTTATTAAACAAGTTCGATCTATTGAGGATCCAAAGGAAGATTATAATAAAGCATTTAGCTTAGATAGTATTCCCTATCAAAAAAGTGGATATCCCTCCCCTTATCTCTTTTTAACCAAAGAAGATGAACTTGATTATCCAATGGATGTTGAACTAGAATTTATTTTAAAAGATATTTATGATTTTGATACNAGNAATACACAATTTTTTACCAAGTTTGATTGGGCNGCTTANTCAAAATATGATACTGTTTATAATACTTTTTCTGGTAAAACGACAGATCTTGTTGATTTAAGAAAATTATTAAAACTTGATTACATTGAATCAGATCAAACCAAAATTACTGATTTAGAATTTTATTTTTGGCAAAAGACAAACAAAGATCAAAAATTTTTTGAGCCAGGATATGATGGTAAATTCAGCCAATATTTTGGAAGTGTAGAAAATAGCTTTTATCATAACTGGGATCTTAGAGATTATCCATTTGATGAACAAAAAATTGTCATAAGATTTATCGCTCAGCAGGATTCTTCAATTGTACGATTAAACGAATCAAAAGAATTTCCTGCAAGTTTTTCTAAAAATATGATTGGCTTAAAAGACGGATACAAAATTGATAGAATTAACTATTTTAATACTTATGTCTCTAGTGGAATCTATGATTACTTTTCTCCCACATCAGATATGCGGTATCAAATTTTTCCAACTGGAAACTTTGAAATAGTAATCTCTAGAGATGGGTCATGGCTTTTTTTAAAACTTTTCTTAGGATCAATTCTATCATTTGTAATATCATGGATTGTATTTATTATTCCACAAAAAGAATTTGAATCTAGAATTAGCTTAACAGTTGGAGGAATTTTTGGAGCAATAGGTAATAGGTATTTTGTTGAATCAACTATCCCAAGTGTTCAAATATTAACTAAAGCTGATATGATCAATAACATGATCCTACTTCTTTTAATTGTAAATGTTTTCATTGTCATCATCCAAAATAACGATAAAATAAATATGGGTGCTTTTGAAAAGAATAAATTTGCAATGATTTTTTCAGGCTTAACATTTTTGTTAAGTAATCTTCTAATTGTTCTCTGGTAAAAAAACACAAAACATAAAAGAGTAATTTCAGTAAATTTATTATATTCTTGTGCTGTGTAAATTATGAGAAAATTTTATAGTAAATAAAAGCAGCTATTTAATTTGTTAAAATGGGAATGATTAATCACAAATTAAGAGTTTATACTTCTAGGGAAAACTTGCCTAAAGAACAGCAGTTAGCACATAAAATAGCTAATATGGTCTGTGAAGATGTTAAAATATCTCCTGAAGTTGAGGATATGGTGATCAATAGAATTATTGATAACGCCTCGGTTGCAATAGCTTCTCTTGAAAGAGAACCTGTTGCTAACGCTAGAGCGATGGCAGTAAATCATCCAAGACATGACAATAGAGGTGCGTCTATTTTTGGAATGCCTAATAATCAAAAATTTCATGCAGAATGGGCTGCATGGGCAAACTGTACTGCTGTCAGAGAGTTGGATTATCATGATACTTTCTTAGCAGCAGATTATTCCCACCCAGGAGATTCTATCCCTGCTGTTATTGCTGTTGCTCAACAATTAGATAAATCTGGTAAAGACTTATTAAGAGGCATCATTGCTTCTTATGAAGTTCATGTTAACTTAGTTAAAGCAATTTGCTTACACAAACATAAAATTGACCACGTAGCACATTTATGTCCAGCCCAAGCTGCTGGTGTTTGTGCAATGTTAAATCTAGATGTAGAAACTACATACCAAGCTATACAGCAATCATTACATGTTTCTGTATCAACAAGACAATCAAGAAAAGGAGAAATTTCCTCATGGAAAGCATATGTTCCTGCTCATGGAGCTAAATTAGCTATTGAAGCCGTTGATAGAGCTATGAGAGGAGAGGGTTCTCCTTCTCCTATCTATGAAGGTGAAGATTCAATATTAGCATGGATATTAGACGGACCTGATTCTGATTATACAGTTCCTTTACCTGGTCCAGGAGAGGAGAAAAGAGCAATATTAGAAACTTACACTAAAGAGCATTCAGCAGAGTATCAGTCTCAAGCATTAATTGATTTGGCATTTAGAATGAGAAAACATATTTCTGATTTCTCTCAAATCAAAGATATATTGATTGAAACTTCTCACCACACTCACTATGTGATTGGAACTGGAGCAAAAGATCCCCAAAAAATGGATCCAAATGCATCCAGAGAGACACTGGATCATTCAATCATGTATATTTTTGCTGTTGCTTTACTAGATGGAAGATGGCATCATGTTGACTCTTATGATAGAGTCAAAGTCCAAAACTCTGAAACGATTAGTTTATGGCATAAAATTTCTACGATAGAAAAGCCATACTGGACAGATATTTACCATGCAAAAGATCCTAATAGAAAGGCATTTGGGGGGAAAGTAATTATTACTATGAATGATGGAAAAACTTTAGAGGACAAAATTGAAAGAGCTAATGCACACCCTGCAGGTGCTAGACCCTTCAAAAGAGAAAACTATATTGGAAAATTCGATATGTTAACTAAAGAATTAATAAAAACAGAAGAGAGAAACAGATTCATAGGATTAGTTGAGAATTTGAGTAATTTAACACCTAAAGAAGTTAAAGAAATTAACGTTCAAGTTGCTGAATTATCTAATAGCACTCTAGACACAAAAGGTATCTTTTAATGAATTAGTAAAATTAGCTGAGTCCTTTTTCTCTTTAAATAAGAAGTATATAAGTAGAAAGGATAAATAAAAATTAAAAAAATAAAAATGATTATAAATAAGAAAACCCATCAACAAAAAAGAGCAGATTTTAGGTCTGCTTTAAACTCTGGAAAACTTTTGGAATTCCCAGGAGCTTTCAATCCAATGGTTGCCATGATAGTTGAACAATATGGTTTTGACGGAGTATATTGTTCTGGGGCTGTAATGGCAAACTCTCTTGGTTTACCTGATATTGGATTAACAACAATGACTGAAGTTACCCAATTTGCAGGTAACATTGCCAAGGTAACATCTCTACCCACAATAATGGATGTGGATACTGGTTTTGGAGAAATGATGAATGTGGTTCGTACAATTCAAGAGATTGAAAATGCAGGAATAGCAGGTTGCCATATAGAAGATCAAGTCAGTCCTAAAAGATGTGGTCATCTAGATGGTAAGCAATTAATTGATAGGGGCGAAATGGTTAAGAAAATAAAAGCTGCTGTAGATTCCAGAAATGATAATAATTTCTTGGTAATAGCGAGAACAGATGCTAGAGGAGTAGACGGGTTTGATTCTGCGGTTGACAGGGCAAAGGCTTATGTTGATGCTGGGGCGGATATGATTTTCCCTGAGGCGATGGAGTCAAAAGCAGAATTTGAAGCTTTCAAAAAAGCAGTAAATGCTCCTTTATTGGTTAATATGACAGAGTTTGGTAAATCTAAATTATTGACAAGAAAAGAATTGGAGAATCTAGGAGCTAACATAGTAATATATCCTGTAACTACGCAAAGATTGGCAATGTATGGTGTAGAAAAAGGACTTAAATCAATTAAAGAAACAGGAAGTGCAAATGCTATTCTTGACATCATGCAAACTAGATCTAGATTATATGAAGTATTAGGCTATAAAGCTTATAATAATTATGACAAGAGTTTGTATAATTTCAAACTTAAAAAAGAACAATAAAGCATCCTGAAAATGGCTGAAAATATTAAAGTAGCTAAAGGGTTGGCAGGGGTTATAACTGATGAAACGTCAGTGTCAAAGGTAATGGCTGAAACAAATTCGTTGACATATAGAGGATATGCTGTTCAGGATTTATGTGAGAAATGTAGTTGGGAAGAGGTCGCCTTCTTAATGGTTAATAAAGAATTGCCTTCATCAAATGAATTAGCTGATTTTATTAAAACAGAAAAAGAATATAGAAACATTTCTAAAGATCTATTAGATGTGATTCATAAATTTCCTAAAGGGTCTCACCCAATGGATACTTTAAGAACAGGTGTCTCTTACTTAGGTATGGAAGACGAGAGAATTTGGAATAATTCTGCAGTTGTAAACATGGATAAGTACATCAGGATGTTAGCTAAGATTCCTACTATTATTGCTGCTGCATACAGACATAAAAAAGGAAAGGCATTTATTGATCCGAGCAATGAATTAACAGCCTCAGAGAATTTTTTTCATATGTGCTTTGGTAAAATTCCTGCAAAAGAAGTAATTAAAGCGTTTGATGTTTCATTAATTCTATATGCTGAGCATTCTTTTAATGCCTCTACTTTTGCGACCAGAGTAATCACTTCTACTACATCTGACATATACTCTGCTGTTTGTGGAGGAATTGGTGCCCTAAAAGGACCCTTACATGGAGGTGCTAATGAGCAAGTGATGCATATGTTAAAAGAAATTGGTGAAGTTAAAAATGCAAAAAAGTGGATTTTAAATGCATTAGTAAATAAGAAGAAGGTAATGGGTTTTGGACACAGAGTATATAAGTCAGGGGATTCAAGAGTGCCAACAATGACTAAATATGCTGAAAAAATCGCTCTTTTTACCGGTGGAGAGAAGTGGATTCAGATTTCTAATATCTTAAGAGATACTATGATTAAAGAAAAGAATATATATCCTAATCTTGATTTCCCTGCTGGACCAGCATATTATATGATGGGGTTTGACATTGAAATGTTCACTCCAATTTTTGTTATGTCTAGAATTACAGGATGGACAGCTCACATTATGGAACAAGCTGCTGATAATAGAATTATCAGGCCATTATCTGCTTATGTAGGATCACCCCAAAGAGAGGTTTTATCAATAGAAGAAAGAAAACCCTAATTAAGAAAAGTGTCAACATAACTTCACCCTAGGTTCTTGAGACAACTTGAAACCCAATTTAAAGTATTTAGACTTTACACTTTTTTATTTTATTTTTGATGTTATATTTGCCTGCTGTTATAAGGTAATTAAAGGATGATATTTTAAGATAAATATAACTGACTTCTTAATTTTAAGAGTTCTATCTTAAAAACATTCAAACCTATAAGCAGTAACATTCCTCCTTAGCTCAGTTGGTTAGAGCATCTGACTGTTAATCAGAGGGTCCTTGGTTCGAGCCCAAGAGGGGGAGCANNCGAAACCGCTACACTGCACTAATAATTTAAGCCCTTCACAAAATGAAGGGTTTTTNCTTANANNTAAGTATTATAAAATAGCATTTAAAAAAACCAGAAGTAGTTTCTATAAGGTTAATCGTTATGGAAGAAGAAAATACTCCTGGTTTCTATAGTACCATCTTAATCATAAATCAATTAAAAATTTAAATTATGGTACACTAATGGAATTGTCTATACCAATTCAACTTGCTTTGATCTTTTTCTAAATTTAGAAACAACTATTTGGGGAGCAGGTTTTTTTCTTATTTGCATTCCCATTATTGCGTCAGCATGGCCTTGATTAGCCTCTAACGCAACCGTGTAAGTTTTAACTTCCATGGTCAAAAATTTAACGTTAGACTAATGCAACCTTTATTTGTCACAGGGTACGTTGTACACCACCCCGCTCACGCTTTATTTATACACCCCGTGTTGGCTGGTGTGTAAAAAGTATTCTAAATTTACAAAAAAAAAATTAACTCTTTAAAAAATGCTTCATAAGAAACCTATGCAAATCATTCAGCTGTCTTAAGTCTTTAAATAATTATTATATTTGATATAACAAAAAATTAATGTGATAAAGTCAATTATATCATATTTACTTGTTGGGATTTTATTTACTCCTTCAATTTTGCAGGGTATTCATCTCACCGGTGATCATCATCAAGAAACTTTTTGCTTTGAAAATAAAACACATTTCCATAAAGATGAGTCCTCGTGTTTATTTGAGTATACCTTTAATAACCAACTATCTGATTTAAAGAAAAATTATTCTTCAGAAAATTCTCTTGAATTTTTAACCACAAGAACACGAAATAAAACTAATTATTATTCTATAAACTATTTTTGTCTCACTGATGAAAGGGGCCCTCCTATGAGCCTTATTTTATCAAAAGTTTAAAGTGAATAATAATTCAAAAACAATTAATAATTCTAAAATTTTAAAAATGAAAAACTATATTTTCATATTTTTTATGTTAGTTGGATCAGTTTTAATTTCTTGTGAAAAAGATGATGACCATGATCACGATGATCATGATGGTCATGATCATAGTGTAAGTTTTGATTTCACAAAAGAAAATGACGCTGATTACTACATTTAAAATATTCTTAACTAAATGATAAAAACCTCCAATTGAATTGGAGGTTTTTTTTGCTTATTATAAAAATAATCTATCTGCAAATACTTTAAAATAAGATATTATTTTAAATAAACACACAAATAATTATATTTGCAATCCAAATTAAATAGGTTTGATTAAAATTATTATTTCATATATTTTGTCGGGAGTTTTATTACTCCCTTACACTATAGAGATTTTACATCTTGGTAGTTGTCATATAGATGAAATTACTTTTCATGACAATGATCTCAATATTCAAAGTGATAATGAGTCGTGTCTCTTTCAGTACACCTTTAATAATCAACTATCTGATCTAAAAAAAAATTATTCTAACAGTTTATCTATTGATTATTTTTCTAAAATAGAGATCAATGAAATTATTTTTTACTCAAAAAATTATTTTTGCCTAAATGACAAAAGAGGTCCGCCATCTAAATTGATTACCTCAAAAGTTTAAAGCAAATAATAATTAAAAAAATAAATAATCATGAAACTAAAAAATATCAATTCATTAATAACAAAAAAATATTTAATAGTTTTTTCTATTCTTTTTATCGCTCAAAGTTGTTCTAAAGATGATCCAAAAGAAGTTCACGAGCACGAAGAGATAAATAGAGTAAGTCTTACATTTTCAGAAGGATCAAATAGCGAAACATTTACATGGGATGAAGGTTCAACCATACCCACTATAAATATAGATGCAAATAAAACCTATCAAGTTGGTTTTTATGTATATGACGCATCTAATCCAAGTGATGTGGAAAATGTAACTACAGAAATTATTGAAGAAGCTGATGAGCATTTTGTTTTTTATGAATTAGCTGGAATCTCAAATTTGAC
>PBWA01000027.1 GCA_002728855.1 Flavobacteriaceae bacterium
GTGCTCTTTCAAAAGGTGCAATTGGTGATGCCTTTGCAGAAATAGGTCAAATGGATGAGGCATATGAATATTATGTACTTGCTTTCCAAGCGAGTCAAAACTCATTTACTACTCCAAAGTATCTTTTTAAGGCTGCTATGATTGCTGATTTAAATAATCAAAAAAAAATTGCCCTAAGTTATTTCAAGAGAATAAAAAAAGATTACCCTAAGGCGACTGAATCCCAGTTAGTCGATGTTCAAATAGGCCGCCTAGAAAATATTAATTAATTATGGGTTCATCAATGTATAAGATTTCTCATGCAAATCTTGTTGAAATACCAAATGGTTCCAAATTTAAATTTACTTTGGTTGTATCTCAGTGGAATAAATCCATAACTGATAAATTATTTGAAGGATGTTATAATGCGCTTATGGAAAACGGTGTCATGTCAAAAAATATTTCTAGAATTGATGTGCCTGGAAGTTTTGAGCTTATCTTTGGATCTAAGAAAGCACTAGAAAGTAAAGTTGATGTAGTTGTTTCAATAGGAAGTATTATTAAAGGAGAAACAGAGCATTTTAATTTTATATGTAATGCTGTTTCTCAAGGAATAAAAGATCTTAATATCAGTTCCAAGATCCCTGTAATTTTTTGCGTTCTTACTGATAACACCATAGATCAGGCTAAAGCTAGAAGCGGAGGTAAACATGGGAATAGAGGTTATGATGCTGGAATTGCTGCATTAAAAATGGCATCAATTGCTAATTCATAACTTTTTTTTTTAAAACTAGTTTCAATACCTTTCAAAAAAAATAGGCAATAAGATATACAGTGAATTATCAAATTATATTCTGTAAATGAAAATTAACTTTTTTAAATTAAAGAGAAATAAAAGATATAATTATACTCCACGTTATTATAAAGGAAAAGAAGAAGAGGGAAGCTATAGGTATAGTCTAGATTCTAGATTTATAAAATACAGGAAAGTATTCAATAAAAATGATTTTGGTCAAAAATGGAGTGAAGAAAGAAAAAAAATGAGAGTTTTTAGTAATAGGTTTTTTTCATTTAGACTGGCATTAATCATTCTAATTCTTACTTTAATTTTTCTTTATGTTATAGATTTTGACATAAAAATTTTTAAATTTTAAAGTTAATGTCCAAAACAATTTCAATTCTTCCTGAAAACATAGCTAATCAAATTGCTGCAGGGGAAGTCATTTTAAGGCCCTCATCTGTAGTTAAAGAGCTTATTGAAAATTCAGTTGATGCAAATTCAAAAAATATTCAGCTTATTATCAAGGACTCGGGCAAAACTTTAGTCCAGATAATTGATGACGGAATAGGAATGTCTTCAAGAGATTTAAAATTATCATTTCAAAGACATGCAACTTCAAAAATTAAAAATTTTGAAGATCTATTTACTATAAAGTCTAAGGGATTTAGAGGAGAGGCATTAGCATCGATTGCATCGATTGCAACTATCGAAGCTACCTCCAGAAGAAAAAAAGATGAAATAGGTAAATTATTAAAAATTTCGGGAAGTAAAATAGAATTACTTGAGGACTGTGTTTGCTCGAAAGGCACCTCTATAAGTGTTAAAAATTTATTTTATAATGTCCCTGCAAGAAGAAATTTCTTAAAATCAGATAATGTCGAATTAAGACATATTATTGATGAATTTCATCGAGTGGCTTTAGCGCATCCGGAGATTTGTTTTACTTTTTTTCAAAATAATATAGAGTTGTTTAAACTCCCTATTTCAAGTTTACAGAAGAGAATTATCAATATTTTTTCACCTAAAATTCAGGAGAAGCTTGTTCCTATAGAAGAAAAGACTTCAGTTGCTAAAATTTCTGGTTTTATTATAAAACCTGATTTTTCAAAAAAATCACGTGGGCAGCAGTTTTTTTTCGTTAACAATCGATTCATTAAAAGTTCTTTTTTAAATCATTCAGTTGTATCTGCTTATGAGGGACTCTTATCTGATGGTTATTTCCCAGGTTATTTTATTTTTTTAGAGATTGATCCCAAAATGATAGATATAAACGTACATCCAACAAAAACAGAAATTAAGTTTGAAGATGATCAAAATCTTTTTGCAATTTTAAAAGCAACTGTGAAACATAGTTTAGGAATGTTTCAGGTTTTGCCAAGTATTGATTTCGATAAAGATCCTGGACTTGATATACCCTATGAATATGTTAAAAAATCTCCAGTTGAACCACCAATAGAAGTAAATTCTTCATTTAATCCTTTTAAAGAAGAAAATGAAATTGAAAAGATATCTAGACATTCTTGGGAAAATATTTATTCCAAGTTTGATTCAAAAGATTCCGCCTATATATCTGAAAAAGAACTTAAATTAAATTTATCTCAACCACCTAAGGTATTTCAACTTTTTAAAAAATATATTATTACTTCTTTGCGTTCTGGATTATTGATTATAAATCAGCAAAGAGCTCATCAAAGGGTACTTTATGAAAAATTTTTAAAAAGTATAACGAATCAAAAAACGGCATCTCAGGAGCTTATATTTCCAAAAAAAATTAAACTGTCAAAAAAAGAATTTGTTCTTTTTGAGGAATATCAAAAAAATTTAAACGCTCTGGGATTTAAAATAAAATTATCCGGATTGAATTTAGAGATTAAATCGGCTCCATCATTTTTTAATCATGATAATTTAGAAGATATTATAACAGATTTGTTTTCCATGATAGAAGAAGGAAATTTTAATGGTTTTAGTAAAGTAGATTTTCTTTCAAAAGCCCTTTCAAATGTAGCCTCTATAAAACCAGGAAGAATTTTGACTGTGAAAGAACAGCAGATTTTAGTTGATGATTTATTTGCATGCAAAGAGTTTTTGACGTGTCCATTTAGTCATCAAATTTTTGTTACTTTGAGCAAGGAAGAGTTAGATGAAAAATTAAATTAATGGGTAACATTACTGAAACGGTAAAACATTTATTAATAATCAATGGTATTTTTTTTCTAGCTACCGCTATATCGGGTAATCAGTTCTATGATCTTTTTGCTCTTCATTATCCTGATAATCCTAAATTTCAAATATGGCAACCGATAACACATATGTTTATGCATGGAGATATATATCATATTTTCTTTAATATGTTTGGATTATGGATGTTTGGAATGCCTCTCGAAAAAATGTGGGGTAAAAATAAATTTATTTTCTTTTATTTGTCTACTGGACTCGGTGCTGCCTCACTACAGTTGATTCTTTATAATTATCAAATAAATAATATTAATGATTTACTTATTGGTTCAGGGGTTAATGAATCTGAATTAGTAAATTTTTATCGTACTGGATATTTGCCAGGGAGAATTAATGAAGCTATTTTAAATGATCTACCTCTTACTGATGCTTTTAACTCATATCACTCAGTAATGGTTGGTGCCTCTGGTGCTTTGTATGGTGTTTTAGTTG
This sequence comes from Flavobacteriaceae bacterium, assembly GCA_002728855.1. Classification (GTDB taxonomy): domain Bacteria; phylum Bacteroidota; class Bacteroidia; order Flavobacteriales; family Flavobacteriaceae. The sequence goes on from PBWA01000027.1 coordinate 3,428, forward strand.
GTTTTGCAATGTTGTTTCCTAATGCCCAACTGATGTTATTATTTCCACCAATACCAGTAAAAGCTAAGATACTTGTTCCAATACTTATTTTAGCTGATCTTTTTTTTGGTTTTTCCTCCTATTCAATTGGTCCTATAGCTCATTTTGCTCATGTAGGAGGAGCACTAACAGGACTTTTTATGATGTGGTATTGGAAGAAGAAACAATTCGATAATAATCGATGGGATTTATGAGTTATTTTAATGATCTTAAGTATAAATATTCAGTTTTTTCAATAGCAGAAAAAATTATTTTTATAAATATTATTTTCTTTTTGACTCCATACTTTATTAACACTTTACTTTTTTTATTTAGTGTTGATGCTAAATCATATTTAGAGATATTTTTACTTTCTCCCGAATTTTATAATCTTATTTTTAAACCGTGGACAATAGTAACATATAGCTTTATACATGATGGATTTTTTCATCTTTTCTGGAATATGCTTCTTCTTTATTACGTAAGTAGAATGATTCTTAATTTATTTTCTTCCTCTACTTTTATTAATATTTATTTTTTAGGTGTAATTATTGGAGGTTTGTTTTTTTTATTGAGTTATTCTTTCTTTCCTGTTTTTAAGGGGGATTTTTCTTCAATGGCAGGCTCATCTGCAGGAGTTATGGCAGCAATTATTTTTATGTGTACTTATTCACCTGACAATGAAATAAGAATATTTTTTTTTAACCTTAAGCTCAAGTATATAGGTATGCTATTTTTTATTTTTGATATTATTCAAATCCCTTATGGTAACTCCGGAGGACACATTGCTCATATTGGAGGGGCAATCCTGGGATTCTTCTATGCAAGAAATATGATTAATGGTAGAGATATTGGATCAAATTTCGAAAAAATATGGAAATTTTTTTTTAAAAAAAGAATGAAAAAAGCAACGAATATTTCTCATAAAACTCTCGTGAGGAATAATAAAAGAAATGATGATAGTGAAAAGCAAAAAAAGATTGATTCTATTCTTGATAAAATAAGTAATTCAGGCTATGAGAGCTTATCTGATGAAGAAAAAAATATTCTAAGCAATTATGGAAAAGACTAAGAAAATATCATAAATACTTAAAATGAAGTTAAATTTTTTTGATAAAATTTTAATGCTCATTAATTTGATTTTGATTTTTGCTCAGATGCTTATAATGGGAATTTTCGGCGATTTTCATCTCTTCCCATTACTAAATATATTAGTTCCCATTTTTGCTCTTGTAAATTTAATTTTTTTTATTTATTGGATTTTCATTTTTAAATGGCCATTTATTTTATTCATAAGTTCATTATTTTTTGGATATTCTGATTGGTTACTTCTTTATAAATTTCCAAGTAACAAAATTTCTACATCTAATGGACTTAAAGTAATGAGCTTTAATGTCCGGCTTTTTAATTCTTATAATTGGATAGATTTAGATGATATTCCTAATCAAATTGAATCCTTTATCTTAAAAGAGGATCCTGATATTATATGCTTTCAAGAATTTTCAGTTGAAAAAAGCCCTGAATTTTTAAACTATAAGCATCGATATTTTCAATCATTAACAAAAAATGGAGATAATGGACTAGTTATTTTATCAAAATATCCATTATACCATAGTGGGTTTATAAAATTTGAAAATTCAAATAATGGTGGAATTTATTCTGATTTAAAATATAAAAATGATAGTATTAGGATTTATAACTTGCATTTTGAGTCCTTACAAATGAGTTCAAATGATAGCATTAAAACTATAGATTACAATAAAAATATTAAACAGGGCTTGGATCAGTTAGTCAATAGAATTCGACAAAGTGAATCAAGAAAACATATAAAAAAAGTTTTCAAAATTCAAGAAAGGCAGGTAATAAGGTTTAATGAAGTTGAAAGAAAGAATGAGAATTTATCAATTATTTGTACTGATTTAAATAATAATGCTTTTTCAAAACCTTATAAACTTTTAACATCAAATTACAATGATTCATTTGTTCAAAAGGGGACTGGTTTCGGAACTACCTATAAAATTTCCTCAATTCCTTTCAGAATTGATTTTATAATGGTTGATCCAAGGATAAAGGTTATTAGATTTAAAACTTATGATATCAAACTATCTGATCACAAACCAATATCTGCAGTTCTTGAATTATAAGCGATCTCTGATAAATTAATTTTAAATTTTTTTAAGATAATCNAGACTTTTAGGGCCAAGATTAAATAATAAATCTATAACACTTAAATTATTTAGAAANCCATGTTTATTATTNAAAACTTGATTGTATTTTAAATTTAACGTGGTAGCTGTATTCTTGGTATTTATCAAATCTTTTTTTTCATTTATCTCATTAAATTTTTTTTCTTCAATTAAAATCTCAAATTTCAATAATTTCAAAATAACTTTTATTAAACTGATATTTAATTCCATCAGACTCAATATTTTATTATTATAAAACGGATAAAAAGCATCCTCATAAAATTCAAAATATGGAGATGCTCTGTAGGACATTTGTAATGATCTCCAATGGTTTCTTTGCCATAAGAAATTATTATCTACTGTAGTTTCTATATCTTTTTGATGATTTAAATCTTTATTTTTAGTAATTGGTATTATCAGTTTCAACTTCCCATTTGGACCATAAATCTCAGCTCTGTTCCTATATGTTTGTTTTTGATAATGACCAGATGTTATGAAATATAATTTCCTTTGATTAATTACCCAGCTCATATAATTAACAGAAGGAAGATAAGCAGGGCATACACCAAAAATCATTTTACTTTTTGTTTTTTTCTAAAAAAAGTATAAAGTTGCCAAACAATTATAAATAATATAAAATGAGGTAGATATGAAGTTCTTTCACCTTTACCACCAACAGTGGTAAAAACTCTATCCCATCTTATTTTCCAATTTTTAATTCCATCATTTATACCTTCAATACTGAACCAGATAAAAACAGGTTTACCTACAATATGATCAGAAGGGACAAAGCCCCAGAAGCGACTATCTTCTGAACGATGTCTATTGTCCCCCATCATCCAATAATAATCTTGCTTGAACGTATAGCTTTTAGTTTCTATATCATTAATAATTATTTGGCCATTATTTACAGTTAATTTATTTTTTTCATATTCAGTTATAATTCTTTTGTATAAAGGCAAATTATTTGGATTTAAATTAATTTTCTGTCCAGATTTAGGTATAATAATTGGACCAAAATTATCTTCATTCCAATTAAATGGTATTTTATTTGGAAAAAAACTTTCATTTGCAGTTTTAATTTTATTGATGTTTCGCTCAATGCTATCAAGCCATTTAACATTTTTTAATTTTTCAAACTCATCATTTGTCAGGACAAGATTTTTACTAGTTTCTCTAATTTCGATTATTCTAATACCCAATCTTCTAACAAGATCAACAGGAATTCCAGTAGATTTAGTTATAATTACAATATTATTTGAATTATCGTTAAAACTAGCCAAAATATATGGCCGCAATGCTTCAAAAGAATTTTCTGTAATATTTGAAATACGAAAGCGTCGATTAAAATTTTTATATCCAAAACTAAGTAAATCTTTAGATGAGATTCCTTTCTTACTGAAGGCAGTGTAAGAAAATAAAATTTTTGCTCGCTCTGGTAAAACATTTAATTTTCCATTGTTATAAACTAATCCATTTTTAATCTCTAATGTATCACCAGGAATACCAACGCAACGTTTTACATAGTTAGATTTTTTGTCAATAGGTTTTTTTACTCCTTTTTCCTTTTTAAAAAATTGCCTAACTGTATCAGCGGGCCAATTAAATACAACAATATCATTTTTTTTTATACTTGTTATTTTAGGAAGACGCAGATATGGGAGTTGAGGTTTTTTAAGGTAGGATCTTGTTTTAACTATTGGGATAGTGTCATGAACCATAGGGAAAGCTATAGTTGTAGATGGAATTCTTGCTCCATAATGAAATTTGCTTACAATCAGAAAATCACCTATTAAAAGTGATTTTTCTAACGATCCTGTTGGAATTATGAATGGCTGAAAAATATAATTATGAACAATAGTTGCTGCAATTACGGCAAATGTTATGGAGCTTATCCATTCTTCAGCAGCAGATTTAGGTCCATCGTCTTCAATTTTGATGTATTTAGTTGTTTTATCATAGTTTATTAAGTAGATATAAAATCCAAGAGTAGCAACACATAACAAGTAATCTTTTAATGAGTGTCTTCCAAAGCTTCTTAATGTTCCGATCCAGATTGAAATGATCATTAATAGATTAATTACAGGGAAAAACAACAAAATAACCCACCACTTTGGGTATCTAATTATTTTTAACAGAATAATCGCATTGTAAATTGGAACAATAGCTTTCCATGATTTTTCTCCACTTAACAGATAAAGTTTCCATGTCCCTAAAAAATGAATTATCTGGACTAAAAAGAAAAAAATTAACCATTCAAAAACTGTCATTTCTATCGAATTAAAAATTTAAAACATCATTCATTCCAAAAACACCTTTTTTCCCTTTTAGCCATAAGGCAGCTAATAAAGCTCCTTTTGCAAAACTCTTTCTTGAGAAACTTTCATGTCTAATGCTAATATCATCTAAAATTGAAGAATAGTTAACTTGATGAATACCGTGGACCTTTTCCTTTCTTTCTGATTTTACTGAAAGTATGTTTTTCTCATTTCTTGATGTCAATGACCAATTTTCATATTTAGTATTATTAATTATATCTTCTGCCAAAGATATAGCAGTTCCACTTGGAGCGTCAATTTTTTCGATATGATGAGTTTCTTTAATTGAAATATTATAATCGGTTTGTTCTTTAATAAGCTTTGCTAATTCATGATTTATTTTAAAGAAAAGATTAACACCAAAGCTAAAATTAGATGAGTAGAGAAAAGCATTATTTTTCTCCTTAGTATGTTTAACAACCTTGTCAAAATCATTTAACCAGCCAGTTGTTCCGCAGACAACAGGAACATCATTATTTAAAGCTAAAAAAATATTTTCTAAAGCAGAATTAGGTGTGCTGAAATTTATTGCAACCTCAGAATCTTTTATATCTCCAAATAATTTTTTTTTATCTATTATTGAAACAATTTGGTGCTTTTCCTCTAAAGCTAACTTTTCAATTTCCCTTCCCATTTTTCCGTATCCCAGTATGGCTATTTTCATAAAAAATTTTATAATTTAACTAAAACTTTAACCCCATAATTAGATTCATTTGTTAGAAAATCTGATTCAAAATGTGGTTTGAGACTTAGATTATCTTTGACATTAAATTGCATTAAATGAGCACTAACATTGGCATCAAGAATATTTAGCATATAGGTCCCTAAAATAAATAAGAAAGACATATCCCTGTAACTTTTGTGAAATTTCATACCTTCAATTAGTTTTGAATTATCAGGAATTAAAGTTTTAAATTCATCGTCTTGAAATCCAGCTAATCTTCTTTTGTATGCTGTTCTGTAGCGATTCATTTCTTTCTGATTATAAACATAACCATAAACTGAAGCTCCTATAGCTCCATATACAAGAGGGACTTTCCATGACTTACCAATATATACTTGCCCCAAACCAGGTAAAACAGCAGAATAAAAAGCAGCTTTTGATGGAGTAAGAGGATCTTGAATTAAAAGCTTTTTTCTTTCACTAATTTTTTTTTCA
>PBWA01000028.1 GCA_002728855.1 Flavobacteriaceae bacterium
AATATCAATTAATAAAAGAGCTGGATTTTTATCAATAAAATTCATTTTTTTCGGAATATTTTACTCAAAATTCAGTAGTATATTATTTAGAATCATGAATGCAACATTGATCGTCTTTGCACTGACAGTATTTTAAATTATAGACATGAAGAAAAGCAAGAATAGAAGAGGCAATATATATTGAGAGCTCACCGAGATAGATTAATTCAAATAGTTCATTAAGTAATAACCCAGTTAAAATTATCCAAAAGGACCATAAGAGAGTTTTCATAAAATTCTTTGATGTTCTCCTGGCAGAATAGTATACCGCTAAAAAAGAAAAAAAAATAAAAAAGAAATTAAAACTTTTCCACCAAAAAGGGACAAATTCACAGCAATTAACGGCATTAGCTTGAGCGATAAATAAAAAGGGAGTTGCCAAACAATGACAAATACATAAGGCTGATGAAAAAACGCCTAAAAAATCAGAATTGTAAAGATTTAATCTCATTGGCCAACGAAAATAAGAATCTTTATTGAATCTATCAGTACATATTTAATTAGAATTTTTAAAAACCCCAAAAATAAATTTCTGTATTTTATTTGATGGAGTGATGTGATCAGATTTTGAGAAAGAAATTGATTTAAAGCCAGCTTTCTCAAAAGTTTCTTTCATTGAATTTTGATCATATTGTCTAATTTCTAAGCCACTGCATCTTTTTGGGCCTTCAATTGCAAATGTTCCAACAACTAAATTTCTAGCAAAAAGAGAAATTTTATCCAAGTATTTATTGATTTCATTTTTTTTAGTTAAAAAATGAAATAATGCTCTATCATGACATAAATCAAATTTAATAGAACTTTTAAAATCTAGAATATCTGATTCAATCCAATTGATTTTTTTTGCATTTTCACCAAGTCTTTTTTTAGCTTTAGTTATTGCATTTTTGGATAAGTCAAGAACTGAAATATTATTGTATCCAAGATTAATAAGTACATCCGCCAACTTACTTTGACCTCCTCCAATATCAATTATACTTGATGACTTTGAAAGATTAAGAGATCTAATTAGGTCAAGGGATATTTGTGGAAATTTTTGCGTCCAAGATAATTCATTAGGCTGTTTTGAAGAATAAATATTTTCCCAGTGCCTTTTCATATTGACTTATGAGCATAGAAAGATATGGAATACAAAATTATAAGCACCCAAGCTAAATAAACAAAAGGGGAGCTAGGGATTAGCATATGAGCCATAATAGTTCCAAATAGAACCATTATACCTATGCATATCAATAAGCTAACTCTAACTTTTGAAACATTAGTTAAGCTGGTTCTTGAGAAAAGAAGAATGAATGAACCTATAACTCCAACCCAAAGTCCAAAAAACCGATAAATTTGTCTTAGATATCCAGGGAGAGTATTGTTTATTTCCTCCTGAAATAGTTGGTCAAAACTCATTTCTAGGCGCTCTTCATTTGCAACTCTATCAAGCATCCAAGGCTCATCAACAATCATCCATCTAGCCCCAAGTAAAATCATGGTTATTCCCATGATTAATAGTGGGATGGAAAACATTAAGATTTTTCTTTTGTCCATTTATTAAATATACAAAACAAGGTAGAACGGGAAAAGTTTAGTATTGAATAATTATTTTTTTGGGATAACCCATTTGTCTTCATATACAGTGCCATTCATTTTATTTGAAACAATTAAGTCAACAACTTTAAGTCCTTTTACAGCCATATTTTCAAAATTATCAATCCCGTTATTATCAAATCCTTTTCTTGTTCTGTGAATATTAAATTTATCAGAGAATTTTCTGTCAAATACTTTTTCAACTCCTTCTTTTCCAAGCATAAAACCAAGAAGACCCGCCCATGTTGCTGTTGGATTATCTGAATCCCAACCTGCCAAAGCACCAATTTTTATTGTTTCTTTCAGGTCTCCCTCCCCATAAAGTAAGCTTATAATACTTGCGCCAAAATTAATTCCAGCAGCAAAGCACCCATTACATGATTTATCTTTGGTAGACCACAGATAATTATCTTCTTGCCTAATTTGATATTTGAGATTTAATTCATCTCTTGTCTCCTCCCATTTATTTCCTTTAAGATAAGAGGCTTTTACAAAGTCATACATTTTTGCAGAATAAGAGTCATTTGGAAGATTTTTTCTAGCTTCGTCTGCCATCCACTGAATTTTATCCTTTATTAAAAAATGATCTGTCTCTTCTGCTGCTAAGGAATACATAATTACATTAAATTCTGCAATCCATTTTGCATTTTTTCTTGCCGTAGTTAAAATTGGCAAACTAGAAATTTCTAGAGCTATATCAGGCCTTGTTGGCGAGAAAAAACCAAAAATTTCAGTCGTCAATTGGGCATCAATCATTTCGTAATGAATATTGTTTTTTGGGTTACTAGTCTCAGGAGGTAAAATACCCTCTTGCATTAAATCAAAAGCTCTTTGATTAGAAACCCAGAGAAAATTTTCTTCCTCCTTGTGAATATGATTTAACCATCCCTCTTGAATTTGTTTTGCATTTAGTTGAGAAGAATTATTTTTTAGAATTATTTCCTGATACATGTATTCAATGTCAGTATCATCATCAGCCCCCCATATACTATCCTTATCTGCAAATAAAAAAGTAATGATTTCAGAATAGTTATTTGATTCCCAAATATTGGGTTGATCTTTCTCTCCCCAATTTTTTCTTGTATAAAAGCCTTCACCTTTTCCTTGATGAGCTATTCCTATCTTATCCATTTCTGTAATTAATCCTGTCCAGTTGCCGATGCACTGACCAAGCCAAAATCCCTCTAATTTATTTTTATAAACATCCTTGTATATTATTGTATTTTCTTTATTGTAATCAGGAGTAGAATTACTTTTACATCCAAGAAAAAAAAAACAAATTGTTATAATGAACGGATAGATAATTCTCATATGATAATATTAATTAAATTAATAATTTAAAAATATGAATCAACTGTATTTATTAATAATTTTCATTACACTTTCATAGTACCCTTTTCCAAAAAGTATTAGGTGAACTAATAAAGGATACAATTGATGGATTTCAAGACTGTCTTTCCAATTATAATCTATAGGAATAATTTCACTATATGAATCAATTGCATGGCGAGGTGGATTGCCAAATAAATGCAGCATTGCCCAATCAACGTCAGAATGACCAAAATAAACGGCAGGATCAATTAAAGCAGGATTTCCTTCTGGATCAGAAATTAAGTTACCAGACCAAAGATCTCCATGTAAAAGGGATGATTTTTTTTTTGGAATAATGGATTCTATTTTTTTACATAACGATTCTATTTTCTTTGACGATTGGCAGTCCATAATCCCCTTGTTAGTTGCTTTTTCTATTAGATATAAAATTCTATTTTCTACATAGAAATCAATCCAGTTATCTTTAGATTTATTTATTTGCTGAATAGAACCAATATAGTTGTCATGATTTAATCCAAAAGTATCTTTATTTATTTTATGTAAAAAAGCAAGATTTCTTCCAAATAACTCCCAATTGAGAGGTTTTTCTTTACTAATATATTCCAAAATCATATAGCTTGTTTTGTTCTTCTGCCCAACGGAGACTACCTTAGGTATTAAAAATGGAGATTCAGCAAGGAGTTCTAATCCAAGCTTTTCTTTTTCAAACATTTCAGGATATAAATCTTTATCATTAATTTTTATAACAACTGTTTGATTATCCAATATGCACTTATAAACAAAATTAATGTCTCCTCCACTTAAGGGTTCAACACTAATTATTTTTTGATGTAAATTTTCAAAAAGTATTTCCTTTATTTCAGTTATCAATTTTTTAGTTTTAAATGAAAAAATTATTAGAATCTAAAAATAAAAAACCTCTCATTTTTGAGAGGTTTAATTTTTCAAATAAATTTAGAAATAATTTATTTTACGTAATCAAACTTTCCGGTTTCTTGATCAATTCCTCCAATCCATGACATCACATCATCTGAATGACTTGATATACTTTTCCAGAATGTTTTAGTGTTTTCATCCATTTCTGCAGCACTAAAATTTTCTTGCCATTTAGCAAGTGATTTCCAATCTGGATATACAACATACATATGCCAACTCATCCCAGAGCCATAAAGATGACGACTCGCATATATTGCTTCAATTGTTCCACTTTCCTTTAATTGTTTAGCATATCCAGCAAGCCAAGTATTTCTGAAATCAATATTTTTGCCCCACTTTGTATTAAACTTGTGATTTACAAATACCTTTTTAGATTTCCAATCCATATTTTTCTTTTCATATCTTAATGTATCAAGACCTTGAAAGATTCGAATTTGATCAGAATGATTGTCTGCATATAATCTTGTATAAAGTTGCCATTCAGAACTTAAGGCTTCCTGCTCCTCTTTTGAAAGATTCATTGCCTCAACATTTTTTGCAAGAACTTTATTAGTAATATTAGCATCCATGTCAATATCCGAGGCATTTTCATAAAAATCATAGATAGCAAAAGTAAAATCTCCGGCATATACATGGGAGAAAATACCAGATCCCATTATTTTTCTCTCTTCAGAGAGAGTTAAATTCATGAATTTTTTATGAAGTGATAAGAATTCTTTCGAATTTTCTCTAGGGACGGTAACATAAGTAATATTGACAACGTTTTGGGCAAACGTAACTATGGAAGTTAATATTAGTGTTAGTGTAAATAGTTTTTTCATTTTATTGAGTTTTATTTTATATAAATTACAAAATAATCTATTTGTTTTTCAGAATTTCAGAATTATAGCTCAAAAATTAAAAATTAAAAATGATCAAAAATGGCAAAAAATCGCAAAAAATCGCAAAAAAATCGCAAAAAATGACCAAAAAACGACAAAAAACGACAAAAAATGACCAAAAATGAAAATTGTTAATTTTTGATTTTTAATCTTTTATTTAAGTTTTTTAGATAAAAAATAGTGTTTAAAAATTTTTTTCATTCAGGACTAAATTTTAATTTGAAACAATTTATTAATAGTCTTGACGTTTTTTTTAACATGAGAAGTAGATTAGCTATCCTGACGGTATTATTTGTATGTAGCATTTTTTTAACTGCTGTTCACTCTCAAATAAACAAATCCTATGAATTTGATTTCAAAGAAGATATTCTTTGGTTGACAAATAAGGAATTCAAAATTTTTGTTTCTACCAAAAAAGGTGTTTACACCCTCAATAATGTCCAGGTTTTAAAAACCAAGAATCGTCCTTCAATTAAATTATCTCCTCTTGGAAGAGAATTATTTTCTGTAGGAAGTTTTAAGTTATCAAACTTTAAGGTTAGTGATGAATTAAACCTTGTCAACGAGATTAATACAGATTTAAATTATGAGTTGAAGAAAATTATATCTGATAAATATGGAAGAAATTATTTCTTGTTATCAGATTCAGGTGAAATTTTTGCTTATAAAGTTGGAAATGAAATTTCAAATGGAGAGAAAATATATGATTCTGGAATAATTGATTTTACTTGGTCTTCAAATCTAGATCAAATTTTTGCCGTTTCTAATCAACAAATACTGGCCATTCGAGACAATAAGGTTCAAAAGGGTCTTAAAGTTTCAAAATTGATATCGTCTATACATACATTTGAGAGTTTATACAAGATTGTACTAGGACATGAAGATGGATCAATTTCTTTGGTGGATCAAAATATGGAGGGTGAAATAAATGAATATAAAATATCTGATTCAAAAATTACTTCTATAGTTTCTCATCCTGAAGATCCTCATTTATTTATTGGGAATTCAAAGGGTGAGTTATATACTTTTAATACAATTTCAAAAAAAACTCTCCCTCTTGGAAAAATTCATAAGGATAATCTCAAGCTAGAAATAATTGCAACATACAAGTATGGAGATGAAAAAGAATTTTTAATTTCTTATGGAGGAGATTCTAAAATAACTATCTGGGATATAAATAAGTTTGACCCTGATTTTAAGTTATATGTCGATAAAAGAATTGGTCAAATAAAAAATAAGTTCTTTAAACGCAAAAAAAATGAAGATGAAATTTCCTATTCAAAGAGAACTTCACTTGACGTTTCATCTGATTATTTTAATAAAAGTAGACAAAGCATAATTGATAGTATTGCCGGCACAAAAAGAAGAGGACAAACAAAAATATCAATGGTTAATAATGGATCTGTAAAAGTTAAAGTCGATCCATTTAAAGAGGTAATTGTTAATGTTGCAAGTAATCTTGATCCCTCCCTTCTGACAGTCAAGGAATTAAACTATAATATAAATGAAATTAATTCATTTGATATTAGTAACGTATTATTAGTAAACAAAGAGAATGGGAATAGCTATGTTTACAATCCTGAGAGAGATAAAAGAATTATGAGAGAAGAACAAGAAGCTATTTCATTAGCTCAGGAAATTTCTAGACAAGAAGTTATTCTAAAAAATAACTTAACAGAAATTGTTGCTTCTTTAAAAGAAGATGGAATAATTAATGAAGTTGACCTGTCTGTAGATTCAAGACTCGTTAAAGAAAGAGACTCTACTGGGAAAGAAGAATTAAATTTGAAAGTTTCTTTTCTTTCTAAGGGAGTAACAGCTGAAATAGGTGCTCAAACATCTGATTATGGGGCAGGTAAGTATAATTTATTTGATTCTCCATCTGCAAAAACTCTTATGGATTTTTTCATAAAATCTACTGAGGAAAATTTATCTGGATATCTTGAAGAGGCAACAAGAGTAACTTTTAAAATTACAGGGTCAACAGATAAATCAAGAGTTAATTCAAAGCTACCTTACGATGGTGAGTATGGAAATTTTAAAAATTTCCCATATTATTTTCAAGGTTCATTAGACGGTATTACAATAGATAAACAAAAGGGTATTGTATCCAATAGTGAATTAGGTTTTTTAAGAACATATTCAGTAAGAGAATTTATTGAAAATTTTACCGATGTTTTTGATTCAACGAGAAATAAATATATTCACTACTCCGAGGAATCCAATCTCTTCGGAGCAGATCAGAGAAAAATCAAGATTGAACTTACAATTCATGAAATTGATAAACTTAGTGCATTAAAGAAGTCTGATGATTATAGGTTAAGTGATGTAGACACAGAAATTCCATCTAGTTCAAAAAAAATTAATGGATATGCCCTAATTATAGGCAATGAAGATTATAGTTCTTATCAATCTAATGTGTCAACTAGTCAAAATGTTCCCTTTGCTTCAAGGGATGCAGAGAGTTTTAAAAATTATCTAGTTCAAATGTATGGTTTGCCAGAAGAGAATATAATTTTGTTAATCAACGGTACTTATGGAGAGATTTCACAGAATCTTTCAAAATTTCAAAATTTGATGAAATTTGATGGAAAAAATAAACAGTTTATTTTCTATTATTCAGGTCATGGCATGCCTCATGAAACTACAAATAATCCATATCTTATGCCTGTAGATATAAGTGGTTATACAGTTGATCAAGCAATTTCTTTAAATGATTTACTGAAAGATTTCAGTATTCATGATTATAAAAANTGTACCCTNGTNATTGATGCNTGTTTTAGTGGCGCAAGTAGATCTCCNGAACCCTTAATTAATTTGAANGGAGTAGGTAAATGGAGAATAAAAAAGAAACCAGAAGGAGGNAGTAANAAAAGNTATATTGACTTTGATTTTGTTAAATCAGATANTNAAATAGATTATATGAATCCTAACATTGGCAGTAAAATGATTCTTTATAGCTCTAGCTCTGGAGAAGAGACCTCACTGACAGATGATAAAAATCAACATGGNNTATTTACGTATCATTTTTTAAAGATTTTAAAGGATAATAAAGGAGATATTTCATCNAANGAGCTATTTGATTTAGTCAAAGATAGAGTTGGGAAAAAATCAATACTTGATTTTAATAAACCTCAAACACCAGAGATTCTTTTTGGNGAGAAAATTAANTTCAATTCAGATTACTTNCTNAAATAGAATGTAATAANTACATTNANAACTNAGGCATCTNATTCANTGCTATANAGTNATTAAACTAGTNTAGANAATTATTCTTATAATTGCATATAATTAATCATAAATCAATTTAAAATGAAAAATTTTTTATTAATAACACTTTTTTTTNCAATCAATTTAANCAATGCCCAAGATTGGTCTAAAGTTTANAGACAGGTTGAAGAAGTCACTTTAAATGANGGGCTAGTAGACCAGTACTATGAATTTGAAAAATTTTGGGNAGTTGTCAAGGAAAAACAAATNGCTGATGGTAAACTAGTCGGTTGGTTTATTTGGAAAGTTGATCCCTCAAGTAATGACGGTAACCCTTGGGCTGANTACTTAATTTTTAATGTATATAAAGATAAACAGCAAATGGATGAAATGAATTCAAAGTCTCAAGAATGGTGGACAAATTATATTAGATCTGCTCATAAAGGGAAAACGAAAAGATCTATTGTTAAGAAGTATNTAAATGAGACANTGAGCAATAAATACAGAAAAAAATCTGTNACNTATACNAATAAAGGACTTTCTACATTACTAACTGAAGGAGCACAACCTCAAGCAGATATAGAAGCTGTTTATATTGGAATNGAACAGTTAAATGAGGATTATGTNGATTTTGANACAAATTATTTCAGAAATTCACACGCAACCACNGGATCAAGAATTTATTGGGAACTNAATGAAGTGGTAGANAGNTCTGAAAATGCATATAAACCAGTTACACATATTATTTTTGAAATCCCAAATCCTGATGCTGCTGAAATANATCAAGATCAACTATCATTTACTGATAGNATGATGATNAAATACGGTNTTGCAAGTCGTAAATGGCATGGAGCGATGAGAGTAAATTTAATGCTTTGGCAGTGGTCAAACTAAATTTATAANNAACTTAATAACCCTTCTTTTTGAAGGGTTTTTTATTTTTAGGATATTAAATATTAAATTTAACACNATACATTATTTGATTATGAAAAGACTNNNANTTNTGCTNTTTCTTTTATTNTTAATCTCATCTTGTAGTAAAGATGATAATAATACTAATAAAGGNAGAGGTTTAATTATTAANGAATTTTTAGCCAGTAATGACTANTGTTGTACTGATGAATCAGGAGATTATGATGATTGGGTTGAATTGTACAATGATTCCAATGAGTCAATTGATTTAGGAGGCATGTATTTTACCGATACCCCAGGGGANGATAATCCATATTTAATTCCCGATACTGATCCCTCTGAATCAACAATTTCTCCAGGAGGATATTTGATCCTTTGGTGTGATGATGATCAAGAACAGGGAGTATTACATTTAAGTAAAAAGCTAAAAGCATCAGGNGAATCAATTATTTTAATTGATAAAGACGGAACTACAGTTATTGATTCTTTAACTTTTGGTTCTCAAACTACTGACATNTCTATGGGAAGAAATACTGAGGATCCTGATGAATGGATATTTTTTGAAACACCCACTCCTGGNTCTNTAAATAANAATTAAATCTTAAAAAAATANCNAAAAAANNAGCTATCAATGACATGANNAAAAATTGGTGGAAAGAGAGTGTAGTTTATCAAATTTATCCCAGNTCCTATAAAGANACCAGTGGAAANGGTTTAGGAGATATAGATGGNATAATNNAAAAAATAGGATATATAAAATCACTAGGGGTAGATATCATTTGGCTTTGTCCAATTTATGAATCTCCAAATGANGANAATGGATATGATATTTCTGANTATCGTANAATNAGTGATGATTTTGGNNGNGATGAAGCTTTTAATAGATTACTAAAAGCTATACATGATTCTGGTTTGAAATTAATTATGGATTTAGTTGCAAATCATACTTCAGATGAACATACTTGGTTTGAGGAAGCTAAAAAGAATAAAGAAAACAAATATCATAATTATTATATATGGAAAAATGGCCATCCTAAAGTTTCTCCAAATAATTGGCAATCTGTCTTTGGAGGTAGTGCATGGAAGTGGAATCATGAAACAAAAGAATATTATCTTCATTTGTATACACAAAAACAACCTGATTTAAATTGGGAAAATTCTGATGTACGCAAAGAGATTTACTCTATAATTGATTTTTGGCTAGCTAAAGGAGTAGATGGTTTTCGTATGGATGTAATTTCGATGATTTCCAAAAGACTTAGTTTTGAGGATATTCCTGATGGCATTTCTATGGTTGAAGTAATGGAAGAGTTTTATTCAAATGGTCCTCGTGTTCATGAATTTATAAAAGAAATGAATCAAAAGGTTTTATCAAAATATGATATAGTTACAGTTGGTGAGGGGCCGGGAATTAATTTAGAAAATGCTCTTAAATACGTATCTGAAAAAGAAAATGAATTAAATATGGTCTTTCATTTTGACCATTTGTTCATTGACTATGGTCCTAAGGGTAAGTATGATCCTATTCCTATAGATTTTATAAGATTTAAAAAAATATTTAGTCAATGGGATAATCTTCTAGCAAACAAGGGATGGAATAGTATTTTTTTAGGGAATCATGATTTTTCAAGAATTGTATCTCGTTTTGGCAATGATAAAGATTACCACTTTGAGTCGGCAAAATTACTTGTAACCCTTTTAATGACCATGAGAGGAACCCCATATATTTATCAAGGGGATGAGATTGGGATGGTAAATGTTGCTCATCCTTCAATAGACTTTTATGATGATGTGGAAACTCTTAATGCATGGAAATTGGCTGAGGGCGAAGGCAAAGACATGGAGCAGTTTTTAAAATTAGTACATAAACAAAGCAGGGACAATGCTCGAACTCCAATGCAGTGGGATTCATCTAAAAACGGAGGGTTCACTAAAAATAAACCTTGGATTCCACTTAATAAAAATTTTAAAATGATAAATGTAGCTAATCAAGAAGAGGATCCTCACTCGATTTTACAATATTATCGAAAAATGATTGCTTTTAGAAAAGCAAACAAAACTCTAGTATATGGAGAGTATAAAGATCTTGAACCCAATCATTCTAAATTATTTATTTATAAAAGATGGGATGAAAAATATATGTTTTTGGTAGCTCATAATTTTAGCAATAATATAGAAGAATTTAGCGCTGATTATGTTAAAGATCATACTCTATCTAGTTCAAATTATCTATCAAATGAAAAGCAAAACTGTCTTCAACCCTGGGAAAGCCGAATTTATTTTAAAAGTCATTAAAAAAATAAAACCTCCTAATTACTAAATAGGAGGTTTTTTTAATTGATTCAAGGTATAAAACTTAGTTCCAAGTTTTAATGTTATTCATAGTAATTGTTCCAAGATAATCAGATATAGGATTTACAATTTTTTGGAATTTCATGAATGCATTTTGTTGCCCCTCTGTTTTTGGCCCCCAAGAAAGAGCAGTTGCATAATCTTTATGAGTAGTATATATATAGTGAGAATCTCCATCAGAACCTTGAGAAAGTAGTCCAATAGAGAGATATCCCTCCGGAGGAAATTCCTTTATCATTTTCACAAATTCATTTGCAAAAGTCACAGGATCTTCAACACTAAAACGCCACATTTGCGAAATAGGATAATTTCCTTTATCTACATTAAACCGCATGAGAGTTCCCCCTGAGCTAATTGAGGTGATTTCTGCAAAATTGAGAAAGTTTTGATTATACTGGTCATAGACACTACCAGAGCGAAGAGCTCTTAATTTCCCAAGATCTTCTGCTGAACCAGCAAATGTTAGATAGTGAGTAGTTTCAAAACCTTCTGGGCGATACCATACCGCATCAAGACTTATGACAACATTTTCAGGTTTTTCAATGCTAGTATAAAAATCGTCAACAAGTTCAAGCACAAAATTTTCTGTCCCCTGATTAACTTTTAGGCCCACCTGTTCCCATAAAATATTTTGTGAATAAACGCTTAATGAGATAACAAGTAAAAAAATAAAAATAGTTTTTTTCATTTCAATTGATTTTATGATTAGTGACCAAATATAATGAATACTTACCTTGTTGACCCATAACTGTTTTATATATTTATCCTATGAACTGGTTAATCAAATATTTAAGCTGGATTGGTTTTGCAATATTGATTGTTTCTTTTCCTTTTTTTTCTTTTTGGAGTTCTCCCGAGACAGAGGGCATTTTTGAAATTATTTTTTGGATTGGATTTATTTTAATAGGAGTGAGTCAATTATGGAATGAGTTTGGAAACAAATAGTTAAATAAATCATATTTATGAATAATGATTTGATAGAAAAAGCAAAAGAGGTTTTAAATGGCAATTATCAAGAGGAAGGATTTACAATCCCAAGTAAAAATCTTTATCCTTTCCAGTGGAAATGGGATTCAGGGTTTATTGCATTAGGCTATGCTCATTATAATATTGAAAAGGCAAAAAAAGAGATAGAAACTATTTTAGATGCTCAATGGATTAATGGTTTTATTCCTCATATAGTTTTTCATAATGATAGTGACACATATTTCCCTGGGCCAAATTTCTTTAAATCTGAACTAAGTCCTTATGCATCAAAAAAATATCGCTCATCAGGAATTACTCAACCTCCTGTTTTTGGTTTTGTTCTTGAAAAAATCTATGATATATCTAAGAGAGAAAAATCAGTTTTAGAATTTATTGAGAGGCAAATTGAAAAAGTATATCTGAACCATTTATATTTTTACAGTAATAGGGATATAATGGATGAGGGCTTAGTTTATATATACCATAATTGGGAATCAGGAACAGATAATTCTCCAATATGGGATGGGATATGGGAGACTATTAATTCCCCTAAGTATGAATTCAAGAGAAAAGACACAGACCATGTTGACGCTTCTGAACGTCCTACTAAAACAGAATATAATAACTATATCCATATACTTGAGATAGCTAAGAGATATAATTATGATGATAAGTTAATTGCAGAAAACTCTCCTTTTTTAGTTCAAGACCCTTTATTTAATTCAATTTTATTTCGTTCTAATGAGGGATTAATTAAATTGTTTAAATTAATAGGAGGACATGATGAAAAAATAAACTATTTAGAAGAGAAGCAAGCCAAAGGGATTCAAAGTCTAAACAAAAAATTATTTAATCAAAATCTAGGGGCATATACTCATTATGATCTTAGAAATAATAAATCAATCCCGCTGATTTCATCTTCATCATTTACTCCAATGTTTTGTGGTGCTCCTGATAATGAAATAGTTGATGTTATAACTAAAACTTTAATTCATAAATTTGGGAAACCCGAAAATTATTTATGCTCTTCATTTGATCCTACAAATAATAATTTTAATCCTTCTAAATATTGGAGGGGACCAATTTGGATTAATCTTAATTGGATGATGTATCAAGGATTTAAAAGGTACGGATATGATCAATTAGCTAAAAGAATTAGAAATGATTCCATTGAGCTGGTTAAAAAAAATGGATTTTATGAATATTTTGATCCAAGAAAAACTAAACTTGAAAAAAGAGCCTATGGAGGAGATAACTTTTCATGGACTGCCGCATTAATTTTAGATTTTATTTTAGAAAAATAAAAATTGAATGAATTATATTGATTATACTGTAATAATTTTTTACCTAATTATTTTTTTAGGAATAGGTTTTTTATTTAGAGAAAATAAAACTTCGAAAGATTATTTTCTTGGCGGCAGAAGTATAGGATGGTTTCCTTTGAGCTTATCTACAATGGCCACTCAACTCTCTGCAATTAGTTTTATTTCCGCTCCTGCATTTGTTGGGTTGAAAGATGGAGGTGGACTTCAGTGGCTCACCTATGAATTTGCTGTTCCTTTAGCCATGGCATTTCTTATGATAACCCTTATCCCCACTTTATATAAATCTGGGGTTGTAAGTGTTTATGAATATCTTGAAAAACGATTTGATTCGTCTTCAAGACTTTTGATAAGTATAGTCTTTCAAGTTAGCCGTTCTGTTGCAACAGGGGTAATGGTATATACAATGGCACTTATTCTTCAAGCTACTATAGGAGTTGATTTTTGGATTTCAATTTTGATAATTGGTTTGATAACTTTGATTTATTCTTTTCAAGGGGGAATGAAGGCTGTAATCTGGGGGGATGTTATTCAAATGATAATACTATTTTTAGGAATAATAATGTGTCTAGCATTTGGGTTAAATGAACTTGGAGGGATAGATAATTTTCTAACTCAAGTTGATAAAGATCGAATCACTACAGTAGATTTTGGGAAGTGGGGATTTAGCAATAACAACAATGATGATGAGTTTGGATTTTGGCCTATGGTTATTGGAGGATTTTTCCTTTATGCTTCTTATTATGGAACTGACCAGACACAATCACAGCGCTTATTATCCTCAAAAAACATGGGGACAATTAAAAAGTTATTATTTGCCAACGCACTTTTTAGATTCCCTATAACATTAACATATTGTATCATGGGTCTAATTCTAGGGACTTTATTTTTTCAAGACATTGGTTTTCAGAATTCACTCAATGAAGTTTATTCAAACAATATAGCTTCGTTAGAAGGTAAAAAAGCTGATTTAATGGTACCGGTTTTTATTACGAATTATCTTCCTAATGGAATGATTGGAGTATTAATTGTTGCTATTATGTCAGCAGCAATGTCATCGCTTAGTTCTACAATAAATTCCCTATCGGCAGTTACAATGGAAGATTTTGTTAAACGATTCAATCCAACTATATCTGATAAAAGATATGTGCTAAACTCTCGAATTTTTTCTCTGTTTTGGGGTTCAGTTTGCTTGTTTTTTGCATTTTTAACTGGCAACATAGAGGGGACTGTAATTGAAGTTATAAATAAAATAGGATCTGTTTTCTACGGACCAATGTTAGGAGCATTTATCCTTGCAATAATGACTAAAAAGACTCATGCTTTAGGAGCTAATATTGGAATCGTATCCGGAGTTATTTTAAATATTTATTTATGGTTATATGTGCCCAGTATTTTTTGGTTTTGGTGGAATGCTATAGGATGTTTTATAACGGTATCAATTGGAATCTTATCTAGCAAATTAATTAAGAGAAAAATCACTGAAAGTTTAGAACTTAGTTATTATGCAGGGAAGAAAGACATTGTCCTTTTATTTCTTTATTTTTCATTTATTGTTGGACTAAGTATTTATTTGCCAAATCTATTCTCGGGTTAAAATTTATTTGAATTGTTAAGCTGATCTATAAGACAATAAAAAGCCCTTGTTTAATTATAGGTGAAATGATTTCGTATATTTAATTTATAAAGTTTATATGGTATGAAAAAAATAGGAATTTTTTATCTGTTTCTTTTTATTCTTTCTGCTTGTCAGACTGAAATTAAAAATGATGACATTACAATTATCGATGATTCAATTACATCTATCATTAATAAATCTTCAAAAATTGAAATAATCGCTGATTCATTAATTGTTTCTGAGGGCCCTTTATGGGACGAAAAATCAAAAAGTTTAATTTTTACAGATGTAGCTCAAAACAAAATGTTTACTTGGAATGAAAAAGATGGTGTACAAGATTATATTATTCCCTCTGGATATACTGGATACTCTCCAACATTTGAAAAGGGTTTAAATGGGGCCAATGGAATTGCGTTTAATAAATCTGGAGATATAGTTATTTGTCAACATGGTGACAGACGGGTTGCTCTGATTCCGAATCAAAAAACAAATAATCCAAATTTCACAACTATAATTGATAACTATGGGGGCAAAAAATTTAACAGCCCAAATGATTTATCTATAGCTTCAAATGGAGATATCTATTTTACTGATCCACCCTATGGTTTTTTTCAAATGGCTAGTTCTTCATTTGATAACAGGTATAAAGAATTAGATTTCAATGGCGTATACAAGTTATCTGCAGGAGGAGATTTGAGTTTGGTTTCTAAAGAAATGTCGATCCCCAACGGAATTGTTCTCTCGTTAGATGAAAAGTATGTTTATGTAAACAATTCTGATTCTGAAGATCCAAAGATTATGAAGTTTGATACCGAAAATTTTCAAGGAGAGCTATTTTTTGACGGAAAGGAATTAGCTAAAAAATATCAAGGAGGATTTGATGGCCTGAAGGTTCATTCATCTGGGAATATATTTTCAACTGGTCCTAATGGAATTCTTATAATTTCCCCACAGGGCGATTTGCTTGGGACAATAAATTTTGGTGGAGGTATTACAAATTGCAATTTTGACACTAATGAAGAGTATCTTTATGTAACAGCATTTTCTTACGTGGCAAGAATTAAGTTGAAATAATACAGCTTATTTTTTACCTCTTCAGTATAAAAGAAACAAGAAGTAAGGCAATTCCTACCCCAAGGACTACCTCACTGTTATCAATCAAGAATTCTGATATCGATAGGACTACCCCTACAATGATAATAGTAATTCCAATACTTCTAATTCTATATTTATTCATAATTACAAGTATAAGTAATTAACTAAATTAAAATTTATAATTTAATTCTATACCAATTAACCTTCCAATTTCTGGAGC
>PBWA01000029.1 GCA_002728855.1 Flavobacteriaceae bacterium
GGGATGACAATAGGAGAATACGCCAAAATGATAAATGGTGAAGGGTGGCTAAATGGAGGTAAAAAATGTGATTTAAAGGTGATTCAGATAAAAAACTATAATCATAACACACCTTATGAATTAAAAATAAGACCATCTCCAAATCTTCCAAATCCTCAGTCTGTATCGTTATATCCATCTTTATGTCTACTTGAACAGACTGTTATAAGCATAGGTAGGGGGACGGAAATGCAGTTTCAAGTTTATGGAAGCCCAAAATTTCCTGAGAGCACTTTTAGTTTTACTCCAAAACCAAATTTTGGCTCAAAAAATCCTAAACTAAAAAATCAAATATGCTATGGTGTTGATCTTAGAAAAGTTAAGAGGCCTGATCGAATTGAAATTAAATGGTTAATAGATTCCTATTCCAAGTTTCCAATTAAAGATAATTTTTTTTTAAAGGGTTTTGATAAAATATCTGGCACTAAAAAACTTAAGGAACAAATAAAAAATGGCTTAAACGAAAATCAAATAAGGATGAGTTGGAAGACAAATATTGAAGAATTCAAAAAAATCAGAAAAAAATATCTACTATATAGATAAATTTATTCTACTCCAATATACTTATGTGTTTGTAATGAAATTTTCCACTTAGGATTTTTCATAACATGGTCTACAATTATTGGTATCATTTTCTGTTTATTTCCCCACTCTGGTTGTAAAAAAAGTTTACAACTTTTATTTACTTTCTTAGATTGATTTTCAGCAAAGATTAGATCATTTTTATTATGCACTATAATTTTTAATTCATCTGCTTTTTTACAGGCCTCTTTTGTGGGCAATTTATTCTTTTTTGGAGATAAACAAAACCAATCCCAAATACCTGTAACTGGATAAGCACCAGATGTCTCTATGTGAGTTTGAATTGATAATTTTTTTAATTCAGATGTAATTGGTTTCATATTCCACATTAGTGGTTCACCACCAGTTATTACAACTAATTTTGAATATTTATCTGCTTTGTAGATTATTTCATCTATGCTTTTTAATGGATGTGATTGATAATCCCAGCTTTCTTTTACGTCACACCAATGACATCCAACATCACATCCTGCAAGACGAATAAAAAAAGCAGCAGCACCCTTATGATATCCTTCTCCCTGAATAGTATAAAATTGATCCATTATTGGAAGCTCTAAACCCTTTGATAACAAACTGCTTGAGTTTTTAAATTTCATCTTGTAAAGATAAAAGATAAAGTAAGTAAAATTTATCAAAAAAATATATCTTTGAATATGAAGGATATTTCACCATTTCATCTTGCAATACCTGTAGATAATCTTAAAAAAGCAATGTTTTTTTATGAAAATTTTTTAGGTTGTAAGCCTGGAAGAAAGAGCAAAGATTGGGCTGACTATAATTTCTTTGGACATCAACTTGTCTTGCATTATGATAAATCCCATACTGTAAAAAATCATCATAATGAAGTTGATGGAAAGTCAGTTCCTGTTCCCCATTTTGGTGTTGTTTTACCCTGGAATCAATTCAAAGTTTTTTCTCAAAGAATAATGGATAAAGGAATAGAATTTATTATTGAACCTTATATAAGATTTAAAGGATTGCCAGGTGAGCAAATGACAATGTTTTTCTATGATCCTTCAGGCAATGCCCTAGAATTTAAGTCATTTAAAAATATTAGTCAATTATTTGAAAAATGAAAATTTTAAAAATTACAGAGGGATTGTTTGAAAAAGTTTTTTCTGAAAAGAATAGAAACAAAATAGAGAAACTAACACTAAAACTTGCAATAGTTGGTTTTATAATACATTTAGGCCTAACATTTCTTTATAATTATGGTTTTTATGAATTTTCTAACAATGAACTATTAAAAAATCCCATATCATCAGTTTACACTCCTTTTTCTATAATCTTGATGTATGAGATCTACTTACTTATTTTTTTCCTTCCAAGATCCTTCACTACATCAGTTTCTAAACAATTTCAAATCATTTCATTAATTCTAATAAGAAGAATATTTGGTGATATATCTAAAATCGATTTGGATATTAACTGGTTTAAAAGTCAGGAAAATTTAAATCTAACATATAATCTCTTAGGTGTTCTCTTATTATACTTTTTGATTTATAAGTTCGATGAAATTGCTCGTAAAAGAGTTAAACAAAAAATTTCTCCAACAATAAAAAGATTTATTACCTCAAAAAAAATAATTAGTCTCACATTGTTACCAATATTAGTTGTAATGTTTGTGCATTCCTTTTTAAATTGGCTATTAATCACTTTCTTCAAATATCAAGCATCCTCTGCTGAATTTATAGATGTTAATACTATTTTTTATAATGAATTTTTCACTCTTCTTATTCTAGCTGATGCATTTATTCTTTTGATTTCATTTAGATATACAGAAAGGTATAGTCAATTGATTCGAAATACAGGTTTTATAATATCGACAATTCTTATAAGATTATCATTTGGAACAACTGGACTAACAAATGTAGCTTTAATAATCTCAAGCGTATTGTTTGGACTTTTAATTTTAAGAATTTATAACGAATACGAAAAAATTTAATCTTTTCTTTGGCAGGCAAGGAAAGTGTTTTTTAGAAGCATCGAAATTGTCATAGGTCCAACTCCACCTGGAACTGGAGTAATGGCAATAGATTTTTTTGATACTTTTTTATAATCTACATCTCCTATAATGGAATAACCTTTTGGACTCGAATCATTTGGAACCCTTGTTATACCAACATCTATTATAACAACTCCCTCTTTCACCATATCAGATTTTAAAAACTCAGGAATTCCAAGAGCGGAAATAATTATATCAGCATTTCTAGTTATTGATTTTAAATTTTTTGTTCTACTATGAGCTAACGTAACTGTTGCATCACCTTTTTTGGACTTTTGACTAAGCAAAATGCTCACAGGACGACCAACAATATTACTTCTGCCAATTACAACACAATTTTTACCTGATGTTTCTATTTTATATCTATCAAGAAGCTCAATTATTCCATATGGAGTTGCAGGAATAAATGATTCCATCTCAAGACTCATCTTCCCAAAATTTGTAGGATGAAATCCATCTACATCTTTATTTGGATCTATGGCTAATAAGATTTTTTGTTCATCAATTCCTTTTGGAAGGGGAAGTTGAACTATGAAACCATCAACTGATTTGTCTTTATTAAGTCTATTAATTTGTTCAAGTAAAAGTTCTTCAGTAATTGATTCTTCAAGTTGAATTAAAGTCGAGTCATAACCTACATAATCGCACGCTCTAACTTTACTTCCAACGTAGGTTAAGCTAGCACCATCAGAACCAACAATTATAGCAGCCAAGTGAGGTTTTTTAAGTCCATTAGCGATTCTATTGGAAACTAATTTTTTAAGTTCATCCTTTATATCTTGTGATATTTTTTTTCCGTCTAAAATTTTCATCTCTTAATTAAACCCTTTAAACATCTGCATCATCTGCTTACCTTTTCCTCCCTGCATCATTTTCATCATTTTGCTCATTTGATTAAACTTTTTTAACAATTCATTTACTTCCTCTATTCCTCTACCTGAACCGTTAGCAATTCTATTTTTTCTGTTATTATCAATAATTGATGGATTTGAACGTTCTTTTGGTGTCATAGATCCAATAATTACTTCTATTTTTTTAAAGGCATCTTCATCAATATCAACTTCATTAATCATTTTACCTGCGCCAGGTATCATTCCAATTAAATCTTTAATATTTCCCATTTTTTTAATCTGCTGAATCTGACTGAGAAAATCATCAAATCCAAAACGATTTTTCGCAATTTTTTTATTAATCTTTCTGGCTTCTTCCTCATCAAATTGTTGTTGAGCCCTTTCCACCAATGATATTACATCTCCCATTCCAAGTATTCTATCAGCCATCCTGTCAGGATGAAAAACATCAATTGCCTCCATTTTTTCACCTGTACTTATAAATTTGATAGGTTTATTAACTACCGATTTTATTGAAAGAGCTGCTCCTCCTCTAGTATCGCCATCAAGTTTAGTTAAAACAACTCCTTGATAATCAAGAACATCGTTGAAAGCTTTTGCCGTGTTAACAGCGTCCTGACCCGTCATTGAATCAACAACAAAAAGAGTTTCATCTGGCTTAATTGCTTTATGAATATTATGAATCTCATTCATTAATAGCTCGTCTATTGCAAGTCTACCAGCTGTATCGACAATTAAAACATTATTTTTATTTTGTTTAGCATGTAAAAGAGCTCTTTTTGCAATTTCAACTGGATCTTTAGTTTCAGATTCACTATAAATTGGAACATTAACCTGCTCAGCAATTACTGATAATTGATCTATAGCTGCCGGTCGATATACGTCACAAGCAGCAAGAAGAGGCTTTTTTCCTTTCTTTTTTAAATAAAGAGCTAATTTTGCACAAAAAGTTGTCTTACCAGAACCTTGAAGGCCTGACATTAAAATTACTGAAGGACTTGAAGATAAATCAATTTCTTGTGTATTTGAGCCCATTAATTGAGTAAGCTCATCTTTTACAATTTTTATAAGCAATTGTCCAGGTTTTAAACTTGTTAAGACTTTTTGTCCAATCGCTTTATCTTTAATTTTATTAGTGAAATCCTTAGCAATTTTAAAGTTAACATCGGCTTCTAACAGTGCTCTTCTAACCTCCTTAAGAGTTTCTGCTACATTTATCTCAGTTATTTGCCCTTGCCCTTTTAGTAATTGGAAAGCTTTATCAAGTTTTTTACTAAGATTATCAAACATATTTTAACTTCTAACTAATTACCAAATTTAGTGTCTTTATAGTTATTATGAAACTCTCAACAAATATTTTAAAGCATTATTTATTGACTTTTCATCATCCCAACTACAATGACATGAGGAAATGAAATTGCAGCTAGAAACGAAAAAAATAAAGACATAAAATAAGTCGATTGAAAATCAATGTATTTATAAATCATGAACAAAGAAAAAATAGATAAAAACCAATAGAGTAAGGAGTGTTTAAGATATTTCTTAATCGATTTAAAGTTAACTTCACCATGCAAGTAATATAGTTGATCTTTGAGAGATGGAATACTATGCCAAACAACAAAATAAAAAGCAAAAGCAAATAATAATGTACCCAAATAAAATAAAATAAATAAAAACATTAAAAGAATTAATTCTCTGAACAAATATTTAGAAATTAATCTCTTATAGATCATATTCAAAATGAAAAGAACAGTTAGTGCGAAAGTAATCCCAATAAAAAATTCAAATGCCAAATATGAGTTTATAAATTCATTAAAACTTTTTGGTAGATTAAGAAAATGCAGGAAATCATCCTTGCCACTTATTTTTTGCATCACTTCAGCAACTTCTAGATGTTGACTAGAAAAGATTAGAAAGAAAACTAATGCACCATAAATGATATAAAAGAACAAGCCTGTAATATTTTGCTGAACATCATCAGACCAATGTTGTTCGCCAAAATGATAACTACTAAATAAAATAAAGATTAGTAGGGACAATGATGGAGTAAGAAAAAAAAATACTGCTCCTAAAAACACAACAAAAATATATGTGAATAATGATTTTATGTAAAGGTTTCCAACTTGATTTTTAAATCTTTTTGATATGATCTTTAAATCATTTGCTCCATGAAGTATACCTACTGTGAGAATTGAAAATCCTCCTAAAAAGTTTATAATTTTCTGATCGACTAATGGTAAAATAACAATAAAAATAAGTGTAGCTATTATTCCATAATGGAAATATTCTATTTTATTTATTGATGATGTCAGAAGAAATGTTATTAAAATTTATTAAAAAAAAAATAGGACGTATTCAATTTTTATTAAATTTATGGAAACAAAACAAATAATTTAATATTTATTATGGAAAAAATTTTAAGTTTAATATCTGCTGCACCTCAAATGGCAGCTGATGATTACGTAGGTTTTACGTTTTTTGTTGGATGTATGGCTATGATGGCTGCATCTGTATTCTTTTTCCTTTCAATGAATTCTGTTGACGGGAAATGGAAAACCTCGATATTAGTGTCTGGTCTTATTACATTTATTGCAGCCGTTCATTACTATTACATGAGGGATTATTGGGGAGCAACCGGAGAAACTCCTACCTTTTATCGTTATGTGGACTGGATTTTAACTGTTCCATTAATGTGTGTTGAGTTCTACTTAATTCTAAAACCTTCTGGGGCTACCAAAGGATTAATGTGGAAATTAATTGGTTTATCAACTATAATGTTAGTAACTGGTTACCTTGGTGAAGCTGTTTATACTGATGCAGCTGCTCTTTGGGGAGGAATCGCTGGTGCTGCATACTTCTGGATTGCTTATGAAGTATGGTTAGGCGGGGCTTCTAAAATGGCCAAGGCTGCAGGGGGCGCTGTAGAAAGTGCTCATAAGAGTCTATGTTGGTTCTTACTAGTTGGTTGGGCTATTTATCCAATTGGATACATGGCTGGAACAGAAGGATGGTACAGTGGAATCTTTGGAGGACTTGACATGGATGTTATTTATAACATTGGTGATGCAATCAACAAAATCGGTTTTGGATTAGTAGTTTATAATTTAGCTGTTACTGCAAAATAGTATAGCTAACAAACTATACCTTAGAAAATCGCTCTTTTAACAGAGCGATTTTTTTTTACATCTTTTCGGGTAACTTAATTCCTAAAAGTTGAGAGGCAGAATAAATATTATTAGCCACTGATCTTGAAATAAATAATCTAATTGATCGAGCCTCTTTATTTACTTCGTTTAAAATATTGATGTTTTGGTAGAATGAATTATATAAACGAACTAGTTCATACAAGTAGTTAGCTATAATTGCTGGACTATAATTTTTAACAGAAGAATTTAAAACATCAGGGTAAGTCATAATTTGCTTAATTATCTCTTTTTCTTTTATATCTAGAGAAACATTATGCTTTTTTAAAAAATCATTATCTGAAACTTTACTCAATAATGATTTAATTCTAGCATAGGCGTATTGAATAAATGGACCGGTATTTCCCTCAAAATCCACTGATTCCTCAGGATTAAATAAAATCCTTTTTCTATTATCAACCTTTAAAATAAAATACTTTAAAGCACCAAGACCAATAACATTGTATAAATTTTCTCTTTGTTTATTGTCTAAATCATTTATTTTCCCCTGTTTTTCTGAAATCTTTTTTGCAGTTTTTCTCATCTCAATAATTAAATTATCAGCATCAACTACTTTTCCCTCTCTACTTTTCATTTTCCCGTCAGGTAAATCAACCATTCCATAGCTTAAATGATAAAGATTATCTGCCCAGGAATAACCAAGTTTTTTTAAAATTGCAAATAAGACTTTAAAGTGATAATCCTGCTCATTCCCTACAGTATAAATTAAACTATCTATCTGAGGAAAATCTTCAAAACGCTTGATCACTGTCCCTAAATCTTGAGTCATATAAACTGCTGTGCCATCTGATCTTAGTAGTATTTTTTCATCCAAACCTTCGTTTCTTAAATCAACCCATACAGAGCCATCGGGTTTCGAATAAAATATTTCTTTATTAAGTCCTTGATCAATTATTTTTTTACCCAATAAATATGTCTCACTCTCATAATAATAAGAATCAAAATCGACTCCAAGATCATTATAGGTTATAGCGAAACCATCATAAACCCAGCCATTCATTTTTTTCCAGAGACTTCTAATTTTTGAATCGTTGCTCTCCCACTTTTTTAGCATTTCTCTTGCTTGAATCATAATTGGTGCATTTTTAATAGCACTTTCCTTATCATATCCATCTTTTTGAAGAGAGTTAATTTCCTCATTAAATTTTTTTTCGAAAATGACATAATATTTGCCAACTAATTGGTCCCCTTTTAAGCCAGAAGATTCTGGAGTTTCATTATTGCCAAAATTATACCATGCCACCATTGATTTACAAATATGAATTCCTCTATCATTTATAATTTGAGTTTTAATAATATTGTTCCCAGTTGCCTTTAGAATTCTCGAAATAGAAAATCCCAATAAATTATTTCTTATATGGCCCAGATGAAGGGGTTTATTTGTGTTCGGTGAAGAATATTCAATCATTATTGTTGGTGAGGCTGAAGAAGGCTCCTTATGTCCATATTCAGTGTTTTTATCTATTTTTTCTATAAATTCAACATAAAAAGAATCATTTATAACAAGGTTTAGAAAACCACCAACAACATTAAACTTTTTTATATTTTGATTGATATCAATTATGTAAGAACCTAGTTTATTTGCAAATTCTTGGGGATTAATTTTAATCCTCTTTACAATAGAAAATAATACTAATGTTAGATCTCCTTCAAAATTTTTTTTAGTTAATTGAAATTCAAAATTATCAATTAATAAATTATAATGATTTTCTAAAAAATTAGAAACAATTTTTGAAAGAGAATCTTCTAAATTTTTCATTTTCTAAATCAAAGATAAAATAAACAACTTGAAAATACTTGATCGAAATCTTGTGAAATATTTAAAAATAAAGACTAAAAACTTCGCAAGTTATGACCTTTATAAATTTGTCTTGGCCTACCAATAGGTTCTTTATTGAGTCTCATTTCTTTCCATTGAGCTATCCATCCTGGAACTCTCCCTAAGGCAAACATAACAGTAAACATTTCAGTCGGAATACCAAGGGCTCTATATATTATTCCAGAATAAAAATCAACATTAGGATAAAGCTTTCTTTTGATAAAATAATCATCATTTAAAGCTTCCTCCTCTAAAGCCTTAGCTATATCTAAAACAGGATCACTGATTCCTAACTTGGTTAAAACTTGATCAGCAGTCTTTTTAATTATTTTGGCTCTAGGGTCAAAGTTTTTGTAAACTCTATGTCCAAATCCCATTAAACGAAAAGGATCATTTTTATCCTTTGCTTTTTCTAGATACCTTTTTGTATTACCTCCATCAGCCTTAATTTTCTCAAGCATTTCAATTACAGCTTGATTTGCACCACCATGAAGTGGACCCCAAAGAGCAGATATACCGGCAGATATAGAAGCATACATTCCTGCATGTGATGAACCTACTATTCTGACTGTTGAAGTAGAGCAGTTCTGTTCATGATCAGCATGCAAAATTAGTAACTTGTCAAGTGCATCAATTATGATTGGATTAGGCTTATAATCATCAGATGATTTAAACATCATCTGAGCTAAATTTTCAGTATAGGAAAATTTGCTGTCACTTTTATTCATTGATAAACCATTTATTTTTCTATGAACCCATGAAACCAAAATTGGAAATTTTGCCATTAATTCTATCGATGCTCTAAACATTTTTTCATTAGAGCTAACATCTACAGAGGATGGATTGAAGGATATAAGAGCTGATGTTAGAGAGCACAAAATACCCATTGGGTGAGCTTTTGAGGGGAAACTTTTTAAAATCTGCTCTAAATCTTTATCTATTGATGAAGCTTTCTTTATTTCATTTGAAATATTAGATAACTCTTTTTGATTAGGTAATTCGCCCCAAATCAATAGATAAGCAACTTCTAGAAATGTTAAGTTATTTGCCAAATCATCAATAGAGTAACCTCGATATCTTAAAATTCCTTTTTCACCATCTAAAAATGTAATGTCACTTATGCATGATCCAGTATTCTTATATCCTGGATCATAAGTTATCAAACCAGTTCTTGATCTTAAATCTTTAATATCAATGCCTAGCTCATTTTCAGATCCTTTGATGAGAGGAAATTCATGACTTTCTTTACCTAAAGAGATTTTAACTTTATCACTCATTTTGAATTAGCTCAACGAAATATATTAAATAAGACATCAATATAAGTAAATAAGAAGCAATTCGCAACTATTAAATTAGATAGAGACTAGACGTTAAAAGCATTTATTCCAGGGTAAATAGCATAATTGCTTAATTCCTCTTCAATTCGAAGTAACTGATTGTATTTGGCTAATCTATCCGTTCGAGAAGTTGAACCTGTCTTAATTTGACCTGTGTTAAGAGCAACTGCTAAATCAGAAATTGTAGTATCTTCAGTTTCTCCAGATCTATGAGATATTATTGCCGTATAACCTGCCTTTTGAGCCATTTTAACAGCAGAAATTGTCTCGGTCAAGGTACCTATTTGATTTACTTTTATTAAAATAGAATTTGCAGTTTTGTTTTTAATTCCCTTAGATAATTTATCAACACTTGTAACAAAGAGATCATCGCCAACTAGCTGAACTCTATCACCAATTTTATTTGTTAAAAATTTCCATCCATCCCAATCATTTTCATCCATTCCATCTTCAATTGAAATTATGGGATAGTTACTTGCTAGGCTAGATAAATAATCAATTTGTTCTGATGAGGAAATCAATTTGCCTTGTTTTTTTTCAAAAATAGTATAGTCATAATTTCCATTTTTATAAAACTCAGAAGCTGCACAATCAAGAGCAATTTTAATATCTTTTTCTAAAATATATCCAGCTGCAGAAACAGACTTAATAATTGTTTCTAAAGCATCTTCAGTGCCTTTGAAACTTGGAGCAAATCCTCCCTCATCTCCAACCGTTGTATTTAGCCCCTTTGAAACTAAAATTTGTTTTAGATTATGAAAAATTTCAGTTCCCATTTTCATTGCATTTGAAAAACTATGGGCTCCAACAGGAACAATCATAAATTCTTGAAAAGCAATTGGAGCACTTGAATGAGATCCCCCATTTACAATATTAATCATCGGAACGGGAAGCGTTGTTGCTTGTTCACCACCTATGTATTTATATAAAGGTTTTTTAGATTCAATTGAAGCTGCTCGAATACAAGCTAATGAAACTCCAAGAATTGCATTAGCACCTAATCTTGACTTATTTTCAGTTCCATCTAAATCAATCATTAAATTATCAATTTCATTTTGATTAAAAACAGATTTTCCATTTATTTCATTAGCAATAAGCTTATTAACATTTTGAACTGCCTTATTGACTGATTTACCCATATAGTTATTGCCACCATCTCTTAATTCTACAGCTTCATGTTCTCCAGTTGACGCACCAGATGGTACAGCAGCTCTCCCAATAGATCCTTTTTCAGTAAAAACGTCAACTTCAACAGTTGGATTTCCTCTCGAATCGAAAATTTGACGCGCATGGACCTTAGTAATTTTACTCATAAAATGAATTTAAATTATTTTTTAGATTTTGTGATATTATCATAAAATTGATCAAAGAGATATAAAGTATCATTTGGTCCAGGTCCTGCTTCAGGATGATATTGGACAGAAAAACAGTTTTTGTTTTTCATTTGTAAACCAGCAACAGAATCATCATTCAAATGCAAATGACTAATTAAAAAATCTGGATTAGACTCAGCTGAATCCTTGTCAACAGCAAATCCATGATTTTGAGAGGTAATTTCACCTTTACCTGTAATTAAATTTATTACTGGATGATTAATTCCTCTATGGCCATTAAACATTTTATAGGTTTTAATCCCATTAGCTAAAGCAATTATTTGATGTCCAAGACAGATGCCAAATAAAGGTATGTCATTATCTATAACAGATTTAGCAAGTTTCTGGACTACTGTCAAAGGTTCAGGGTCTCCAGGACCATTAGAAATAAAATAGCCATCAGGATTCCATTTTTGAATTTCTGAAAATTCTGTATCATATGGATATACATTGATATAAAACCCTTTGTTTATTAAATTATTTAAAATATTTTGTTTAATACCAAGATCAATAACAGCAACTTTATATTTTGATTCTGGATTTCCTATTAAATAAGATTTTCTTGTAGAGACCTTTGAGGCTAATTCAAGACCTTCCATTTTTGGAAAATCTTTTAGTTCTTCTTCAATCTTCTCTATCGATTCAATCAAGGTTGTTATAACAGCATTCATAGCACCATTTTCTCTGATATAGTTCACCACAGCTCTTGTATCAATATCTGAAATAGTAATAATTTGATTTACTTTCAAATATTCATATAAAGATGATGCACTAGGTCTGGAAAATTCATAACTAAAATTTTTACAAATTAATCCAGAGATTTTAACTTTTTTTGATTGAGCTTCTTTGTTCAGTATGCCGTAATTTCCTATGTGAGAATTAGTTGTTACCATTAGTTGACCATGATATGAAGGATCAGTAAATATCTCCTGATAACCTGTCATACCAGTATTAAAACAAATTTCGCCAAAACTACTACCAGAGCCGATAACTGATTTTCCATAAAACCTAGTTCCATCGGCTAAGAGTAAAATAGCTTTTTTTCTTTTTTTATAAGACATATTCTATGATACAAATGAACATAAAAAAAGGATAAACTTAAATGTCTATCCTAATAACTTATTCTAAATTATCAACATCAAACTCTCTGTTAGTCCTTTTTTTTGATTTGATCTGTTGAACCTTCTTTATTAATTTCAGTATCGGACTTTTCCTTACTTGTTTTTGTTGGATTTTCCTCTTTTTTCTCAGATGCCTCTTGATCTGAACTCTGATCAGTTGGCTTTTCCTCTTCTTTCTCAGATAAATCTTGATCTGCTTCTACTTTTAATGAAGCATCTGAAAGTTCTGTTTGTTTATCTTTTTCAACACTATCTATTTTTTTCTTACCTCTGCGCCCTCTTCTTGTAGATTTTTTCTTTTCACTTTTCTCTAATTTATAAACTTCATTGTAATCTACCAATTCAATCATTGCCATTGATGCATTATCACCCATGCGATTACCAAGTTTAATGATCCTAGTATAACCACCTGGTCTATCTCCAATTTTTTTTGAAATATTACGAAATAATTCAGACACTGCCTCTTTATTTCTAAGGGTCTTAAATACAATTCTTCGGTTATGAGTTGTATCACTCTTAGATTTTGTGACTAATGGCTCAAAAAAAATCTTTAGAGCCTTTGCTTTCGTTAAAGTAGTATTGATCCTCTTTTTATCAATTAAGGAAGATGCCATATTGGCAAGCATAAACCTTCTATGTGAAGACTTTCTTCCTAATTTTATTACTTTTTTTGAATGTCTCATTTTATTCTTTATCTAGCTTGTACTTTGATAAGTCCATACCGAATGAAAGTCCTTTTAAAAGAACTAATTCTTCAAGTTCAGTAAGAGATTTTTTACCAAAATTTCTAAATTTCATAAGATCATTTTTATTATAAGAAACTAAATCACCAAGAGTATCTACTTCAGCAGCTTTAAGGCAGTTTAGTGCACGAACGGAAAGATCCATATCTGTAAGTTTAGTTTTTAATAATTGACGCATATGAAGAGATTCCTCGTCATAAGTCTCAGTTTGAGCAATTTCATCAGCTTCTAACGTAATACGCTCATCTGAAAATAGGAGAAAATGATGAATTAATGTTTTAGCGGCTTCAGTCAAAGCATCTTTAGGATGAATTGAGCCATCAGTGCTAATTTCAAAGATTAATTTTTCATAATCAGTTTTTTGTTCAACTCTATAATTTTCGATGCTATATTTTACATTTTTAACGGGAGTAAAAACAGAGTCAATTGATATTGTTCCGAAAGGCGAACTAGATGTTTTATTTATCTCAGCCGGGACATAACCTCTACCTTTTTCAATCATTATTTCAAGGTTAAGCTGAACTCCTTCTTCCATATTACAAATTACTAATTCTGGATTCAAAACCTGAAATCCCGAAATGAATTTTTGGAACTCAGCAGCTTTTAATTGATTTTGACCACCCACAACAATATTGACTTTCTCATTATCAACATCATCAATCTGGCGCTTGAATCGAATTTGTTTTAGATTCAAAATTAGCTCAGTGACATCTTCAACTATTCCAGGAATAGTTGAAAATTCGTGCTCAATATTATCTATTTTTACAGATGTAATAGCGAAACCTTCCAAAGAAGAAAGGAGCACTCTTCTTAGTGCATTCCCTATAGTAAGACCATATCCTGGTTCTAAGGGACGAAATTCAAATTTCCCTTCAAACTCGGAAGAGTCAATCATTATTACTTTATCAGGTTTTTGAAAATTAAATACTGCCATATCATTATTAGTTATTAAATTATTTTGAATACAATTCTACAATTAATTGTTCTTTTATATTTTCTGGAATTTGGGTTCTCTCGGGTTGATTAACAAAAGTACCTTCATGTTTATCTTGATTCCAAGTAAGCCAGTCATAGTTTGAATTATTATTTTCAAGAGATGAGGCAATTACTTTTAAAGATTTTGATCTTTCTCGAATTCCAATAATTTGGCCAGGTTTTAGAGTGTAAGAGGGAATGTTAACAACTTCTCCATCAACTGTTATATGTTTGTGAGTAACTAATTGCCTCGCTCCATTCCTTGATGGAGATATTCCTAAACGAAAAATAACATTGTCTAGTCGTGACTCACAAAGCTGAAGAAGAACCTCACCTGTTACACCTTTACTGCTACTTGCTTTTTTAAAAATGTTCCTGAATTGTCTTTCTAAAATTCCATAAGTATATTTAGCCTTTTGCTTTTCCATTAATTGAATTGCATATTCAGACTTTTTAGAACGTCTTCTATCATTACCATGTTGTCCTGGCGGATAATTTCTCTTTTCTAATACTTTATCAGCTCCAAAAATAGGTTCTCCAAATTTTCTTGAAATTTTTGATTTTGGACCAATATATCTAGCCATAATTATTTATTTAAATTAATATATTTATACTCTTCTTCTTTTTGGAGGTCTACATCCATTATGAGGCATAGGCGTAACATCAACTATTTCACTTACTTCAATTCCACTGTTATGAATAGTTCTTATAGCTGATTCTCTTCCATTCCCTGGACCTTTAACAAAAACTTTTGCCTTCCTTAATCCACTTTCAACAGCGATCTTTGAGGCATCTTCAGCTGCAACTTGAGCTGCATATGGTGTGTTTTTTTTCGATCCTCTGAAACCCATTTTACCAGCCGATGACCAGGATACAACTTCACCCTTTAAATTAGTTATTGATATAATAATATTGTTAAATGAAGCGTTTATGTGAACTTCACCTATCGATTCTACTACAACTTTTCTTTTTTTACCAGAAGTCTTAGCCATAATTCTTTTTATTTTATAACCTTTTTCTTGTTAGCAACTGTTTTTCTTTTTCCCTTTCTCGTTCGAGAATTATTTTTTGTCTTTTGTCCTCTGAGAGGCAATCCTGTTCTATGTCTTATTCCTCTGTAACAACCAATATCCATTAGTCGCTTTACATTTAATTGCTCCTCTGATCTTAACTCACCTTCAATCTTGATATTAGAAACCACTTCTCGGATTCTTGAAGTTTCCTCATCTGACCAATCACTTACTTTAGTGTCTTGATTTACCTTTGCATTAAATAAAATAGATTGCGCACGACTTCTACCAATACCATATATGTAGGTCAATGCAATAACCCCTCTTTTTTGTTTAGGAATGTCTACTCCTGATATTCTTGCCATAATTTACCCTTGTCTTTGTTTAAATCTTGGATTCTTTTTATT
This sequence comes from Flavobacteriaceae bacterium, assembly GCA_002728855.1. GTDB lineage: Bacteria > Bacteroidota > Bacteroidia > Flavobacteriales > Flavobacteriaceae. Next base: position 15,466 of record PBWA01000029.1, read on the forward strand.
TATAATATATAACCGTCCTTTTCTTCGAACAATTTTACAATCTGCACTTCTTTTTTTTAAGGAAGCTCTTACTTTCATAATAATATATTTTTAAAACCTAAATGTAATTCTAGCTTTTGATAAGTCATACGGACTCATTTCTAATTTAACTTTGTCTCCTGGCAAAAGCTTAATATAATGTAATCTCATTTTCCCAGAAATATGAGCAGTAACAATATGACCATTTTCTAGTTCAACACGAAACATTGCATTTGATAATGCTTCAACTATCTTACCTTCTTGCTCTATTGCTTCTTGTTTTGCCATAATTTTTATAACCTTCTAGTCTTTCCAGATTTTAAAAGACCATCATAATGTCTGTTTAATAAATACGCATTAACTTGCTGTATTGTATCAATTGCTACTCCAACCATTATCAACAGAGATGTGCCTCCATAAAAAAGAGCCCATCCTTGCTGCATATTCATCTGAACAACTATTGCAGGGAAAACCGAAACAGCTGCAAGATAAAGTGATCCTGGAAATGTTATATATGACATAACCGTATCCAAAAAGTCAGAAGTTTCTGAGCCAGGTCTTATTCCAGGAATAAAACCACCACTACGTTTTAGATCATCTGACATTTTGTTAGTTGGTACAGTAATTGCGGTGTAAAAATAGGTGAATATAATGACTAAAATAGCAAATAAAATATTGTACCAAAGTCCAAAAATATCAGAAAAATTAGTTTGTATCCATTGCCCTGTGGAAGTTGTATTGAAAGCACTGCCTATATATGAAGGGACAAACATTAGTGCTTGAGCAAAAATTATAGGCATCACTCCTGAAGCATTAAGTTTTAATGGGATATATTGCCTACTCCCATAAAGATTTTTTTCATTAGTTCCAGAGACAGATCTTCGTGCATATTGAACAGGAATTTGTCGCACAGCCATAACTAACAAAACACAAAGAAGTATTGTAACAATCCAGAGAACAATTTCTATTGAAATCATCATCAATCCACCGGTACCAGACATTCTAGATACAAATTCTTGTGCAAAAGATAATGGAAGGTTAGCAATTATTCCTACCATAATCAGTATTGAAATTCCATTACCTATGCCTTTGTCTGTTATTTTTTCTCCAAGCCACATTGCAAAAATACAACCTGTTACAAGAATTATGACAGAAGAAAACATAAATAAAGGTCCCCTACCTATTATAAAGGCGCTATCAGGAACTCCAAGAGCGCTTAATCCATATAAATATGCTGGAGCTTGAACGACACAAATCATAATTGTTAGCCATCGCGTAATTTGATTTCTTTTCCTATTCCCACTTTCTCCTTCTTTCTGAAGCTTTTGAAGATATGGAACAGCAATACCCATTAACTGAACTACAATAGAGGCTGAAATATATGGCATAATTCCTAAAGCAAAAACTGAAGCATTAGCAAATGCACCTCCAGTAAAGGCATTTAGTATTCCTAAAATACCAGTGCTAGTATTACTTGATAGCTCAGATAGCTGAACAGAATCGATTCCTGGTAATACTATTTGTGCCCCGACACGATAAACCAAAAGAAGGGTAAGAGTAGTTATGATTCTTCCTCTTAACTCCTCTATATTATATATGTTTATTAATGTGTCTAAAAACTTTTTCATGCTACTTAACAATAATAACTTTTCCTCCTGAAGATTCTATTGATTTTCTTGCAGAAACTGAAAATTTATGACCAGATACTTGAAGAGAAGATTCTAATTTTCCTCGTCCTAAAATTTTAATCAAGTCATTTTTATTAGCCAAATTCAGCTCTATCATTTTTTCAACTGATATCTCTTTGGTAATCTTCTTGGATTTTACCAAATCTTCTAATGTGTCTATATTTATTACTCTGTATTCTTTTCTGTTAATATTTTTAAAACCAAATTTAGGTATCCGCCTTTGAAGAGGCATTTGACCTCCTTCAAATCCAATCTTTTTTGAGTATCCTGATCTTGATTTAGCTCCCTTGTGACCTCTTGTAGAAGTGCCTCCTTTTCCAGAGCCTTGACCTCTTCCCAGTCTCTTTCCTTTCTTTTGAACAGACCCTAATGCAGGTTTTAATTTATTTAGACTCATTTTTTCAATTCTTTTACTTCAATTAAATGACTAACCTTTTTAATCATACCATTTATTGATGGGTTAGACTCATGAGTTACTTCCTTTCCAATTTTTCCTAATCCAAGTGAAAGAAGTGTTTTCTTTTGAGAACCAATCCGATTAATACTACTTTTTATTTGTTTAATAATTAATTTTGCCATGATCACTAACCCTTGAATAATTTTTCTAAACTAATCCCTCGCTGTGTGGCGATTGTAATTGGACTTCTTAATTTCAATAATGCATCAAAAGTTGCTTTCACAACATTGTGAGAATTTGATGAGCCTTGAGATTTAGACAAAACATTTTGAACTCCAACCGATTCCAATACAGCTCTTACTGCTCCTCCAGCTATAACTCCTGTTCCTTCAGTAGCTGGTTTTAAAAAAACTCTAGCTCCACCATACTTACCTTTCTGTTCATGGGGTAAAGTACCGTTTTCAATAGGAATTCTGACTAAATTTTTCTTAGCATCCTCAATTGCTTTAGATATAGCTTCAGAAACCTCTTTTGCTTTACCTAAACCTTGACCAACAACTCCATTTTCATCACCTACAACTACAATTGCAGAAAAACCAAAATTTCGACCCCCTTTAGTAACTTTTGTAACACGTTGAACACCAACTAATCGGTCTTTTAAATCAAGTCCAGCAGGTTTAACAACTTCAATATTTTTGTAATCTTTATACATATAATCTTAATATTAAAATTCGACGCCTAACTCTCTAGCACCATCTGCTAAAGATTTGACTCTACCATGATATAAATACCCACCACGATCAAAATGAATTTTTTTAATTTTTTTATCCAGAATTCTCTTACCAATCAATTTACCAACTTCTTTAGCTACAAAAACTTTATTTTCTTTTTTGAAACTAGAAATTTCTTTTTCTCTAGAAGAAGCAGAAACTATAGTGTTTCCATTAGTGTCATCTATAACTTGGGCATATATTTCTTTATTACTTCTGAAAACAGACAGTCTAGGTCTGACAGAAGTTCCCTGAATGGTTTTCCTAATTCTTAAATGAATTCTATTTCTTCTATTCTTTTTTGTTAACATTGTCATAACAAACTTATGCTGATTTACCAGCTTTTCTTCTTATTTCTTCTCCGACAAATTTAATCCCTTTTCCTTTATAGGGCTCAGGTTTTCTTAATGATCTTATTTTAGAAGCTACATTTCCTAAAAGTTCTTTATCGAAAGAGGTTAGTTTTATAATTGGGTTACTTCCTTTTTCAGTTATGGTCTCAACCTTAACTTCAATTGGGATTTCAAAAACAACATTGTGTGAAAAACCAAGAGAGAGATCAAGTTTTTGTCCCTGATTATTTGCTCTATAACCAACACCTACTAATTCTAATTCTTTAACAAAACCCTCAGAGACTCCAATAACCATATTATTTAATAACGATCTGTACAATCCATGTTTAGCACGATGTTCTTTGTTATTAGAAGATCGAGAAACAGTAATCATGTCATCTTTAATTGAGAATGAAACTTGATCATATAATTGATTTAGCTCACCCAACTTTCCTTTTACAGTAATAGATTCTTTTTGGATATCTACGCTGACACCTTCTGGAATTTTTATGGGATCATTACCTATTCTAGACATTATAAATTATTTTTTAATATACATAACAAATTAATTCACCTCCTATGTTTTCTCTTACTGCTTGTTTCCCTGTCATCAGACCTTTAGAAGTTGAAATGATTGAGATTCCTAGGCCATTGAGTATTCTTGGAAGTTTATTTGCTGAAGCATACTTCCTAAGCCCGGGAGTACTAATTCTTTGAATTTTCTTTATTACAGCTTCCTTGGTTATTTTATCATACTTGAGAGCTATTTTAATATTTCCTTGATTATCTGCTGTATTTTCAAACTTATAACTTAAAATAAAACCTTGATCAAATAAAATCTTAGTTATTCCTTTTTTAATTTTAGAAGATGGAATATCTAAAACAAGATGCCCTGCCATACTTGCATTTCTGATTCTAGTTAAATAATCTGATATCGGATCTGTTAACATAAACTAATTTTTACCAACTGGCTTTTGTAACGCCAGGAATTAAACCTTTATTTGCCATTTCACGAAATATAACCCTGGATATACCAAATTGACGAATATATCCCTTTGGTCTACCAGTGATTTTACACCTATTATGCATTCTAACTGGAGAAGCATTTCTAGGCAACTTTTGCAAAGCAAGATAATCACCAGATTCTTTTAAACTTTTCCTTTTCTCAGCGAACTTTGCAACTGTTTTTGCTCTTTTAATCTCTCGAGCTTTCATTGATTCTTTAGCCATAACTTATTTTTTTTTAAATGGTATTCCTAATTCAACCAGAAGAGACATTGCCTCTTTATCTGTTTCAGCTGAGGTAACAAATGCTATATCCATACCTGAAATTTTATTAACTTTATCTATATCAATTTCAGGAAAAATAATTTGCTCTTTGATACCTAGATTATAGTTTCCTCTACCATCAAAACCGCTAGATTTTACTCCTTGAAAATCTCTAACTCTTGGTAAAGCTGTAGTTACCAACCTATCTAAAAATTCATACATTTTTTCACCTCTAAGTGTTACCTTTACCCCAATAGGCATTCCTTTTCTAAGCTTAAATGAGGATTCATCTTTCTTTGAAAGGGTTGGTACGGCCTTTTGTCCTGTAATTAGTGTCAATTCATCTATAGAAAAATCAATCAGCTTTTTATCAGAAACAGCAGCTCCAACACCTCGGCTAAGTACAATTTTTTTTAACTTGGGTACTTGCATTACACTCTTATAACTGAACTGTTTTCTAAGAGCAGGAATAATTCTATCGTTAAAATCTTTTTTTAGACGAGGTTGATACATATTTTATATTATTTCATTATTTTTTTTTGAGTAACGGACCTTTTTTCCATCTTCAAACCTATATCCTAATCTAGTAGTTTGCCCATCTGAGCTAATTAGTGATAAATTTGAAATATCCACTGGACTTTCCTTTTCAATTATTCCTCCTTGAGGGTTCTTTGAATTTGGTTTAGTATGCTTTTTAACTATATTAACACCTTCAACTAATACCTTTTTTTTATTCTTTAGTACCTTCAAAATCTTTCCCTCAGAGCCTTTATTCTCTCCAGATATTATTCTTACTTTATCGTCTTTTCTTATTTTAATTTTTCTCATAAATTACAGTTAAAGCACTTCAGGTGCTAATGATACAATTTTCATAAACTGCTTGTCTCTTAATTCTCTGGCAACAGGACCAAAAACTCTGGTCCCTCTCATTTCGCCCGTTGGATCTAATAGTACACAAGCATTTTCATCAAATCTAATATAAGAACCATCAGGTCTTCTAACTCCCTTGGTTGTTCGTACTACAACGGCAGTAGAAATTTGTCCTTTTTTAACAGTGCCTGAGGGAGATGCTTCTTTAACTGTAACTACAATTTTGTCTCCCAATGATGCATACCGTCTTTTAGTACCTCCTAAAACACGTATGGTAAGCACTTCTTTTGCACCAGTATTATCAGCTACTTTTAATTTTGACTCTTGTTGTAACATTATTTAGCTCTTTCAATAATTTCTATTAATCGCCAACACTTTCTTTTGCTTATTGGCCTTGTTTCCATAATTTTTACAGTATCTCCTACTTTTGAATCATTTTTTTCGTCATGAACAATATATTTTTTTGTTTTTAATAAAAACTTCCCATACATTGGATGCTTAACTCGAAAGACCTCTGATACTACAATAGATTTTTCCATTTTATCACTAGTTACAACACCAATTCTCTCTTTTCTTAAATTTCTTTTTTCCATTGTTTTGCTAATCAGTTAATTCCTTCTTAATTGAAATTTCAGTCTTAATTCTTGCAATAGTTCTCCTTGTTAATTTTATACTTAATGGGTTTTCTATTGGAGAAACTGCATGATTCATTTTGAGATCCAAAAGTTTCTGCTCTAATTCTTGAAGCTTATCCTTTAGATCCTCTAATGTTAATATTTTAATTTCTGTTTTCTTCATGAAAAAATAATTTTAGGCCTCAAAATCTCTTGCAATTATAAACTTTGTTTTAAGTGGTAATTTTTGAGCAGCTAATCTAAGAGCTTCTTTGGCAATATCTATTGATACTCCAGAGACCTCAAATAATATTCTACCAGGTTTAACAACGGCTACAAAATATTCAGGAGCTCCCTTACCCTTTCCCATTCTGACTTCAAGAGGCTTTTTAGTAATTGGCTTATCAGGAAAAATCTTGATCCAAAGCATACCCTCTCTTTTCATATATCGTGTGGCAGCAATACGAGCAGCTTCAATTTGTCTGGAAGTAATGAATTTTGAGTCTAGAGCTTTGATTCCAAACATGCCGTTAGAAAGTCTACTTCCTCTGAAGGAAAGACCTTTCATTCTCCCCTTTTGCATTTTTCTATATTTAGTTCTCTTAGGCTGTAACATTATCTTCTAAATAATTTATTTTTTTCTATCGCGTCTACCAGAAAAGTTTCCTCCTTTTTGACCTGATGAAGGTCCACTTTTTTTACCCATTCCTACTAATGGTGAAAGTTCACGCTTGCCAAAAACTTCACCCTTCATAATCCATACTTTAATACCTAATCTTCCATAAGTTGTATGAGCCTCAACAAGAGCATAATCAATATCTGCTCTAAATGTAGAAAGAGGAATTCTACCCTCTTTATATGTCTCAGAACGAGCCATTTCAGCTCCATTTAAACGACCAGATATTTGAACTTTAATTCCTTCTGAATTCATTCGCATTGTAGCAGCAATAGCCATTTTAATAGCTCTCCTGTATGAAATTCTACTTTCAACCTGTCTTGCAATACTTGCAGCTACAAGTTTTGCTTCAAGTTCAGGACGTTTAATTTCAAAAATATTTATTTGAATATCTTTTGATGTAATTTTTTTTAATTCTTCTTTTAATTTGTCTACTTCTTGTCCACCTTTTCCTATTATAATTCCAGGTCTAGCAGTAGTAATTGTTACTGTTATTAATTTTAAGGTACGCTCAATTATAATATTAGATACACTAGCCTTAGATAAACGAACATTTATATACTTTCTGATTTGATTATCTTCAGCCAGTTTATCACCATAATCTCTACCACCATACCAGTTGGAATTCCAACCTCTTATGATTCCTAAACGATTTCCTATAGGGTTTGTTTTTTGTCCCATCTTAATTAATTGATTTTATTATTACCTAAAACTAAAGTAACATGATTTGATCTTTTTCTAATTCTATGAGCACGCCCCTGAGGAGCAGGTCTTATTCTTTTTAACATACCAGCACCATCGACTTTAATTTCTTTAATAAACAAATTCGCTTTCTCAACATCATCTTTTTCATTTTTTGCCTGCCAATTGGCAATAGCAGAGAGCAATAACTTTTCAAGACGACGAGCTGCTTCTTTTGGACTAAATTTTAATATTGAAAGAGCTTTGTTTATATCCTCACCCCTTAATTGGTCTGCTACAAGTCTCATTTTTCTTGCAGGAATAGGAGAATTATTTAGTTTAGCAAAAGCAATAGTTTTTTTTGCTTCTTTTTGTCTGACCGCCATTTGATGTTTTCTATTACCCATCTCTCTATCTTAATTATTACCTTTATTTTTGGCTCCTGAATGCCCTCTAAATGAACGGGTAGGCGAGAATTCTCCTAACTTGTGTCCAACCATGTTTTCTGTTATGTAAACCGGAATAAATTGTCTTCCATTGTGAACTGCAATAGTTTGCCCAACAAAGTCAGGCGTTATCAAAGATGCTCTAGACCAAGTTTTAATAACTGTTTTTTTATTTTCTTCAATATTTTTCATAATCTTTTTTTCAAGACTATGATGAACAAACGGACCTTTTTTTAATGAACGTGGCATAAAACTATTTTTTTCTTCTTTCTAAAATAAATTTATTACTGGCTTTATTTTTAGATCTTGTTCTAAAACCCTTTGCAGGTATGCCTTTTTTTGATCTAGGATGACCTCCAGAAGCGCGCCCTTCTCCTCCTCCCATAGGATGATCAACAGGATTCATGGCTACCGGTCTTGTTCTCGGTCTTTTGCCTAACCAACGGGACCTTCCAGCTTTACCGGATACCAAAAGCTGATGATCAGAGTTTGATACTGCTCCTATCATAGCAATACATTTGGAATTTATCAATCTAGTTTCTCCAGAAGGCATCTTTACAGTTGCAAATTTTCCCTCTCTTGCCATTAATTGAACATAAGAACCAGCACTTCTTGCAATTACAGCACCTCCACCGGGATTAATCTCAACACATGAAATAATAGTCCCTAATGGTATCTTTGATAGCGTTAAAGCATTACCGATCTCAGGAGAAGCATTTTCTCCTGAAAAAACTTTCTGACCAACTTTCAAACCACTTGGCGCAATGATATAATTTTTTTGTCCATCCTTATACTTTAGGAGAGCAATGAAGGCAGATCGGTTGGGATCATATTCAATCGACTTAACTTCTGCCTCAACATCAACTTTATTTCTTTTGAAGTCAATGATCCTATATCTTCTTTTATGACCTCCTCCGCGATGCGGTACAGTCATCTTCCCTTGATTGTTTCTTCCTCCATTTTTATTTTTTTTAGAAAGCAAACTTTTTTCAGGTTTATCAGTAGTTAGCATATCAAAACCATTTACGATTCTAAATCGCTGAGCAGGAGTAACTGGTTTTAACTTTCTTACTGACATATTGGTTATTTAATGTTATTAAAAAAATCTATCGAATCTCCATCTGAAACTTGAACTATAGCTCTTTTAGTTACATTGCTTTTTCCTCTTTGGATTCCATTTTTAGTGTATCGTGTTCTTAAAATTGAACCATACTTGAGCGTTCTAACTTTATCAACTGAAACATTGTATAGTTTCTCTACAGCTTTTTTAATCTGTATTTTATTTGAATTTGGATCTACTTGAAAAGTATAACAGTTGCTTAACTCACTTTTTGAAGTAGCTTTTTCAGTTATTATTGGCCTAATTAGAACATTCATTTCTTTGAATTATTTTAAAATAGATTCAATTTTTTCAACTGAGCTCTCTAACAAAATCAATTTCGATGAATTAAAAATTTTGTAAGTATTTAATTCTGAGTTTGTTACGACCTCCGTTCCCTGCAAATTTCGCGACGACAAATATACATTTTTATTTTCTCCGCCCAATACCATTAAAGTTTTTTTACCATTTAGTCCTAAATCTTTCAAAAGCTTTAAAAAATCAGACGTTTTAGGGGTTTTGAAACTTATATCTTCTAAAATCAAAATTGACTTATCTTTTGCCTTGAGACTTAATGCTGACTTACGAGCTAGTACTTTGACTTTTTTATTAACTTTCATAGAGTAGTCTCTTGGAAGAGGTCCAAAAGTTCTACCTCCACCTCTAAAAATTGGATTCTTTATACTTCCTGCTCTAGCAGTACCAGTCCCTTTTTGTTTCTTAATTTTTCTAGTACTACCTTTTATTTCGCCTCGCTGCTTAGTCTTGTGAGTTCCTTGTCTGGAATTGGCTAAATGCTGCTTAACATCCAAATATATAGCATGGTCACTTGGCTCAATACCAAAAATGGACTGACTTAATTTGACTTTTCTGCCAGTATCCTTTCCTTTTCTATTTAACACCGATAGCTCCATTACTTTTGAACAATTACATATGAGTTTTTGTGACCTGGTACAGAGCCTTTAACAACTAGTACATTTTTTTCTGGTAAAACTTTCAAAACAATCAAATTTTGAATTTTAACTTTCTCTGCTCCAGTTTGTCCAGCCATTCTCATCCCCTTAAAAACTCTTGCTGGATATGAAGCAGCACCTATTGATCCAGGAGCTCTCAATCTATTATGCTGTCCGTGAGTAGACTGTCCAACTCCACTAAATCCATGTCTTTTTACCACGCCTTGAAAACCTTTACCTTTAGAAATAGCAGAGATATCAACAAATTCTCCCTCTTTAAAATGTTCAACGGTGATTGTATCTCCTAACTTTAAATCCTCTTCAAAATTCATTTTGAATTCTACAAGTTTTTTTTTGGGGTCAACTTTAGCCTTATTAAAATGACCAGAAATAGATTTGTTTACTTTTTTATCTGGTTTATCATCAAATCCCAATTGAACAGCTTCATATCCATCATTATCAATTGTTTTAACTTGAGTTACTACGCATGGTCCAAGCTCCAAAACAGTACAAGGTACATTCTTTCCTTTTTCATCAAAAAGACTAGACATTCCTATTTTTCTACCAATTAAACCAGACATTCTTATATATAATTTTAGACTTTGATTTCAACCTCTACTCCACTTGGAAGTTCTAGCTTCATTAATGCATCAACAGTTTTAGAAGAAGAACTATAAATATCCAATAGACGTTTATATGAGTTTAATTTAAATTGTTCTCTAGATTTTTTATTCACATGAGGCGAACGTAAAACAGTGAAAATCTTTCTATGAGTCGGTAAAGGAATTGGTCCTGTTATCACTGCACCAGTAGATTTAACTGTTTTAACGATCTTATCAGCAGACTTATCCACTAAATTGTGATCATATGACTTAAGCTTAATTCTTATTTTTTGACTCATCTATTTTTGTTAATCACTGTTATTACCTTTAATTTCTGATATCACACCATCTGATATACTAGAAGGTGTTTCGGCATAATGAGAAAATTCCATTGTTGATGTAGCTCGACCAGAAGAAAGAGTTCTGAGAGAGGTTACATATCCAAACATTTCTGAAAGTGGAACTTCCGCCTTAACAACTTTAGATCCAGCTCTATCATCCATAGAATTTACTTGTCCCCTTCTTCGATTTAAATCTCCAACAATATCACCCATATTTTCTTCAGGAGTTAAAACTTCTAATTTCATTATAGGTTCCATAATTACCGCTTTGGCTTGCCTTGCTGCTTCTTTAAAACCTATTTTTGCTGCTAATTCAAAGGACAATGAGTCAGAATCTACAGGATGAAAGGAACCATCTTTTAATGTAACCTTCATTGAATCAATTTCAAAACCTGCCAAAGGACCATTTTTCATACCTTCTTTAAAACCTTTTTCAACTGAGGGAATAAATTCCTTTGGAATATTACCTCCCTTAATAAGATCAACAAAATCTAATCCAGGTTTTTCTTCGTTTGAAGGTTCAATTGAAAAAACTATATCAGCAAACTTACCCCTACCTCCAGTTTGTTTTTTATAAATTTCTCTGTGCTCAGCTAAAGCGGTTAGGGCTTCTTTGTACTGAACTTGGGGTTTGCCTTGATTCACTTCAACTTTAAATTCTCGTTTGAGTCTATCGACTATTATATCTAAATGCAATTCACCCATACCAGAGATAATTGTTTGACCTGATGACTCGTCTGTTTTAACTTGAAATGTTGGATCCTCTTCAGCTAATTTAGTTAGAGCAATTCCAAGTTTATCTACATCAGCTTTCGTTTTTGGCTCAACTGCTATACCAATAACTGGCTCAGGAAAATCCATACTTTCAAGAATAATAGGAGACTTCTCTGCAGAGAGAGTATCACCTGTTTTAATATCTTTAAATCCAACAGCTGCTCCAATATCACCTGCCTCAATCGCTTCTATTGAATTCTGTTTATTAGAATGCATCTGATATATTCGAGATATCCTTTCCTTGTTTCCTGTTCTATTATTTAATACGTATGATCCAGCATCAAGTTTACCAGAATATGCTCTAAAAAAAGCTAATCTACCAACATAAGGATCAGTAGCAATTTTAAATGCCAACGCTGAGAAAGGCTCATCTGAGTTAGGTTTTCTTGAAACTTCATTTCCAGAATTAGGATCAGTTCCGGTTATTGCATCTTTATCTAATGGAGATGGTAAATACCTGCATACTGCATCAAGTAAAAACTGAACACCCTTATTTTTGAATGCTGAACCGCAGATCATTGGAATAATACTCATGTCTTGGGTTGCAGCTCTTAAAGCATTATGAATTTCATCTTCAGAAATTGAATCTGGATCTTCAAAAAACTTTTCAAAAAGACCTTCATCATATCCAGCAACAGCTTCAATTAGGTCAGAACGATATTTTTTTGCATCTTCTTTGAGATTATCAGGGATCTCAACTTCATCAAAAGTCGAGCCATAGTTGTTTTCATGCCATACAATAGCTTTATTCTTTACTAAATCAACAATACCCTTAAAATCTTCTTCCTCTCCAATATTTAATACTATTGGAACAGCGTTAGACTTTAGCATTTCACGAACTTGTTTACAAACATTGAGGAAGTTTGATCCTTGTCGATCCATTTTGTTGACAAAACCTATTCTAGGAACCTTATAATTATCTGCTAATCTCCAATTAGTTTCTGATTGAGGTTCTACTCCGTCAACAGCACTAAATAAAAAAACTAGTCCGTCAAGAACCCTAAGGGATCTATTAACCTCTACTGTAAAGTCAACGTGTCCAGGGGTATCAATGATATTTAATTGATATTCTTTTGCACCTTCAACTGGTTTTCCTTGTTGGGTTGGGAAGTTCCATATGCAAGTAGTTGCTGCAGAGGTAATGGTTATTCCTCTCTCTTGTTCCTGCTCCATCCAATCCATAGTAGCCGCACCATCATGAACCTCTCCAATTTTGTGACTTACTCCAGTATAAAATAAAACTCTTTCAGTAGTTGTGGTTTTTCCTGCATCGATGTGAGCAGCTATCCCAATATTTCTTGTATATTTTAAGTCTCTGCTCATAATTTTTAAAATCTAAAATGAGAAAATGCTTTATTAGCTTCAGCCATTTTATGGGTGTCAACACGTTTCTTGAATGCAGCACCTTCTTCTTTGAAAGCAGCTAAGATTTCTTGAGCTAGTTTTTGTGACATGGATTTTTCATTTCTTTTTCTGGAAAAAGAGATAAGCCACTTCATGGCAAGAGAAATTTTCCTGTCAGGTCTAATCTGCATTGGAATTTGAAAGGTCGCACCCCCAACTCTTCTGCTTCTTACTTCAACATGAGGCATTACATTGGAGAGAGCATCTTTCCAAACTTCTAGAGCAGTCTTTTCTTTAGTATCTTTTTTATCATCAACAACCTCTAAGGCTTTATAAAATATATCCAGTGCTACAGATTTTTTTCCACTCCACATCAACATGTTGACAAAACGACTTACTAATTGGTCTTGGAACTTAGGATCAGGAATTAATTTTCTTTTTTTTGCTTGTCGTTTTCTCATCTGAAATACCTGTGAAGTTATTTTTTAGGTTTTTTTGCCCCGTATTTTGATCGTCTTTGTAATCTTCCATCTACACCAGCAGTGTCCAGAGCGCCTCTAACGATATGATAACGAACTCCAGGAAGATCTTTCACTCTCCCGCCACGAACCAAAACTATAGAATGTTCTTGTAGGTTGTGTCCTTCTCCAGGAATATATGCATTCACTTCTTTTCCATTAGTTAATCGAACCCTTGCAACTTTTCTCATAGCTGAATTAGGTTTTTTTGGCGTAGTCGTGTACACACGAGTACAGACTCCTCTACGCTGAGGACAAGAATCTAATGCAGCAGATTTGCTTTTTTTTGATATACTCGACCTTCCTTTCCTTACAAGTTGTCCAATTGTTGGCATATATACCTTTATTTTTGAGCGTGCAAATCTAGAAATATTTTTTGTGTATTCAAACCTCCTGATTAACAATTTTTAAATTTTAATGCACAATTTTTTAGATTTTATTAAATGTCTTGAAATTTTATCTCAAAAAATGATGTCATTTTTTATTAAATTTTTACATTGTAAAATATTTATTAAACAAAATTTATACATATGAAATTCGAGAAATATCTTATTCTCCTTTTAATGTTTTGTTCCAGTCTATTAGCTGCACAGAAAATTGTTTCTGGTACCGTGCTAGATTCATCGGGACAACCATTACCTGGAGCAAACATAATTGAAGTTGGAACTTCAAATGGGGTAAGCACAGACTTCGATGGAAACTTCAGCATCACAGTTAGTGGTGACGATAGTGTTATAGAAGTGAGCTTTACTGGATTTGAGTCTCAGCAAATAACCGTAGGCGATCAGTCAAACCTTCAAATCAGTCTTTCAGAAGATGCTGAAGTATTGCAAGAGGTTGTTGTAACCTCACTTGGTTTTGTTGAAATTAGGGACCAAATGGGTCAAACCTCTTCTAAGGTTAATACAGACGCCGTAGTTAGATCAGGTGAACCAACACTTCTAAACTCATTAAGCGGAAAGGCCTCTGGTGTCAAAATTTCCAGATCAAATGCCGATCCTGGTGCAGGAGCAACAATTAGAATCCGAGGAGCAAATACCATTTCTGGTGCTAGTGCTCCATTATTTATTGTAGATGGTGTTCCAATGGATAACTCCACATTTTACAACAGCTTTGATGGACGTGGCTCTAGATCTGGAGGAGTTTCAAATGGATCAAGAATCAATGACCTTAATCCAAATGACATTGCCTCTATGGAAGTTTTAAAAGGGGCATCTGCTGCTGCTGTTTGGGGAAGTAGAGCCGCTAATGGAGTAGTTGTTATCACCACCAAAGAAGGGCAAACTGGAGATGCAAAAATTACATTTACATCAACTTATTCTTTTGATGAGGTTTCGGAAAGAATTCCAATGCAAGACACCTGGGGACAGGGTAGATCTGGCGTTTATGGAGCAACAAGAGCAGAGTCATGGGGTGATTATATTCCAGATCGTTCAGGGGGTGCAGACACCTTCAATACTACTGGACAATTTTTCACTGCCTTAGATGGAACTGTTTACTATCCTATTACTGCAAAAAACTCTAGAGAAACTTTTGTAGAGAAAAACTGGGACCAAGCGTTTCAGACAGGTACTTTTCATCAAAATGATCTCACAATTAGCGGAGGTGCTGGAAAAGATAAATATTTTTTTAGCCTTTCTAATATAGCTCAAGAAGGAATAGTTGTAGGTTCTAGTTATGACAGAACAAATCTTCGATTCAATTATAAGGCAAGACTAAACGATGCAGTTTCATTGTCAAATAAAATGTCATACACATATAGTAGAACCAATAGGATTCAGCAAAGTTCTAACACTGCAGGAATAATGTTAGGATTACTTAGAACTCCTCCTGATTTTGACAACGCTGATTACTTAGGGACCTATACAAGTTCTTCTGGTGCTGAAACTGTAAACAGACATCGATCGTATCGTAGATACCTAGGTAACTCACAAAATCCTAGTTACAATAACCCTGGGTGGACTGTTCATGAGCAAAAGTCTTTCGTAGCTGTAAACAGAATAACTGCGACACCTGAGATAACTATAAAACCTAACAACTGGCTTCAAGTTATTGGAAGAGGAAATATTGACTTCTCTGACGACAGAAGAACAACCTTCTACCCTGTAGGGAGTGCTGGTGGAGCATTCAATAATGGTGCTTTTTTTGAAAGTGAAATATCTGTACGTAACTACAGTTTTGACGTTATTGCAAGAGCTACAAATGATCTTACCTCCAATATTAGCCTTACATCAACTGTTGGTTGGAGTATAAATGATAGAAAATACAACAGAAATTCAGGGAGTGTAACAGGGTTTCTTGTAAACTCAAGGAAAAGAACAGCATCTCTAAATACCGCTGCTGAAGCTACAGCTTTTGAAAACTACAGAACTTTTAGAAAATCAAATAGAGGTTATGCCGTTTTTAACTTAGATATGTTTGATCAGCTTTATGTAGCCATTTCTGGTGGATTAGAAGCATCTTCAACAATTAAAGGGGCATTCTTTTATCCTTCCATTGATGCTGCATGGAACTTTACAAATACTTTAGGGTCTAGTGCTCTTTCCTTTGGAAAACTTCGTGCAACATGGGGAAAAGTAGGTGTTCAGCCATCAGCTCATCAATTTCAGACATTAGCTGAAGGAGGTTTTAGTTATTCTACCTACAGTGACCCAATAGCGATAGATTCCTTTGGAGGAGGTTATAGACTTGACAACAACCTTGGAAACCCAAATCTGGAACCTGAGGTAAAAACTGAATGGGAGATTGGAACAGATTTAAGGTTTTTAAATGATGATTTATCTTTTTCGATGACCTATTACAATAATGAAATAGAGGGTATTTTACTTGATGTGAATCTCTCTCCTTCCTCTGGATTTTCTACTCAATATGGAAATTTTGGATCCATGACTAATAATGGTTTAGAACTAGACCTTGGTTGGAAAGCCATCAAAAGAGGAGATTTAAATCTAGTTACTTCTCTTAACTGGTCAAAAAATACTAATGAAGTTACTGATCTATTCGGTACAGAAACCATTAATTTAAGTCCAGGAGCATCTGTAAGTTCAAGAGCCATTGTTGGTCAACAACTTGGAGTTTTATATGGAACAGGTTCTAGAACAAATGCTGACGGAAGTTTTGATTTAGATTCAAATGGATTCCCTCAAATTACCCCAAGTCCTGTTATACTTGGTGATCCCAATCCTGATTGGGTAGCTGGAATAGGTTTTAATCTTGATTATAAAAACCTCAGTCTAAATGTTGTACTTGAACACTCTGAAGGTGGAGATTTTATGCCAAGAACATTATGGGTACTTCATCGTTTTGGAACAACACAAGCTACAGCTAATAGAATAACAACGACACAAGATCTTAGAAATCACGATGGAGATCTTATACCAGCAGGAACAACTGTCCGTGGAAACGTTAGAGACTTTGGAGCAGGTCCAGTTCTATTAGATGAAGATTGGTATCGAACTGGAATTGGGGGTGGTTTTGGTGATAACCAAGCCTATAATTTTGGTGTTTATGATGCAACCTTCACTAAGGTAAGAGAACTTTCATTAAGTTATCTATTAACTAGTGAAAGATTAAATTCTCTTCTTGGATTAGATAATATAAGATTAACTGCTACTGGAAGAAATCTAATCAACATTAATAACGTACCAGGAATTGATCCTGAAACAAATCAATACGGTGTTGGAAATGCACTTGGATTGGATTATTTTACAAATCCTCAATCTAAATCTGTATTATTCTCAGCAGCCTTTAACTTTTAATTAATAAAGAAATGAAAAAAATAACTTACAATATAATTTTATCTCTTTCTATCATCTTTATAATTTCATGTGAAGATTTGGTAGATGGTATTAATGATAATCCAAATGACATCATCGTTACCGATGTTGAGGAACGCTTGTTTTTAACAGGCGCACAATTAGCAAATGTTCAATTAAACTGTGGGCATTTAAACAGAATTGGAGGAATGTATTCTGGGCAGCTTATTGGTTACTCGTCTTTATATTCTAATATTTATGGATTTAGCCTATCAACCGCTGAAGCAAATAGTGAATGGTTTGATCTATATGTTGGAGTCCTTTCAAACACAAGACATATAGCAGCCAATTCCTCGAATCAGTTACTGGTGGGTATTTCAAAAATAATTGAAGGGCATGCCATAGGAACTGGGGCTTCAC
>PBWA01000030.1 GCA_002728855.1 Flavobacteriaceae bacterium
ATTTCTTCTTCAATAAAACAAATGTATAAATTAAATTGAACTTTATCGTTTTGAATTTAAAAGTAAATAAATTGATAAAAGACCAAAAATAAATAGTGGCAACCAAGCAGCTAAAGCTGGAGAAAATGTCGATTTGTTGACCATAATACCAAAAACCTTGTCAAAAAAAATATATATAAATCCCAAAGTTATTCCAAAAGCAAGATTAATTCCCATACCCCCTCTTCTCTTGAAAGAAGATACAGATACAGCTATCAATGTCAATACAAAAGACGAAAGTGGCAAACTCCATCTTTTATGACGAACTAATAAATGATCATTAATTAATGTAGATCCACTAGCACGTTCTTTTTTAATAAATTCATTTAACGGGCCGAAGGTTAAGGTTTCTGCTTTATATGTTACAGGGGAAAGATCTTCAATTTTAAAATCAAAAATTGTATCAATTCTTGATTTTGAAAAATGTCTCTCTTTTTCGTCAATGAATACTCTTTTAGTATAACCAAAAAGTCTGAAGTTTTTTTTCTCCTCAATCCATCGGATACTGTTGGATAAAATTTTAAATTTCAATTCGTTATCCTCAAAATGTTCTAAAGAAAAATTTGTTCCTCTTTTTCTCACAGGATCATAATTACTTACAAAAACATATTCGTTTTCATTTATTTTTTTAAAAAGATCACTTGTTCTTCTTTCCTTCTTTTTTTCTAAATATTTAAATCTAAATTCATTAAACCTTAGACTTGAATTTGGAACAATAAACATGCCTGCAAAAAAAGAAAAAACAGCAATTATTGATGCTGAAATTATGTATGGTCTCAAAAATCTGAAAAAAGAAATACCTGAGCTTAATACGGCAATTATTTCTGTATTATTTGCGAGTTTTGAAGTAAACCATATAACAGCTAAAAAAAGAAAAATAGGGAATAATAAGTTTGCAAAGTACCATATAAAATCAAAGTAATAATTAATAATG
Source organism: Flavobacteriaceae bacterium (assembly GCA_002728855.1). Taxonomy (GTDB): domain Bacteria; phylum Bacteroidota; class Bacteroidia; order Flavobacteriales; family Flavobacteriaceae. The sequence goes on from PBWA01000030.1 coordinate 974, forward strand.
TCATTCAAAGGGATTTCTTTTTCTTTAAACTTGTCAATTTTTTCAGCTAAATCAACCATAATTGCCACAGGTATAAACAATGAGAGCATAGTCAAAAAAGTGAATATGTATTTTTTTATTATGTATTTGTCAAAAATCTTCATGAGGTTTTTTGATCCATTTGTTTTATCATTTTTTTCTTCCAACTATTAAAAGTTCCTTCTATAATATGCCTTCTTGACTCTTTCATCAACCACATGAAGAAAGATAGATTATGGAGTGTAGCTATTTGTTTTCCTAAAATTTCATTCACGGTAAAGAGATGCCTTAAATATGCTTTTGTATAATCTGTGTCTACAAAACTATAATTAAATTGATCAATAGGAGAAAAATCATCTTGCCATTTTTTATTTTTTATATTTATAATTCCATTTGAAGTGTATAAAGTTCCATTCCTTCCATTTCTTGTCGGTATTACACAATCAAACATATCAACTCCATTTGCTATACATTCAAGAATATTTATTGGTGTTCCAACTCCCATCAAATATCTAGGTTTATCTTTTGGTAAGATACTACAGGTTAATTCGGTCATTTCATACATTTGCTCTATTGGCTCTCCAACTGAAAGACCACCAATTGCATTCCCAGGTAGATTTTTTTTGGCAATATATTCAGCTGATGATTCTCTTAAATCCTTATAAACACCACCTTGAACAATTGGAAACAAAGTTTGGTGGTAGTTATATTTGAATTCTTGTTTTTTCATTTCTTCAATACATCTATCAAGCCATCTATGAGTCATATTTGTTGATTGTTTTGTTTTTTGATATTCAAAAGGATATGGAATACACTCATCAAAGGCCATGATAATGTCTGCACCAATTTGACTTTGAATTTGAATCGCTTTCTCTGGAGTAAATAAATGATAAGAACCGTCTATATGGGATTGAAAATTAACACCTTCTTCAGAAATTTTTCTATTGTTGGATAAAGAATAGACTTGAAACCCACCTGAATCAGTTAAAACAGGTCTATCCCATTGCATAAATTTATGTATCCCTCCAACTTTTTTTAATATTTCTGTTCCAGGTCTTAGATATAAATGATATGTATTGCCTAGAATAATACTAGAATTAATATCTTCTTTTAACTCTCTTTGATGAACTGCCCTAACACTTGCATTTGTCCCAACAGGCATAAAAACTGGAGTTTGTATTTTTCCATGATCTGTATTAATCTCTCCAACACGAGCAGAAGATTTTAAATCATTATGAATTATTTTAAACATAGAGAATACTTTTATTTTATAAAAATAGGGACACTTTAAACTGAAAATATAGTCTCTAAAAAATAAGTTGTTAACAACTAATAATATAATACTTAATAAATGCGATGAATCATCTTTGCGACTGTGTTTCTAAATCTTAAATTTGTTCTATAAAAATGAAAGAAGAAAACAAACTTCAAAATCTAGTCTTTCAAACAAGAAGAGACATCCTAAGAATGGTCAATAATGTTAATTCTGGACATCCTGGAGGTTCACTTGGTTGCACTGAATTCTTTATCGCACTATATCATGAAGTAATGGAGATAAATGAAAACTTCTCTATGGACGGATATAATGAAGATGTTTTCTTTTTGTCAAACGGACATATTTCACCAGTTTTTTACAGCACACTGGCCAGAAGAGGTTTTTTTCCTATTTCTGAATTAAGCACTTTTAGATTGATTAATTCAAGACTTCAAGGTCATCCTACGACACATGACAATTTACCCGGTATAAGAATAGCATCTGGGTCCCTTGGACAGGGACTTTCTGTTGCCCTAGGAGCCTCTTTATCAAAAAAATTAAATAATGACAATAAATTAGTATATATTTTATTGGGAGATGGAGAACTTCAAGAAGGTCAAAATTGGGAAGCTGCAATGTTTGCCTCTGCAAATAAAGTAGATAATATTATTGCTACGGTAGATTTAAATGGCAAACAGATAGATGGTAGTACTGATGAGGTTTTATCTTTAGGTGATTTAAAAAATAAGTTTCTGTCATTTGGATGGGAGATTTTGGAGCTTAAAGAAGGTAATAATATTGACTTAATTATTAAAACTTTAAAAAAAGCTAAAGCACTAACTAGAAAAGAAAAGCCTGTAATTATTTTAATGGAGACTGAAATGGGCAATGGAGTTGATTATATGATGGGGACGCATAAATGGCATGGTGTAGCTCCCAATGATGAATTACTTTTAAAAGCTTTAGATCAAAATCCTGAAACCATTGGTGATTATTAATATTATTTGATATGAATAAATTTGAAAATACTGGGTCTAAAGATACAAGATCAGGGTTTGGATCAGGACTTCTAGAGCTGGGAAGAAGTAATCCTAATGTAGTAGCTTTATGTGCTGATTTAACAGGATCTTTGAAAATGGATGGCTTTATGAGAGAAAATCCTGAACGTTTTTTTCAAGTGGGTGTAGCAGAGGCTAATATGATTGGCATTGCTGCTGGTCTAACAATAGGAGGTAAAATACCTTATACAGGTACATTTGCTAATTTTTCAACTGGCCGTGTATATGACCAAATTAGACAATCTGTTGCTTATTCAAATAAAAATGTCAAGATATGTGCGTCGCATTCTGGAATAACTCTTGGAGAAGATGGTGCTACCCATCAAATCCTAGAGGATATAGGTCTTATGAAAATGCTTCCAGGCATGGTTGTCATAAACCCATGTGACTATAACCAAACAAAAGCGGCTACTATAGCTATTTCTAAACATTATGGGCCAGTTTATCTTCGTTTTGGGAGACCTTCAGTGCCAAATTTTACTGATCCTAATTTAAAATTTGAAATAGGCAAAGGAATTATTTTAAACCAAGGAACTGATGTGACAATTATAGCAACAGGTCATCTTGTCTGGGACGCTTTAAATGCTGCAGAATATCTTGAAGAAAAAGGTATCTATGCAGAAGTAATTAATATACATACAATAAAACCAATTGATGAAAAAATAATTCTTAATTCTATAAAAAAAACAAAAGCTGTAGTTTCTGCTGAAGAACATAATTTTCATGGAGGTTTAGGAGAAACAGTTTCAAGAATTCTATCCCAAAATTATCCAGCACCTCAAGAATTTGTTGCTACAAATGATACTTTTGGTGAATCTGGTAAACCTGCTGAATTAATGAATAAATATGGACTTAATAAAGAATCCATAATAGATTCATGTGAAAAGGTTATTAAAAGAAAATAGTTGATAATTTATTTTTTATTTACTAGTCAGAATCCAAATAGTCAGGAATACCATCATTATCAGAGTCGTCAGGAATACCATCCTCATTCTGATCATACTCATTAGAGGTTAGAATGCCATCTCCATCATCATCAGAATCAAATAGATTATATATTCCATCATTATCAGTATCGTCATTTAATGGATTATTATCTTTATTTACATCTTCATCTATTGATAAAATTCCATCCAAATCATGATCTGATTGATTAACTAAATAAAGAGAAACAGAAAAAATAAGCGGGGAATAAGCAGGTATTGACCCTGTATTATTTGAAAAATATCCTAAACTTGATGGAATAAAAAATATACCCTGCCCATAATCTTTAAAATCAAATGTGCCATCAGCTCTAATTGAAAAAGTTCCATCAGAAAACTCTGGTAAAACTTCTCTAAAACCTCTCACAACAGAAATCAGATCAAACCAGACTGGATAGACTTTTTCATCAAACTTTAATCCATTTAATAAATTTCCTCTATAAGTTACAAAGGTAGAATCTGCAACCGATGGTCTATTCCCTTTGCCTTGTCTAGAAACTAAATAATAAAGATCTGCATTGACAATATCATCACCATTTATAAGTTCGATTGTTTTTTTAGTAACCTGGTTTATTAATGGAATCTTATTAATATTATCATCAGCGATAGTATCAAGTTTAATGTCTATAGGATATTTGTCAGGATTATTTTCGAAATCTTCATAATTATAAAAATGTGTTTCCAAATATTCAATTAATGCAGAATTGTCAGCTGAAGTCTGTTCAGATAAGTCTCTAATTTCTTCAACTTGATCAGAATCATCTTTTTTACAAGCGTATAAAAATATCAATAGTGTAAAGAAAAAATAATTTAGATTTTTATTATAAGTCATCATTCCAAATACAAAAATACGATTTTACTTTATTTTTGTATTAGATAAATAATTATTCGATGAGAGCTGACCTACTTTTGTGGAGTTTAAGATATTATAAAACTAGAAGTCTTGCCAGTAAAGCTTGTAAAGGTGGAAAAATTAAAATACTCGGGAAATCAATAAAACCATCAAAAGAAATTTTCATTGGAGATAAAATATCAATTAACAAAAATCAAATAATAAAGGATATTATTATTTTAAAATTACCAAAGACAAGAATTGGTGCAAAAATTATTGATTTACATAGAAAGGAAGAAGAGGTAAGTAATAATAGTTCCAAAATCAATGTAAAAACAATTTCTATTAAAAGAACAAAGGGCACTGGCAGACCAACAAAAAAAGAAAGAAGAGAAATTGATAAATATCTTTAAAATGATTCTCTTATTTTATTTATTAACATCATTTTTATAATATAATCACATGCAGCTTTAATAAATTTCAGTTAGTAATTTGTAAATTGATAGATGTTTTATTTAAATCAACTAAGATGAAATTTGACTCAAATAAAATAATATTAAACTCTAGTGATATAAACTACACTGTAAGGAGGATTGCATATCAGATTCTTGAAACAAATCTTGAAGAAGAATCTATAATTTTAGCTGGTGTATACAAAAATGGCTCTGTTTTTGCCAATAGAATTAAAAGCGAATTAATTCAAATTTCATCTATAAAAATTGAATTAATTGAAATTAATATTGATAAAAAAAATCCCCATAAAGAAATAAAAGTAAAAGAGGACATTTGTTTGAAAAATAAATGTATAGTTGTTATTGATGATGTTCTTAATACAGGAAAGACTTTAATTCACTCTACCAATTATTTTCTTTCAAAAGGTCTCAAGAAAATTCAAACTGCTGTTTTAGTAAATAGAAATCATAAAATTTACCCAATAAAAGCTGATTTTAAAGGAATCTCTTTATCAACCTCGATAAAAGAACATGTATCAGTAGTTTTTAATAAAAATGAAGGGGTTTACTTAACGTAACAAATCCAAAATATTTACGGCAATTTCTGAAATTGATTTATTGGATGTGTCTATTTGATAATCTGATTGTATATAATAAGGCATACGTTCAAATAAATGTTTCGATACATATTTTTCTAAAGATTTAAGAGAATGAATATGAGAAATTAAAGGCCTTTTCATTCTTTCGTTAAATAATCTTTTAGATAAATTTTCTGGAGAAACTTTTAAAAAAAAAGTACAAACATTTCCTTTAGATTTCAAAAGTTTCATATTATTAAAGTAACATGGAGTCCCTCCTCCAAGAGAAATAATAGAAGGACTATTTGAGTTTATTATTTTTTCTAAATAAAGTCTTTCTTTATTTCTAAAATGAATTTCTCCATATTTTTGAAAAATTTTTTTAATTGAAGAATTTTCACTTTTTTCAATGAAATTATCAAGATCAATAAATGGTTTTGACGTTTGTTTTGAGAGCTCGGTGGCAACTGAAGTTTTACCTGATCCCATATAACCTATTAAAACAATAAAAAATGACAATTTTTTATAAATAAAGTAAGTTAAAATTACATAAATAACAGGTGAAAAATAAATTATTGATCCTATATTTGCAGCTTTAGACCTGGTAGCTCAGTTGGTAGAGCATCTCCCTTTTAAGGAGAGGGTCCTGGGTTCGAGACCCAGCCAGGTCACAAATGCGCATGTGGCGGAATTGGTAGACGCGCTAGGTTGAGGGCCTAGTGGGGTTATATCCCGTGGAAGTTCGAGTCTTCTCGTGCGCACTTCCCCATTAATCAAATCCATTTTATTTAATTTATTTTGAATCAAATTTTAGTACTTTTACAGTGATTATTTTTTGAAATGAAAGAGCTCTTCGATACAGTTTCATTTGAATGTAGCAAACTTGTCACTAGACATTACAGTACTTCCTTTTCAATGGGTACAGCTCTTCTTGGGAATAAAATAAAAAAACATATATATAACATTTATGGCTTTGTTAGGTTTGCTGATGAAATAGTTGATTCATTTCATAAATTTAGTAAAAATGACCTTCTAGATAAATTTGAAAATGATCTCTTATATTCAATAGAAAATAAAATAAGTTTAAATCCAATTCTAAATTCTTTTCAACACACTGTAAATGAAAATAATATTGAAATTGAATTGATTAATTCATTTATGAATAGCATGAGACTTGACCTTCATA
>PBWA01000031.1 GCA_002728855.1 Flavobacteriaceae bacterium
CAACGAAGCAACCTTCTCATCAAGATGTTTAGGCAACATGTAAATCTTATTCTCATATTTATCTGAATTTTTCCAGAGCTCAATTTGAGCAAGTATTTGGTTAGTGAAAGAATTGCTCATTACAAAACTTGGATGTCCAGTTGCACAACCTAAATTTACCAATCTTCCTTCGGCTAATATAATTAACTGTTTATCTTTTTCAAGTGTATAAATATCTACTTGGGGCTTAATTTCAATTTTGGAATCGCCATAGTTTTTATTAAGCCAAGCCATATCAATCTCATTATCAAAATGTCCAATGTTACATATTACAGCTTTATCTTTAAGTGCTAAAAAATGTTCTTTTTTAATTATATCTTTATTTCCAGTGGCAGTAATCACAATATCTGCATTAGTTATTAGAGAGGAGAGCTTTTTAACTTCATACCCGTCCATTGACGCTTGAAGAGCACATATAGGGTCAATTTCTGTAACACTGACAATAGCACCAGCTCCTCTAAAAGACGCAGCTGTTCCTTTTCCTACGTCTCCATATCCTGCAACAACAACTCTTTTACCAGCTATCATAAGATCCGTACTTCTTCTAATAGCATCAACTGCACTTTCTTTGCAACCATATTTATTATCGAATTTTGATTTAGTTACTGAATCATTCACATTAATCGCTGGAATCGGAAGAGTTCCATCTTTCATCCTTTCATAGAGGCGAAGAACACCAGTAGTTGTTTCTTCAGATAATCCTTTGATTCCAGGAATTAATTCAGGGAATTCATTTAATACTTTATTCGTAAGATCACCTCCATCATCTAAGATCATGTTTAAAGGCTTACGATCTTTTCCAAAAAATAAAGTTTGTTCAATACACCAATCAAATTCATCTTCATTCATTCCTTTCCATGCATATACAGCGATTCCATCAGAAGCAATTGCTGCTGCTGCATGATCTTGAGTTGAAAAGATATTACAACTACTCCAAGTAACCTCTGCACCTAGATCTTTAAGTGTCTTAATAAGGACAGCAGTCTGAATTGTCATATGCAAGCATCCTGCAATCCTTGCTCCTTTTAAAGGTTTAGATTTTCCAAATTCTTTTCTTAGAGACATAAGCCCAGGCATTTCAGCTTCAGCAAGACTAATTTCTTTTTTACCCCAATCTGCAAGGTTAATATCCTTAACTTTATAATCTATATAATTAGTTTTGTTTTTTGTATTCATGAACTTGTTTAAGTTTAAGAAACGGATCACAAAAATACTGACTTTTAATACAAATTCAAATGCCTATATTCAATAGTTTTAAGTTAGATAAAAATAAATCACTATATATATGGAACATTAAAGAATCCCTGGAAGATTTAGAAAAAGAGGTTAATCTATCAATTTTTGATAAAAAAAAACTAGATTCAATCAAACTAGTAGAAAGAAAGAAAGAGTTTTTAGCATCAAGGAAATTATTGAATTTTTCTAAACTTAAAAATAAATCCATAGGATATAATATTAATGGCGCTCCTAAATTAGATAATGGTAAATTTATATCCATCACACATTGCAAAAATTTTGCTGGGATAGCGATAAGTGAAAATAAAATAGGATTTGATCTAGAAAATTATCGTAATAAGATTTATAAAATAGCTAATAAATTTATTAATAATGATGAAAAATTTATCTATGAATTTGACTCCACAATTAAAGGCCTAACTCTTCTATGGACCGCAAAAGAAGCTGTTTATAAAGCTTTTTCAGCTAAGGGGATTAGTTTTAAGAATAATATTATAATATCTCCTTTTAAAAAAGAACAAAAAAAAGGGAATGCAAGAGTATATATAAATAAAAAAGAAACGCAATTTTCTCTTAATTTTATCATTGAAAAAAATTTTTGTGGAACTATTGCATATATAGACTAAAAATGAAAACATCAATAGAATTAACTCTTACTCCTCTTCAAGATAATTATGAAATTCATATTAAAGATTTTATTAAGGGATTAAGAAAATCAAAATTTAAGGTTATAGAAAATTCCTTAAGTACTCATATATATGGAGATTATGATCAGTTAACCAAATTCTTAATTCCACTAATAAAAAATAATTTTAAAGATCAAAAAAATGTTGTTCTGCAAATGAAAATTTTTAAAGGAGACAGAAGTGATTATTCTCCTAGTTTTTAATTCTGTCAAATGTATTTATTGTGATTTTTTTTTTAGAATTTATAGCTGTAATTTTTGGTTTTTTAAGTGTTTGGTTTGCTAAAGAAAATAATGTTTTAGTTTATCCAGCAGGTATTTTAAGTACAGCTATTTTCGTATATCTCCTAATAATATCTGAATTATATGGAGATGCCACAATTAATGGTTATTACTTTTTAATGAGTTTTTATGGATGGTATTTTTGGACACAGAAAAAATCTGGACAAATAATAAATCAAGTCGGAAGGACTAGTTTAAATGAAAAAATAGGATCTATTTTTTTATTTCTATTTGGTATTATAGCAATTTTTTTAATCTATAATTATTTTAATAAGTGGTCAACAGTATCAGCATATATTGATACTTTGACTACAGGAATTTTTTTCGTCGCTATGTGGCTAATGTCAAGACGAAAAATTGAACATTGGACTTTTTGGATTGTTGGCGATGTTTTATCGGTTCCCTTATATATTTATAAGGGTCTTTTTTTAACTGCGATTCAGTATTTTGTATTCACTATAATTGCCATAATAGGTTACAGAGAATGGAAAAAAATAATTCAAAAAAATCAGGAGATTGTTTAAAAATAGTCCTCTTTGGGCCTGAATCAACTGGTAAAACTACTCTAGCAAAACAATTAGCCTCTTATTATAAAACTAATTGGGTCCCTGAATTTGCAAGGGATTATCTTCAAAGAAAATGGGATCAAAAAAAAGAAGTATGTTCCCTTGAGGATTTACCAATCATTGTTAAAGGACAGAAATCACTTGAAAAAAAAATTTTAAATAAATCTAAACGAATCATTTTTTGCGACACCAATGTGGTTGTAACTCAAATTTGGTCACAGTCTCATTTTAACGGATATTGTTCTCCTGAAATACTAAAAGCTGCAAAAAATTCAAATTATGATTTTTATTTATTAACTGACATTGATGTCCCTTGGGAAAGAGATAGTCTGAGAGATCGTCCAGATAATAGAGAAATAATGCTAAGTCTTTTTAGAGAGGTATTAGAAAGTCATAATTTTCCTTATAAACTTATTTCTGGAAGTATTGAAACTCGTATAAAATCATCAGTAAAAGTTATTGATAAACTTTTTTTAGCAAAATAGATTTTTTAATGTCTTTCATTTGTATATTTGGAAAATAAAAAGGGGGGTGCTTTAAAGGCTGAGAATATACCCATAGAACCTTAGCAGATAATGCTGCATAGGGAATTGTTTTTTTAAATTCATCCTTTATAATTCCCATACTTTTTTATTTAAATTAATTCTTTCAATGAAATCAATTTATAAAGGATTAGTCCTTTTAATCAGCTTAAATATTTTTTCTCAACAAGAGAATGAAATAATTGATTCACTCAATGTTTTTGAACTCGAGGAAGTCAGAGTTTCAACAATCAGAGCAAAAACTACGGATCCAGTAACCCAAACGAATATTACTAAGGACTATATTAGTTCCCGTAATTTAGGACAGGATATACCTATTCTTTTAAATTATCTTCCTGGAGTTATAACAACAAGTGATGCAGGTACTGGGATTGGATATACAGGGATAAGAATAAGAGGTAGTGATGCTTCAAGAGTTAATGTGACTCTTAATGGGATACCCTTTAATGACTCCGAATCGCAGGCAACTTATTGGGTTAATCTTCCTGATTTTGCCAGTTCAATTGAAAATATTCAAATACAAAGAGGAGTTGGGACATCAACGAATGGACCTGGTGCTTTCGGTGCTAGTTTAAATATTTTAACTGATGTTATGCAAGAAGAGACTTCAGCTTCACTAAGTAGTAGTATTGGTAGTTTTAATACATTTAAAAATACGCTTAAATTTTCGACAGGACTTTTAAATGATCACATTGAAATATCTGGACGGCTGTCTAAAATTACTTCTGATGGATATATTGATAGGGCAGCTTCTAATTTAAAATCATATTTTTTACAGGGAGCATTTAAGGATAAAAATACACTAATCAAAGCCATTGCTTTTGGCGGTCATGAAATTACTTATCAATCCTGGTATGGCACAGAAGATCTATCTCAAAGAACATACAATCCTGCTGGAGCTATTTATGATCAAAATGGTTTAATAACTGGATTTTATGATTCACAAGAAGATAATTATCGTCAAGATCATTATCAATTTCATTGGAATGAAAAAATTAATAATTTATGGACTCTTTCTTTTGGTATAAATTATACTCATGGTAGAGGTTATTATGAGGAATACAATGATTCATTTATTGGGAATACTGATTTCACATACTTACAGCTGAGTCCATTTGAAATTGGCCAAGAAACTGTTTCAGAAACTGAAAATATCACAAGGAAGTGGTTAGATAATGATTATTATGTTTTTACAGTTAGCTCAAATTTTGTTAAAAATAAAACCCGATTAGATTTAGGACTATTACTTAGCAGATATTTAGGCGATCACTTTGGAACTCTAATATGGGCACAAACTCCAGGAGACATCTTACCAAGGAAGAGGTTTTATGATAATCAAGGAGATAAAAAAGAAATAAATTTCTATGCAAAATTAGAACAGCCATTTAATGATAGGATCAATGGATTTATTGATCTTCAGTATCGTTATGTAGATTATTTCATTGATGGAATCGCTGCAGGACCTCAAATATTTGAAGTAGATAGTAATTTTAAGTTTTTTAATCCCAAAACAGGATTAACCTATCAAGCAAATGATATAAGTCAGTTTTATTTTTCTTTTTCAAAAGCTCAGAGAGAACCCAGCAGAGTTGATTATGAAAATGGGAATCCAAAACCTGAAGTGTTAAATAATTTTGAATTAGGTTGGAGAGTCAATAGAAATTCTTTTCAAGTTTATTCAAATTTATACCTAATGCTCTATAAGGATCAATTAGCCTTGACTGGATCTTTAGATGAAGTTGGAACTCCAATAAGAGAAAATATAGGAGAGAGTAGTCGATTGGGAATTGAAATTGAGATTAAAGCAAGTATATCTGATAATTGGTTCCTACAACCTAATCTTTCAATTAGTAAAAACACTAATAAAAACTTTTATTTTAAAAGAGATGGAGTTTTAACATATTTAGGTAATACAAAGCTGTCTTACTCCCCTGAATTAGTGGTTGGCAATATTTTGTTCTATAAACCATCAAATAATTTTGGAGCTTCCCTGCTAACAAAGTTTGTTGGGGAACAGTACATGAGCAACATTGAATCTAAAAAATCTAAACTGGAATCCTATTTTGTCAATGATATCAATATAAGTTATCAATTGAAGCCAAAAAAATTCTTCAACAAGGTGAATTTAACCCTTTTGATCAACAACATATTTAACCAAAAGTATGTATCCAATGGATATTTTTACACTTATGATGATGACTGGTCTTCACCAAGTCAGATAAAAACTATTGAAGGAGTTGGGTATTACCCTCAAGCAGGCACTAACCTTATTGTTGGTTTAGATCTAAAATTTTAGTTTTTTTCAATTTATAATTAACAGTTATTCTCAATGATGGTGATTTTAATGTAGAGGATCTTTCTGTATTCATCAATTGATTTAATAATAAACCCATCTTTAAAAACTTATTATATTCAATCCCTAGTTCAAATGAATATCCATAAGATTTTGATTTTAAACTATTTAAGAAAAATCTTTCAATATCATTTTTTTTAGAATAGCTAAAAATAATCTTTGGAGAAAACCATAACATTAGACTTTTATTTTCTAGAATTTTTTCATTAAAAAGTTTTTGATAAATAAAGCCCACACTGCCATTTGTATTAAGAAAGTATCTGTTTCCAAAACCAACTGAATTTCCAATTGGATTAGAAACAATCATTCGTTCTCCAACTGAGGAGGTGAACTTATAAGAAGTTTTATCTTGAAAACTTATTTGCTGGGTAAATGAAATTATTCCACCAATTCTTCCTCCTAGGGGATTCATTAGTTGTGAAAATGAATTTAACTTATCATTTTTACTTCCAAAATATAGAATTTGTGTTCCGATTAGTGAAAAAGAGAGGTCAGTATTTTTTTTCGAGATATACCTGATATTTAGTGCTTCAGCTGTCATTCCAATAGTTCCATTTGTATCATAACTAAGCATAAATTGCTTTAAAAGCTCTACTTTTAAAAGCCTTTCGCTCTTTCTTTTAAAAGAGTAATCTAAATCTAATAATTGTGAATAAGAAAAACTTATGTTAAAGATTAAAAAAAAGAAAATTAGCCTCATTATGTTTTCATCTTTTAATTTGAAATGATTAATTGGTTATTTGAGAATATAGTGTTGTAGTAATGCATAGGGTAATTTGTTTTTTGATTTTCAGATGGATTAATTAATTGACCATTTGCTAAGCTATATTTATAATTTTCACACCTACATTGAGATAGTAATCCAAAAATTTCAAGTTTTGAACATTCCTCTGGAATGTGATTCGGACAAGTTGCTTCCCAGGCAGTAAAATTTTCACCGTTAATATTAAAGATAAGAATACCATTTAGACCTCCTTGTTTAACTTTCATTGAACCACCCGCATACCTGAGTTGATCATATTGAGGAAGATTAAGATTAATCTCAAGATTAAATTTTGGAGTAATCAAGTAGGGGTTTTTTACAATTTTTTCTTTTCCACAGGAAAAAAACAGGAAAAAAGCAAAAATAATTTTCGGGTCTATCTTTTTAAGAAGATCTTTCAATTTTTTTATATTTGTTATAGATCCCATTTTGAGGGATTTTTTCTTTTTTAAAGAAACGTAAAAAAAATGAGTAAAGTATCTTATTATACAGCAAAAGGATTAAAAAAGCTAAAGAGAGAACTCGATCATCTCCGAGATGTCCAACGCCCTAAAGCCTCTATGGCTATTGCTGAAGCAAGAGATAAGGGAGATCTTAGTGAAAATGCTGAATATGATGCAGCAAAGGATGCTCAAGGATTGTTAGAATTACAAATTTCTAAACTTGAAAAATTAGTTGCTAATGCCAGATTAATTGATGAATCTCAACTTGATAACTCTAAAGTTCTTATTCATTCAACAGTTGAAGTTAAAAATAATCAAAGCAGCTCAGGCAAAATGAAGTATAAACTAGTTGCTCAAAGCGAAGCAAATCTTAGTGCTGGGAAAATCTCTGTTGATTCTCCAATAGGAAAGGGAATTCTTGGTAAAAGCGTTGGAGATATTGCGAAGATTCAAGTACCCAATGGAACTATAGAACTAGAAATAGTTTCTATTTCTAGAGATTAGTGAAATGAAAAGTATTTTTTCAAAAATTATTTCAGGCGAAATTCCAAGCTATAAGGTTTTTGAAGACAAGTATTGTTACTCTTTTTTAGATATTAATCCAAATGCAATGGGTCATGTTCTATGCGTTCCAAAAAAACAGGTTGATAAGATTTTTGATTTAACTGAGCTAGAGTATAATAGACTAATGATTTTTTCAAGAAAAGTTGCTCATGCTATGAGGAAAGCTATTCCGTGCAAAAGGATAGGCATGATGGTAATTGGAATAGAAGTGCCTCACGCTCATGTCCATTTAATTCCTATTAATTCAATGGATGATGTTTCTTTTAATAAAAAAATTAAACTAACTGAAAAAGAATTTAAGCAAATAGCAGATAGAATTAGTAGTTTTTTTTAATTTTTCCTTAATACTATTTTGATAGTAGTTCCTTTTCTAGGATGAGATTTTTTAACTTCAATTAATCCTTTATGATAGTCTACGATTATTCTTTTTGCAAGCGAAAGACCTAGCCCCCATCCAGTTTTTTTTGAGGTATAACCGGGCAAGAAAATTTTATCATATAATTTTTTTTCAATTCCTGATCCAGAGTCAGTTATTTCAATATTTACAGTTTTCTCTTCTTCCTTCAACAAAAATTCTATATTCCCCTTGCCTTTCATTGAGTCTATTCCATTATTAATAATATTTTCAAGAGTCCAACTGTATAATTCTTGATCAAGAGGAATCATAATCTTCTTTTTTGGAATTAATACATTAAAAACTATCAGTTTTGATAGTCTTTTAAATAAATATGAAAGAGTTTTGTTTGTTGCAGAAATTATATCTGTAGGATTTAGTTTAGGACTTGAACCTATTTTAGAAAATCTATTTGTAATTATTTTTAATCTTTCCAAGTCTTTCTCTATCTCGGGTAAAAGAAAATTTGAATTATTTTTTTTTTCTTTAAATAGTGTAATCCATCCAAAAAGAGAGGTCAAAGGAGTCCCAATTTGATGAGCAGTTTCTTTTGCCATTGCAGCCCAAAGGCGATTCTGTTCCGAAATTTTAGCTGTCCAGAAAATAAAATAGATGACTATTGCAAAAAGTAAAATTATTAGTAAAAGAGCTAATGGGTAATATTGTAATTTTTTTAGCATTAACGAGTCACCATAATATACTTTTTGATTGATGCTTATACTTTTAGCGACAGTATCTTTATACTTTATTAAAATAGGCTCATTTTCTTTTTTTATTTTTTTGAGTTCATTATATAATTCTAATGAATCTTTAACATTCAGATTCCAATCAATATTTTTATATCCTATAATATTGTCGTTGTTATCTACCTGAATTATTGGATTAATTGCAACTTGTTGAAGTACTTCAAAAGTAATATTAGTGGGATTATTACTTTCTATTAATTCTTTTTGAGCCATTGCCCAGAGTTTAATTTTTTTTCTCTCTTCATTTTTAATAGTTTGAAATAGAATATAGGTATTCCACAAAATGAAGGTAACAACAATAAAAAAAATTAAAGGCCAAATCTTTTTGGGACTTAAATTTATTCTTTGGATCATTTTAGAAAACTATACATACTACTAATATAATCTAATTATAGAAATCGTTTTAGATTCTTAATAGTCAAAAGTTTTTATACTTTTACGCTAAAGTTTAATTTAAAAAAATGGAAGTAGCTGGTAAAATCAAGTGGATAGATGAGGTTAAAACTTATGGGGAAAGTGGTTTCCGTAAAAGACAGGTTGTTATTACAACACAAGAACAATATCCGCAGAGTCTTTTGATTGAGTTTATACAAGATAAATGTAATTTACTTGATAATTTTCAATTGGGGCAAAGTGTCAAAATTGGGATTAATCTTCGTGGTAGAGAATGGTTGAATCCTGAAGGAGAAACAAAATATTTCAATTCAATCCAAGGATGGAGAATTGACGAAATTCAATCTGAGGACTCATCTCAGGAGGATTCATTTCCTCCGCTAGACATTGAAAATGAAAATGAGAATGATCCTGAGGATGATCTTCCATTTTGATTTTCAAAAATATAATTAAGTCAAAGAAAATCTTTGGAAATCAGTAATTTTCAGGTCTGAATCTGAAAGTTTTAAATAGTCCTTTACAGTCATAGTATTATCTTTAATATAGGACTGATTAATGAGTGTATTGTCTTTAAAAAATCTTTTCATTTTACCCTGTGAGATTTTTTCTAGCATTTCTTCTGGCTTTCCTTCTTTACGAAGTTGGTCTTTTGCAATTTCGATTTCTTTTTGAACAATTTCAGTTGGAACTGTATTTTCATCAAGAGCAATAGGATTCATCGCAGCAACTTGCATGCAGACATTTTTAGATATTTCTTCTGCACCCTTAATAATTCCTGAAAGACCAATAATGGAGGCTATTTTATTGCCATTATGTATGTAATGACCAACATATGGTGCGGTAAGTTTTTTGAAGGTTCCAATTTCAATTTTTTCACCTATCACGCCAGTTTGTTCAAGTAATTTTTCAGAAACACTCATATTATTAAAAGAACTAGATAGAAAATTTTCAAGTGTATCAAAAGACAGAGCATGATTAGCTAGATCATTTGCTAGTTTTAAATAGTCTTGATTTCGAGCAACAAAGTCTGTCTCACAATTTAATGAAATGATAATTCCTGCAGTTTTGTCTGAATTTACTTTTGCGAGCACGACTCCTTCAGAGGACTCTCTGTCGGCACGATTTGCTGCAACTTTTTGGCCTTTTTTTCTTAAAATTTCAATAGCCTTCTCGTAGTCTCCTCCAGATTCTTCTAGGGCTTTTTTACAGTCCATCATACCAGAACCAGTTGATTTTCTTAGTCTATTAACTTCGGATGCAGAAATTTTCAATTTAAGTTTAATTTAAGTTAGTAATATTTAAGATTATTTTTTTTTGGAAGATTCTTTGTCAATTTTGACATCTTCTACTTTATTTTTTGTTTTTTCTTCAGATTCTTTGGCTTCAATTTGTTCTTGTTCTTCCTTTTCCTTTTTTCTTTGATTCAAACCTTCTTCAATAGATTTACTGATAATTGAAAATATCTTTTCAATTG
Organism: Flavobacteriaceae bacterium; assembly: GCA_002728855.1. Classification (GTDB taxonomy): domain Bacteria; phylum Bacteroidota; class Bacteroidia; order Flavobacteriales; family Flavobacteriaceae. The sequence goes on from PBWA01000031.1 coordinate 10,481, forward strand.
ATTTTGTAGCATCATCATTTGAAGGAATTAGAAAATCAATATCCTTAGGATCTGAATTTGTATCAACCATGGCAAAAATTGGAATTTTTAATTTTTTGGCTTCTCTTATAGCTATTTTTTCTCTAATTGTATCGACAACAAATATAGCACCAGGTAATCTAGTCATATCAGTTATTGAACCAAGATTTTTTTCAAGTTTTGAGCGAAGTCTATCGACTAAAAGCTTTTCTTTTTTTGATAATGTTTCAAATGTGCCATCTGATTTCATTCGATCAATAGCAGACATTTTTTTGACTGCTTTTCTGATAGTTACGAAATTTGTTAGCATTCCTCCTGGCCATCTTTCAGTTATATATGGCATTCTTAATTCCTTAGCATATTTTGCAACAATATCTTTAGCTTGTTTTTTTGTAGCTACAAATAGGATTTTTCTTCCAGACAAAGCAATTTTTTTTAATGATTCAGATGCTTCTTCTAGTTTAGCTAGGGTTTTATAAAGGCTAATAATGTGAATTCCATTTCGCTCCATATGGATAAATGGAGCCATATTTGGATTCCATTTTCTGGTAAGATGTCCAAAGTGAACACCTGCTTTGAGTAGTTCGTTGATTTCTGTTTTTGCCATAACTTTTTTAGTTTACAATCTCTTTAATAGTTGCAATAAGCTTAAAACTTATTTAGGTACTAAACTAACATCCACCGTAGTGGTTACTTAGCAAATTATATTTTATATCAATTAAAAATTTCAAATTAAACAAATTATCTCTTTGAAAATTGATGTTTTTTTCTGGCTTTTTTCTGACCAAATTTTTTCCTTTCAACCATCCTAGGATCTCTACCAAGAAGACCTTCAGGTTTTAGAAGAGAATGATTCTCCTCATTAGTTTTACAAAGGGCTCTAGAAACAGCTAATTGAATAGCTTCAGCTTGACCATTAATACCACCGCCCTTTACAGTAACTTTAAGGTCATATATTTTTTCACTGTTGGTTAGAGATAAAGGCTTTAATATTTTGTATTGTAATGTTGCGAGGGGAAAATATTTTTCCATCTCTTTGTCATTGATAGTAATTTTTCCTTTACCCTTGTTTAAGAATAATCTAGCAACAGATGTTTTTCTTCGTCCAATTGTGTGAATGATGTCTGTCATATTAACTCTTTAATATCAATTTTTTTTGGTTTTTGAGCTTCATGTTTATGATTTTCTCCAATGAAGACCTTAAGGTTTTTATAGATAGCAGAACCTAGCTTATTTTTTGGCAACATTCCTTTAATAGCTTTTTCAATAATTTTCCTTGGATCTTTATTTTTGATTTCTTCTGCACTTGAAAATTTTTGACCCCCTGGGTATCCAGTATATCTGACATATTGTTTTTGCTTCCACTTTTTGCCAGTTAAAGCAATCTTTTCGGCATTAATTATTATAACATTATCTCCGCAATCAACATGAGGAGTAAAATAAGCTTTGTTTTTCCCTCTGAGCATAATTGAAGCAATTGACGCAACTCTTCCTAATGGAATTTCTGAAGCATCAATTAAGACCCATTCTTTTGTAACTTCTTTGGGTTTCTTTGAAACCGTTTTATAACTCAAAGTATTCACTAATTCTACTTTTAAAGGCAGCAAATGTACAATTATTCCCTTTTTTTCAAAAGGCTTTTGCTTTTTTTATTTTTTAAAGTAATTAGTAGAGTATTAATTTTTTTGAAAATATTGAAGTGCGTCTTTAGCCATTAATTCATAATCATGTCCAACATTTTTAACTTCTTCAGTTTTGATCCAATTAAAACTAGAGTTCAAAAGCTCAGCATTTTCTTCAGAAGTATTATAAAAATACCTACCCCTTGCTCGTCTATTTGTTCCTTGCTGCTGATCAACAATTTCATTATGCCTTAACGACGGAGAATCTGAATCTGTGTCTTCTTCACCAAGATGAATGTATAGTTTTTTCAAAAATGCCTTTTTAAGAGTAGAATCGCTCAATTGACTTTTACTTAAACCGTATGGGAAAGGAATTTTTTTTTCGGGGACAGTATACCAACCCGCATTTGAACATACTATAATGTTTGATTTACTATCAGGTTGATACATTACATAACGGTGAAGGAATTGTGCACCCGCTGAATGGCCCCAAGCATCAAAATTTATTTGATTACCATTAAATGTTTTTACTATATGATCAAATAACTGATCGAGTATTGAAAATGTCCACTTTTCAGTAGAATTATATGTTTCAGGACTGGGATTATCTCCATCATAAAAAATATTTGCTAAATTATATTGATCCCCTGTTGGAAAGTTTGTTCTATTAAATTCTGGAGCGAAAATCATGAAACCATTTGAATTTGCCATTTCTATCCAACAATCTCTGTAATCGTCTGCATTACGAGAATTGCCATGAAGAGATATTAAAATCGGTAAATTTTTGACATTACTATTTGGAATGTGATAATAAACATTTATTTTTTTATCATTGTGAAAACCTTCTGGAGAAAATTTAAAGATTCCAGTTGAGTTTGGATTTAGTGAAAATTCTTCAGCTTTTGGAGCCACTATTAATTCTTCTTTATTCGGACTACAGCAAATTATAAAAACAAAAAGAGCAACAATTTTTATTGTGAAGTATTTTTTATTTCTCATTAATTAATGTGCATTAAGCCAATTCTCACCTTCTCCAATTTCAACTGAGAGAGGAACAGACAAGGGATAGGCATTTTCCATTTCATATTTAATTATACCTTTAATTTCTCTGATTTCATTTTTTGGTACTTCAAAAATTAATTCGTCATGAACTTGAAGGAGCATTTTTGCTTTTAAATTATTCTCAGTTATTTTTTTTTGAATGCCAATCATTGCTAATTTAATTATATCTGCTGCACTTCCTTGAATAGGACTATTGACAGCATTTCTTTCATCAGCGCTTCTAATTATTGAATTTTGAGAGTTGATATTATTTAAATATCTTCTTCTTCCCAAAATTGTCTCAACATATCCATTTTCTCTAGCAAAAGAAATTTGCTCAGAGATATAATTTTTTAGCTTAGGATATGTTTTGTAATAAGATTCAATAAGAACTTTAGATTCTGCTCTGTTTAGGTTTGTTTGTTGACTAAGGCCAAACGCTGATACTCCATAGATAATTCCAAAGTTTACTGTTTTAGCATTGGTTCTTTGTTCACGTGTAACTTCATCAATTGGAATATTAAAAATCTTTGCAGCTGTGGAAGAATGAATATCTTTTTTTTCTTTAAACGCATTAATCATATTAGAATCAGAACTAAGTGCAGCTATAACTCTCAACTCAATCTGAGAATAATCAGCAGAGATCAACACATGACTTTTATCTTTAGAAATGAATGCTTTTCTAACTTCCTTTCCTTTTTGTGTTTTTATTGGAATATTTTGCAGATTAGGCCTATTACTACTTAGCCTGCCCGTAGAAGTAACAGTTTGATTGAAAATGGTATGTACCCTTCCAGTAGATTCATTTATTTCTAAAGGCAGAGCAGTTACGTATGTATTTTGTATCTTTTGTAAAGATCTCCAATTTAGAATATCAGTAACGATCTCATTGTCTTTTGCAAGGGAAGAAAGTATTTCTTCCGATGTAGAATATTGACCGGTTTTAGTTTTTTTAGGTTTATTCACAAGTTTTAACTTATCAAATAAAATAATACCTAATTGTTTGGGAGATGCAAGGTTGAAGGTCTCCCCAACCTTATTATAAATTATAGTTTCCAAACCAAGAATTTCTTTTGATAAAGATTTTGACAGTTGATTTAAAAATTTTACATCTAAACAGATGCCTTCTATTTCCATTTCTGAAAGAATTTTAAGCAGGGGTAATTCAACTTTTGTCATTAATTCATGAGCATTTCTTTTTGTAAGTTCTTGTTCAAATATTTTTTTTAATTGAAGTGTAACATCAGTATCTTCTGATGCATAAGCAGTTTGTTTATCTATTTCTACTTCTCTCATGCTTATCTGATTTTTTTTATTTTCACCAATTAAATCAGTTATTGGGATAGGGATATAATCAAGATAGGTTTCAGATAAAATATCCATTTTATTTCTCATTTCAGGATTTATCAGATGATGAGCAATCATTGTATCAAAAATTGGGCCAAGTACTTTCACATTATATTTAGAAAGAACCTTAAGATCATATTTCAAATTATGACCAACTTTCTCAATCTGATCATTCTCAAAAAAAGGCTTAAAAAAACTTACTACTTCTTTAGCTTTTGACTGCTCTTTGGGGATGGTTAAATAATATCCTTTTTGTTCTTCCCATGAAAAAGCGATGCCAACTAATTCTGCTTTTAACGAATCAATATTAGTTGTTTCAGTATCAAAACAAACCGATTTTTGAAGCATTAATTTGTCCAATAACATCTTTATGCCTAAATCAGAATCAATATATTGATAGAAGTGTTTTGAAGATTTAATAGTTTTTTTACTTTGACTTACTCTTGTTTTTTCAGTTAAAATTGGAGAATTAAATAAATCCAGTTGGGGATTAGCTTTTTTGGAATCATTTTCAATTTTTTCTTTAATATTTTCAGAAGAGTTAGTTTGAGTATTTAATTGAAAAATTTTGCTAATACTTTCTTTAATTCTTCTAAACTCCAATTCATCTAAAATTTCATTTAATTCATTTAGATTTGGACTTGAAAACTTTAATTTTTTTTCTTCAAACTTTACAGGAACATTGGTGATAATAGTTGCTAATTTTTTAGAGAGTAATCCTAGGTCCATATTTGCTTCTATTTTTTCTTTTAGCTTTCCTTTAATCTTGTCAAGGTTTTGAAAAAGATTTTCCATTTTTCCAAATTCTTTAAGAAATTTTTTAGCAGTTTTATCTCCTACTCCCGGTAAACCAGGGATATTATCAACGCTATCTCCCATCATTCCTAGGTAATCTATAACTTCAATAGGATCAGAAATTTCAAATTTTTCTTTGACTTCTTCAATTCCCCAAATTTCAATATCATTTCCCATTCTAGCAGGTCTATATACAAAAACACTTTCAGAAACTAACTGAGCAAAATCTTTATCAGATGTTACCATATATGTAGTATATCCATTTTTTTCAGCCTTTTTTGCTATTGTTCCAATAATATCATCTGCTTCAAATCCTTCTTCTTCTAGGATTTGGATATTCATGACTTTGAGAATTTCTTTAATATAGGGGACTGCAATTATTATAGGCTCTGGAGTCTCATGTCTATTTGATTTATATTCTGGAAATATTTCTGAGCGAGTTTTTGACCCTCCTTTATCAAAACAAACTGCAAGGTAATCAGGTTTTTCTCGTTTTATTATATCCAATAGAGAATTCATAAATCCCATTATAGCAGAAGTATCCATTCCTTTTGAGTTTATTCTGGGATTTTTTATAAATGCATAATAAGCCCTAAAAATTAGGGCGTATGCATCTAACAAGAAAAGTCTTTTTGGCATTTTACAAATTTAATTTAAATGTAAAAAAGCTTTATAATAAATTACATCAAATCTATAATAGTAAATGGTTTTTGTTTAAATTGATTGTGATGAAAATTTTATTTGACGACAACTATTTTATGGGTCAAGCAATTGCGGAAGCTAAAAAGGCTTATTTAGAGGGAGAAATCCCAGTTGGCGCAATTATCACAATAGATCAAAGGATTATTGCCAGAGCACATAATTTAAGCGAAAAGTTAAATGATGTAACTGCTCATGCAGAAATGCAAGCAATTACTTCTGCATCTAATTTTTTAAATAGTAAATATCTATCAAATTGCACCATATATGTAACTCTAGAACCTTGTGTCATGTGCATGGGTGCACTATTCTGGTCTAAAATAGAAAGAATCGTTTATGCTGCTTCAGATCCTAAAAGCGGATTTAGAAAAAGAAAAGTTCTAACTCATCCAAAAACTAAAATAAGTTATGGAATTAGAGAAGACGAATCATCTAACCTTTTAAAGGCATTTTTCAGAGCCCAAAGGGAATAGAGTATTTTAGTAAAAAAGCGATTTGATTTTTAATTACAGAATAGATATTTTGGAAGCAAGTTTACCTTTCTCCCCCTCTTCTTCAGTATATTCAACTTTATCTCCTTCTTTTATTGTTAATCCCTCAAGAGCAGATACATGAACAAAAATATCTTCTGAAGTTTCATCATTAGTGATGAAACCGTAACCTTTTGAAACATTAAAAAATTTAACTGTACCAGTCATATTATTATATTATTTTACCGCAAAAATAAGATTTTATAAAAGAAACCATATAAAATTCTATTTTTTTTGATTACTATTTTTTATTTTTTTTATGTTTTCCTCTGTAAGAGTGTAATCTTTTAGGGATTTACCTTTCCATCGATGGTATAAAAAAAAAGGCATATATACGAATGCTCCAATCAATACAGAAACCCCAATAAATTTTTCTCCATTAGGCATTTCACTTTTATTTAGATAAAAACCATAGGACAATAATGTTAAGATAATTATGAATAATAGTCTTAATAGAACTTTCATGTGTAAGAGATTTTATTTATTAAGTGACTTTAAATTAAGTTCTTTTAACTGATCCGTTTCTAATTTAGAGGGGGCATCAATCATTACATCTCTAGCGGAATTATTTTTTGGAAATGCTATAAAATCTCTTATTGTTTCACTTCCTCCTAAAATCGCTACTAATCTGTCAAGACCAATGGCAATACCACCGTGAGGAGGCGCACCATATTTAAATGCATCTATTAAAAAACCAAATTGTTCAATATATTTTTTTTCTGAAAAGCCTAGCAGTGAAAATAATTTCTTTTGGAGTTTAGAGTCATGAATACGAATTGAGCCTCCTCCAATTTCATTTCCATTTAAGATTAAATCATGAGCATTTGCCCTAACACTTGATGGATCTGTATCAAGTAGATCTATATCTTCAGTTTTTGGAGAAGTAAAAGGATGATGCATTGCATAATATCTCTTATCATCCTCATTCCATTGTAAAAGAGGAAAATCTATTATCCATAAAGGAGCATATAATTTGGGGTTTCTAAGACCCAGTCTTTCTCCCATTTCAAGGCGAAGCATGCCCATTTGACTTTGAATAGATTTTTTTGCACCAGCCATTATAAGAATTAAGTCACCAGCTTTTGATTTTGTTTTTTCAACAGTTTTTTTAAAATCATCATCTGTAAAGAATTTATCAATTGATGACTTAAAGCTTCCATCGCTTAAATATTTTATCCAAATTAATCCCTTTGAACCTATCTGTGGTTTTTTAACCCATTCAATTAAAGAGTCAATTTCTTTCCTGGTGTAGGACGAAGCTTCTGGTATTGAAATCCCAATAATTGATTCACTTTTATCAAAAACATCAAACCCTTTATTTTTTAATACATCATCTAAATAAGTTAGTTCCATTCCAAAGCGAATATCAGGTTTATCTGATCCGAATCTACTCATGGATTCAGAATATGTTAGCCTTGGGAAAGAATTGATTTCAATACCTTTTATTTTTTTCAATAAATGTTTAATCATCTCCTCAAATTGGATGAGAATATCATCTTGTGTAATAAATGCCATTTCACAGTCAATTTGAGTAAATTCAGGTTGCCTATCAGCTCTAAGATCTTCATCTCTAAAACATTTAACAATCTGAAAATATCTATCAATTCCACCTATGATTAATAGTTGTTTAAAAGTTTGAGGTGATTGAGGTAAAGCATAAAATTGACCAGGATTAATTCTAGATGGAACAACAAAATCTCGAGCCCCTTCAGGAGTAGATTTTATTAAACATGGAGTTTCTACATCTATAAAATTAGCATTGGATAAAAAATTTCTAATTTCTAAGGTAACTTTGTGTCTGAAAATTAGATTTTCACGTATTGGATCTCTTCTTATATCAAGGTACCTATATTTCATTCTCAGCTCTTCTCCGCCATCAGTTTCAGTTTCAATGGTAAACGGTGGAGTTTCAGATTTACTTATAACATCTAATTTCTCAACCATTATTTCAATTTCGCCTGTTAAAAGGTTTGAATTTTTAGACTCTCTTTCCAGAACCTTTCCTTTTATCTGGATTACATACTCTCTTCCTAAACCAAGGGATTTTTGAAAAACTTCTTTAGAAGTTCTTTGCTCATCAAAAACAAGTTGAGTAATTCCAAATCTGTCTCTCAAATCTATCCAAACAATAAATCCTTTATTTCTTATTTTTTGGACCCAACCACAGAGAGTTACTTCTTGATTTAATTGAGTTTTTGTTAGCTCACCACATGTATGCGTTCTTAACATTTTTTTTAGATTAATTACAAAGGTAATAAGAACCCCTTTTTTCCATTACATAAAAGTAATATTTAGAATGCGTTTTTAATTTTCAATTTTAATTTATATGAAATCAAAAAGATTGATGGGACTATGACTAGTGTAAGAAAAGTAGCAAAAGATAGACCGAAAATCACAGTTTTTGCAAGAGGCCCCCAAAAAGCAACATTATCACCACCGATATAAATTTTAGGATCCCATTGAGAGAATAAAGAAAAAAAGTCAAGGTTTAAACCAATTGATAATGGGATTAATCCTAAAATTGTTGTAATAGCAGTTAAAATTACAGGCCTTAGTCTTGCGCTTCCCCCATTAATTATCTCTTCTTTAACATGATCTAGCGGAAGCAATTCATTTTCTTTAATTTTTAAAGAGATTTTTTTCCTATCTATTAGTAGTTGAATATAGTCTAGTAAAACAACCCCATTATTAACAACTATACCTGAAAGAGCTATGATGCCCATCATTGTCATCATTATTACAAAGGTCATATCAAAAAGTATTAATCCCATTAAAACTCCTGTAAAACTTAAGAATATTGAAATTAAAATAATTACAGGTTTAGAAATTGAATTAAATTGAAAGACTAACAATAACATAATCAAACCAATCGCCGTCAGTAAAGCAATTGATAAAAAAGCCATATTTTCCTCCTGCTTCTCCATTTCGCCTGTGAATTTAAAATTCACTCCTTTTGGAACATCATAGTTTCTTAGTACTTCTTTTGTTTTTTCTACTACTTCATTAGCATTAAAACCAGCTAATACAGGTGAGTAAATAGTTACGACCCGAGAAAGATTTCTATGTTTTATTGCACTGAAAGAAGAAGTATTTTTAAGAGATACTATGGATGCAATTGGAACCTCTTTAATTTTACCGCTTGCTTGATCTCTGAAAGTTACATTTTGATTAAATAGAGCATTATTATCATATCGGTATTTTTTATCAAAGCGAATATTTATATCATAATCTTCCCCCTGCTTTTTATAAATTCCTGCTTTCCCACCAAAAATGGATGCTCTTAATTGACGCCCAACCATAGAGCTAGAGACACCTAGCTCTCCTGATTTTTTTCTATCTAAACTTACTTTTAAACCAGGTTTATTCTTATTCACATCAATTTTTAATTCTTCAATTCCTGTTACATTTTCTTTATTGATGAAATTTTTCATAGATTCAGCAGTTCTAATGAGTTCATCATAATCTCTTCCATTGATTTCAATATTTATCGGATATCCAACGGGCGGACCTGTTTGATCTTTTTCAACAGAAATTGATAATCCAGGATATTTATTCTTTAAATTCTTTTGGATTTCACTCCTTAATTTTTCACTTGATAAACCTTCCCTAAATTTAAACTCTCGCATTGATAAAACTATTTTTGCCTTGTGAGGCATTTCATTTGAAGGGCCACTATCCGATTCTGTATTTCCCGCACCTTCTCCAACCTGCGCAACAGCATCTTCAATCATAAAATTGAAATTTTTATTCTTGTATTTATCAGAGTTGATTATGGTGAAGATTTGATTTTCAATTTCTTTAGTAATCTTATTTGTCTTGAATATACTTGTTCCTTCAGGATATTCTATATAAGTTATAATTTGATTCGGCTCTGCACTTGGGAAAAATTCAACCTTTGGAGGTAAAATTCCCATTAATACAAAGGAACTGAATAATAAAAAGAAGGTTCCAGATAAAAATTTGTAAGGATTGTATCCTGAAAGAGCAAATGAGAGAAATTTTCGATATTTATTTTCCAGCCAAACCAAAAAAGTATTTTGGAATTTTAAGGCAAGTTTTCTAATGAAAAACTTATAGGCCCAGAATGATAAAGTGATAAGAATCATAAGAGTTCCAATTCCTCTAAGCTCCCCTTTACTAAAAATTAATAGTGTTCCCATTCCACCAAGAATTAGGGTTAATCTGTATAAACTTTTTTTGCTCATTTCACTATCAGAAACTTGCATAAATTCTGAAACGAGCGTTGAGTTAAATAATAGAGCAACTATCAGCGAAGATCCTAAAACAATTGAGAGTGTTATGGGGAAAAAAATCATGAATTCACCAATTACACCTGGCCATGATCCAAGAGGTACGAATGCAGCTACTGTTGTAGCTGTAGAAAAAATAATGGGATAAGCAATTTCTCCAATCCCAGCTTTAGCTGCTTGAATTCTTGACATTCCCTCTTTTTCCATTAAACGGTAGACATTTTCAACCACTACTATTCCATTATCTACAAGCATTCCTAATCCCATGATAAGTCCAAATAGGATCATTCTATTCATTGTATAACCAAGCATTGATATTATTGCAAAGGACATAAACATAGACATTGGGATAGCAAAGCCAACAAAAAGAGAATTTCTAAAACCCAGAAAAAACATTAAAACGGTGATTACTAGAATGACACCAAAAATGATATTATTTACAAAATCATTAATTAAATTTAAAGTTCTACTCGATTGGTCATTCGAGACACCAATATTTAAATTTTCAGGGAAGTAAGTTTTTTTAAGATCATTTATTATCAATCTAATTTGTTCAGAAGCATCAATTAAATTTTTACCTCCTCTTTTTTTTACATCTAATAAAACAACTTTATTCCCAAAAGATCTAGCATATGAGGTAGGATCTTTTTCTTTAAATGAAACAGTTGCTATTTCACTCAAATATACAGCCCCCTTATCACTTTTAATCACAAAGTTTTCAAGTTCTTTAGGACTCTCAATTTCCCCTACCAGTCGGACATTTCTTCTTTTCCCATCACCGATTATGCTTCCTGATGAAATAGTATTATTTCCATCTTGAATAGATTTTATAACGTCGTTGAGGCTAATTTTTGAGGCAGTCATTTTGTATATATCAACAGCTACTTCAACTTCAAATTCTTGAATTCCCCTTATATCTACAGCTTTGATTTGAGGTAATCTTTCAATTTTTTCTTCCAAAAATTCCGCATATTCTTTTAACTTCTCAATTGGAAAGTCTCCAACTAAACTGATATTTAGCATAGGAATTAGCTCAGAAAAATCAAACTCAAAAATTGATGGCTCAACTTTGGCATTATTAAATATTGGCCAATCAGGTCCTGAAACTACACCATCAACTAAGTCTTTTGTTTTTTGTTTCGCTATGTCTATTGTTATGTTTTCATCAAACTCTATTGTTATTGCAGCAAAATCTTCTTCAGATTTTGATGTTAAATTCACCATATTCGAAACTCCTCTTAAGACTTCTTCAAGAGGATCTACTATTAACCGTTCAATATCCTCAGCTGTATTTCCAGGGAAAACAGCTGTCACAAAAACACGAGTATCATTAACTTCTGGAAAATCTTCTCTTGGCATATTTCTGTAAGAATTAATTCCAAGAATAAAAAAGATAGAAATAATCACATATATGATTTTCTTGTGATCAATGGCCCAACTGGATAATAAAAATTCCTTATTTTTCATTCACCTTTTTAAATTAAAAGTTATTCTGTTGAATTTTAACTCTTTGTTTGTCTTGGATTCTTTCACTCCCTTCATCTATTATTAAATCTCCATCAGATAAACCACTAATTACTTCAATTTTTTCACCATCATCTTTACCTACTTTAATAAAAACTTTTTCACTGGTAAAAATATTTTCAATATCAGTTGCAATTAATTTAAAGACATAAAAACTCCCATTTGCGTCTTCTTTTAAAATTCTGAGAGGAATCAAGATTGACTTTGAATTTGAGTAGTCATTGATTTTTAATTTGGTGGTTAGATTTAATTTCAATGTTTTATCTAGATTCAATATTGGGGCTTCAATTCTAAAACTTCTGTTGTTTGGATTGATAAAATTACCTACTTGATTTATTTGAGTTTCATATGTTTTCTCAATCATTGGAATGTCAACAAATAATGGTATACCAGTTTTTACAGTTTTAGAATATTTTTCTGGCACATCTGCTTCAATGTATAAATTTTCAAGATTTACAATTCTTAAAATAGGGGTCAAGCCAGTAATTAAGTTTGATCCTGTATTGGAGATTATTTCATCAATTGACCCTTTAAAAGGAGCAAAAATTTTTGTTTTTTTTACTTGCTCTTGTAATTGAGCTACACTTTTTTCTTGAGTCTTATATATTGTTTTTGCCTCTAAATATTCTATTTCTGAACCAATTTTTTGTTCCCAAAGGTTTTTGATTCTATTAAATTTTATTTCAGACAGCTCTGCTTGAAGTTCAAGTTGAGACAATTGATTTTTAAGTCCAGAGTCATCGATTTCAGCTAGAAGATCACCCTGATTTACTTGACTTCCTTCCTTGACATATATTTTCTTCAGAATTCCATTTAATTCAGGGAGAAGAATTAAATTTTTACGAGACTTTATATCTCCTTGTATTTCAATGAAATGATTAAAAGACTCTCTTTTAATTTTGTATGCAGTAATTATTTGGAGTCTTTCATTTTGATCTAATTTAGAAAGAGCAGAATTAATTTTTTCAAGTTCATTATTCAAAGAGTTTAACTGATCCCTTAGGTTTTCTTTTGCTAGTCTTAGTTCAGAAATATTGTTATAGTCAATATTTTTTATTGAATCATTTTTAGTCTCAGAACAACTGAAATTAAAAGAGATTATAATTATTAAAGCAAATAATTTTTTCATTTTTTAAGTTTATGGATTAGGCAAATTTATTAGTGTTTCCAATGTTATTTTTCTTTCAATTAAATTTTGAATTGAGCTCAGATATTTACTTTGAGAGCTGTAGAGTTGAAGTTGAGCTTGTCTAAGTTCAAAACTACCTACTATTCCCTCAAAATATTTCACTTGATTTTTATCTTCAATGCGTTCTGCTAATCCAAGATTTTCTTTCTCAGTAAAATAATTTTCAACAGCAAGTTGATATTCATTTACAGCTGTTTCAATTTCCATTCTTATTCTGTATTGAGTTTCATTAAGTTTAGTTTCAGCTTGTTGCATATTTATTTTTGCTTTTTGAGAATTAACCTTCTTTGAAAAAGAACTAAACAATGGAATGTCAAGACTTAATCCAAAAAGTGAAGAACCAAACCATTTCTGATTATTTTTTGTAAAATCAAAATTTTCATTATTGCCTGTATAAGCCCCATTTATAAAAGCTTTTATACTTGGTAAAAATTTTGATTTTTCATACTTGTATAAAAGAGATTCTGACAGTAAATTATTTTCTGCAATTTTAATATCAATATTATTAGAAATAGTGGAAATATTTAAATTCCCAAAAATCAAATTTGATTCATCTATAATTTCTGAAATTTGACTACTTAAAATAAGTTCTTGCTCGACAGGAATGCCAAGATTAAATTTCAGCATTTCATGAATTATCTTACTCAAGTTTACAGCGTATTTTAATTGAGTGTTAATGTTAGCTAACGTTAGTTGAATTTGTTCAACACTTTCTTCTTCTTCAAATCCATTTTTAAATAATTGATGGATTTCAGAGACATTCTCTTCTAATCTTTCCTTATTCTTGTTTAGTAGTTTTATATTTTCCTCTGCTAAAAGTGCAGCAGCATAATTCTTTACAATTATCTTTTTTGTCTCTAGTTTAGTTTTTTCATAAATATTTTCTGAGATTTTTAGAAAAATTTTACTAGCCTCCAAGCCAACAATATATGAGCCATCAAAAATCAGTTGATCCATTCTAACAGACCCAATAACTCTTTGTTTTGTTCCAAAACTTATTTCAGCAAATTCTCCTGGTTTTCCTCCAAAAAATTCTGCAGGGACAAGTGATACTGGCATTTCTAGAAAGTTTTGATAGTTGACTTCAGCATAAATTTGGGGGAGTCCTATTGCTATTGTGTTCCACCTGTCTTTTTGAGCTTTTTCAATTTCTCTATTAGCATTTTTAACTGAAAAATTATTGCTTAGTCCATATTCAATTGCTTGATCTAATGTGAGCGAATTTGGAAAATTTTGTGAATTTCCAATAATCCCTATAAAAATTATACAAAAGGCTAATTTTTTAATTTTCATCTTTTATTCTTAGTTTATTTTTTTCTAAAAAAGCGAGTCCTTTTTTTGTAACTATTGCTCTTAGATGATAATCAATGTAGCTTTCCAATAAGTGTAATATTTTAAAACTTTTGGGAGGGAATAGCTCAATATTTCTTACTCCTTGAAGACCATTTATGTATATTCTTGAAAGAAATTCAGGGTTTATTGATTTTCTGAAAAAACCCATCTTAATTCCTTCTTTTAGATTATTTTCAAAATTAACAAGCATTGTTTCAAATTCTTTTTTTGTAATTTCCGCAAAGATTTTTGGATAATATTTTTGAAGTTGATATCTCTGTGACTCATTGTCTTTGTTCAAAAATTGAAAAGCAACTTTTTTAATTTCATAAAGGGATATTATAGGGTTTGAATTGTTTTTTTGAACTTTTGAAACTATTGAATTGACATCTTTGAATATTTTAAAAACGCCTGCTCTTACTAAATCTGTTTTATTTTTAAAATGAGTATAAATTGTTTTTTTTGAAATGGACATTTCATTTGCTATATCATCCATGGTAACATTTTTACACCCATATTGTAAAAAAAGATTCGATGCATTATTGATAATTTCTTTTTTCATAAAAAAGAGTTTCAAAAAAAGATTTTACTCTTTAAAATTTTTGGCGAATTTAATAAAGAAACTTTTAATACAGCAAAAGTTTCCAAAGTTTTTTTTACTTTTCCATAATATATTCTATTTCAATGCAAAATTTTTTTAAAAATTATCAAGTTCTATTCGAAGATTACTTCAAAAATTTTATAGTTGAAAAGACGCCCAAGAATTTATATGATCCAATCAGATACCTTCTACAAATCAAAGGCAAAAGAGTAAGACCAATATTGACTTTATTGACAACAGATATATTTGGTTCAAATCCTAAAGCCTCTCTTGATGCAGCTCTGTCAGTAGAAATATTTCATAATTTCACATTAGTTCATGATGATGTAATGGATGAAGCAGCTCTTAGAAGAGGAGCAGTTACCGTCCATAAAAAATGGGATTTAAACACTGCCATATTATCTGGAGACGCAATGTTAATCCAGGCTTATAAAATTCTCGAGAATTATCCTGATTCTCTTTTTAAAAAATTATTCCATTTATTAAACAAAACAGCTGCAGAGGTTTGTGAAGGGCAACAATATGATTTAGATTTTGAAAAAAATTATGATTTCAATACAGAGAATTATGTTAAAATGATCAGACTCAAAACAGCAGTTTTAATTGGTTGTTCCCTAAAAATGGGAGCGATCATTGGCGGAGCAACTAAAGAAGATTCTGATTTACTATATAATTTTGGAATAGAAATGGGAATAGCATTTCAACTTCAAGACGATTACCTAGATTCATTTGGGAATCCAAAAGATTTTGGTAAAAAAATCGGAGGAGATATACTGAGAAACAAGAAAACTATCTTATATCACATGATTTTAAAAAAAGGCAACTTAGAGCATCAAGAAAAAATTAAAAAAATCTTAAGCTTAACTCAAGAAAATCTTAACGCGGAAGAAAAAATTAATCAGGCCAAAAATATTTATATTGAATCAGGCGCAAAAGATGGCGCTAGAGAAATGATAAACTTTTATTCAAATAGTGCAGAAGAAAAAATAAAATTGTTAGCTATAAGTAATGAAAAAAAGAAAATTTTCATAAATCTTGTAAGGTGGTTAATGAAAAGAGAAAAATAAGCCTAATTAATTTTAAAAACTCTTTTAAAAAAGGCAGATAAAAATGCACCTAAGTTTTCACTCAACGCAAATGAACTAATTATTTTAAGTTCTTCCCAAAAATTACTTTTGTCATCTAGGAATTTGAAAATAGTTTTTGGATCATTTTTTTCAAACATTTTTTTAAAGAGATTACTTCCCAAATAATTTTGATTATACAATACGTCTAAAAAGATTAAATCATAAAACCAAAATCTATTAGTTTGATTAAATCTATTTAGTGGTTTTTCCTTTTTTAAATGATTAATCAATGCTTTGGTTTTTTCATTTATTCTTGAAAAAGTATAGCCAGTACTGGCTTTAGTCCAGCCTCCAGCCGTGCCAATATGTAAAAGATCTTCAGTGTTATAATTATCAAATCTAAAACAAGTCATTGGAATTTGACCCTTTTCTTTTTCTAAAATTTTGTAACCTCCTGTATTAATAGAATTAAGATATTTTTTTATTTCTTCAAGATATTCTTTTTCTGGGAGTAAGGTTTTAGAAAAAAGAGTGTATTCAACTAATGCTCTTTTATTGGATTCAGGTAAAACATAAACAAATCTTGTTTCATTTTTTTGTGACACATTAAAATTCATGAAATCAATTTTTTTCTTTTCAAAACAGTTATTTTTAGTTTCAACTATACAACCAAAAAAATGTTGAATAAGAACTGGAAATTTAGTTTGATTTTGAATTTGTTTTGGACTATAAATACTTGAAAAAATTTTAACTGACTTATATGTATTCTTATCAGTTTTAACTTGATTTAGATTAGGATTTATCTTAATAATTTTTTCTTGAACTTGTTTTAATTGAGTATATGATTTTAATTTTTTTTGCATGAAAGAGTAAAAATCTTTGCTTTTTATCATCTTATAAACATAAGGATTGAAAGAGAAATTTAATTCAAAATTCTTTCCTTGGAATTTTCCATTTTTCCAGCTATGAAAAACAATATCATCATATTCTCCTTTTCCCTCTTCCCAAAAACACCAGGTCCTATCATTAGTATTTTTGATATCCTTTTCAATTAATAAAACAGATTTATTCTTAAAGTAATCATCATCACATATCCTTGAAGCTAATATCAGACCAGATGCACCCCCGCCACATATAATATAATCATAACGATCTTTAGTTTTTTTCATATAAAAAATGAAATAATTACTTTTGTTGTTTATAAATGCTTTTAGGGCTAAATTAGACGCTAATTTTTTTAAAATGCAACCAATATTTGATTTTTTTTCCAGTATTGATCCAATTACTGGGGCATTATATGCAACTTTATTTACCTGGGGCGTAACTGCCTTAGGAGCTTCTTTTGTTTTTATTTTTAGATCAATGAACAGAGCTTTTTTAGATGGTATGCTTGGTTTTACTGGTGGAGTAATGGTTGCCGCAAGTTTTTGGAGTTTACTCTCTCCTGCTATAGCGATGAGTGAAGGAGAAGGTTTTATTAAGGTTATTCCAGCTGCTGTTGGGTTTTTATTAGGCGCACTTTTTATTTTTGGATTGGATAAAATTTTGCCTCATTTACACATTAATTTTAAAGAATCTGAAGGGATTAAAACACCTTGGCATAGAACAACCCTTTTAGCTCTGGCCATTACTTTACATAATATTCCAGAAGGATTAGCAGTGGGAGTTTTATTTGGAGGTGTTGCTGCAGGGATTCCTGAAGCATCTATAAGCGGGGCAGTTATTCTTGCACTTGGAATAGGTATTCAAAACTTCCCTGAAGGTATTGCAATTGCTGTTCCTCTTAGACGTCAGGGAGCAAGTAGATTTAAATCTTTTTGGTATGGCCAAATGTCTGCAATTGTCGAACCTATTTTTGGAGTTTTAGGGGCGGTTGCAGTTACTTTTTTCACCCCAATCTTACCTTATGCTTTAGCGTTTGCAGCTGGAGCTATGATTTTTGTTGTTGTTGAGGAAGTTATACCAGAGACTCAGCTTGACAAGTATACAGATATTGCTGCTTTGGGATTTGTTGGAGGATTCATAATTATGATGATATTGGATGTTGCATTAGGATAAAGCTTAAAAACTTTTCCATCCTTGAGCTTCTAATTTTATTTTTTGATTCAAATTATTTTGCATAAAACACCCTGATGTTTCGTCTGTCATATACCCTATAGCAGAAACAAGATTATTATTTTTGATCTTTTCATAATCTTCTTGTTTTATTGTAAATAAGAGTTCATAATCTTCTCCCCCATTTAGTGCTGCTGTTGTTGAGTTAAATTTAAATTCTTCAGCAGTATTTTTGGCTTCTTGATCAATAGGAATTTTTTCTTCATAAATTATACAACCAAGTTTTGAGGATTTTGATAAATGAATAATTTCTGAAGATAAACCATCACTTATATCAATCATTGCGGTAGGTATAATTTTTAATTTATTAAAAAGATCAATAATATCTATTCTTGATTCGGGTTTGAGTTGTCTTTCAACGCAATAAGAATATTTTGACAAATCAGGCTGAGATTGAGGATTTACTTTAAATACAGCTTTTTCACGCTCTAAAACTTGTAATCCCATATAAGCGCCTCCGAGATCACCGCTTACCATGAGAATATCATTTGAATTTGATCCACTTCGATAAGTCACTTTTTCTTTTTCAACTTGACCCAAAGCTGTTATTGAAATTGTTAAACCCTGAACACTACTAGAAGTATCCCCACCAATAAGGTCAACTTTGAAATTTTTACAGGCAAGAGATATTCCTGAATAAAGTTCTTCCAGAGAATCTATATTGAAGCGATTTGATACAGCGATTGAAACAGTAATTTGATTAGGGATTGCATTCATTGCAAAAATATCAGATAGATTTACAACTACAGCTTTATATCCAAGGTGCTTAAGTGGCATATAAGAAAGATCAAAATGAATCCCCTCAATAAGCAAATCTGTACTTATAACAGTAAGGCCTTTATCCAATTTTAAAACTGCGCTATCGTCTCCAACCCCTTTAATGGTTGTTTTTTGGGTAATGCTAAAATTTTTAGTTAAATGATCTATTAATTTAAACTCCCCAAAATCAGAAAGGGGTATTCGATTTTTATTTTCAAACATTGATATGATAATTTTGCATCACGCAATATAGTTTCTTCTTCGCAAAACAATATCTTTAACAAAATTATTTTTTGATGAATTTTTATCAATTGATATTATGTTCTCTGATTTTTTTTTCTTGTACAAGAGGGGAAATTGGATATAGGGGTGATTACAATGAATTTCTAGATATAAATCAATCTAATTCAGATCTTATTTCCGAGATTAAAAAAGCTCCTTGTGAAGATGGTTTTGCAGGTAAATATCCGTGTAAAGGATATGATCTAATTGCTCATTTATCCTTAACAGATTTTGAGAGTGAAAGAGGTAACGATAGTTGGGGTTGGATTGATTCTCTTACTCAAAAAGAATATGTTTTAATGGGGCTTGATGATGGCACAGCATTTGTTGATATTAGCGATCCTGAAAATCCAATTTTTCTGGGAAAATTATTAAGCGCTACTTCTAAAAGTATATGGCGAGATATAAAGGTTTATAATGATCATGCATTTATTGTTAGTGAAGCAGAAAATCATGGATTACAGATCATAGATTTAAAAAAGTTAAGAAATTGGGAGACAGGCAAGAATCTTGAATCAGATGCAACATTAAATACTTTTGGCAATGCTCATAATATAGCTATAAATGAAGAAAGTGGATATGCATATGTTGTTGGTACTTCCAGATCCAATGATTATAATGGAGGAGTACATTTCATCGATATCTCTGATCCAAAAAACCCAAATGAGGTAGGAGGCTTTGGAGGAGAAGGATATACTCATGATGCTCAGGTTGTAAATTATATTGGTCCTGATTCTGATTATAGCGGAAAAGAGATTTTTGTTGGTAGCAACGAGAGCAAACTTGTTTTTGTTGACGTTAGTAATAAAGAAAATCCAACTTCAATTTCTTCAATAGAATATGAAAATGTCGCATACACTCATCAGGGATGGTTTACTGAAGATCAAAGGTTTTTCATTCTTGGAGATGAAGCAGATGAGATTCAAAGAGGAGGTAATACAAGAACAATCATTATTGATGTTACTGATTTAGATGATCCTAAAGTTCATCAATTCTATTATAGTCCCACTCCTGCAATTGATCATAATGGATATGTTAAGGGAGATAAGTTTTTCCTAGCAAACTATACCTCCGGAATTAGAATAATTGATATCAGCGGTATATCTGACAAAGAGATTAGTGAGATAGGATTTTTTGATACTTACCCAACAAATAACTCAACTTCTTTCAATGGTGTATGGAGTGTTTATCCCTATTTTGAAAGTGGTATAATTTCAATAAGCGACTCCGATTCTGGATTATTTTTAGTCAAAAAATCAGATTAAATGAAAAATCTTTTTTTTATTTCATCAATTATTGTTTTTCTGAGTTGTGATAATCAGCTAATTTCTAATTGGCAAGTACCTGAATTTTTTGAAGGTGAATTACTTTGGGTCAAACTTTATGGTGGAAGTAACGAGGATATTGCCCACTCAATTATTGAAACAAGTGATGGAGGATATGCAGTTTTAGGTAATACTAAAAGTCAAGATGGTGATGTATCAGAGAAAAATACTTCTGACAGAGATTGGTTTTTCCTAAAACTTGATCAAAACGGAGATATTTTATGGAAAAAAATTTACGGGGGGTCTGGGGATGATCATGGTCATTCGGTTATTCAAACTGAGGATGAAGGTTATATTTTAGCTGGATATACAAGCAGTAAAGACGGAGATATTGATTCTATTACAGCTTATGATGATATTTTACAAAATGGGGATCCACATGATAAATGGGTTATAAAAATCGATCAATTTGGCAACATACTATGGCAAAATGTTTATGGATTCAAAGGGCATGATCATGCTTATTCTATTATTTCAACTAGAGATGGAGGTTATTTTTTAAATGGATTTTTGGATGTTTCAGCATCTGAGGGAGCAGGAAATTATAATGTTGGTTCAAAAAAGCATCATGGAGTTGGAGAATTTTGGTGTCATAAAATAGATAGTAATGGAAATTTACAATGGAGAAAATATTATGGAGGTTCAAATAATGATAGATCATATGATGCAATTGAGACAGAGGGTGGAGATTTTTTAATAATAGGAACTTCTGAAAGTCTTGATGTTGATATTTCTAATCCAAAAGGCAGTTATGATATTTGGGCAATTCTTATTAATTCAAAAGGAGAAATGATTTGGGAAAAGTCTTTTGGAGGTAGTGGAATTGATCAAGCAAAAGCCGTTATTAATGATTTTAACGGGAGCTATAGAATTATAGGCAGTTCATTTAGTCAAGACAAAGACATTTCAAATCCAAAGGGAAGTTCAGACATATGGCTTATTACCATCGATAGATATGGTAATTTATTAAATGAAATTAGTTTTGGCGGTACTGATTTTGATTCAGGAATGGCATTAGTTGAGAGTTTTGACAAAAGTATTTTTATCGTTGGCCATTCAAGAAGTTTTGATTTCACTTACAATGCTGGAGAAAATGATATTGTAATTCTTCATTTAACTTCAAAAGGTAAATTAATACAAACTTTTTCATTGGGAGGAACAGATGATGATATTGCTAATGATATAATACAGACATCAAAAGGAGCAATTTTAATTGCCGGCGAAACAAGAAGTAAAAACAATCAATTTTCAAATAATAAAGGAGACACTGATATAGTTATTAGTAAGTGGCGATAAATTAAGTTGGACAAGCTATTTAATTTGGCTAAAACCTATAAAAAATTGCCAAAATAGAGATATATTTGCAAAAAATTTATTTAATAAAATAAACATGTTAAAGGTTTCTATTTCTGCGAAAAAAAAGGTTTCAGAACTAATGAATCAAGAGGGATTTGATCCCAGTAGAGACTTTGTTAGAGTTGGTGTTAAGAGTGGTGGATGCTCTGGTCTTTCCTACGAATTAAAGTTTGATAAAGAAAAAGATTCTCAAGACAAGCTTTTTGAGGATAATATGGTTAGGATTTTAGTAGATAAAAAAAGTTTATTGTATCTAGTTGGTACAACTCTTGACTACAGTGGAGGGCTCAATGGAAAAGGATTTGTCTTTAAAAATCCAAATGCAAATAGGACCTGTGGTTGCGGCGAAAGTTTCTCTCTTTAAAATTAATTTTTATGGCTTACACTGAAGAACAATTAAAAAAAGAACTTGAAAATAAGGAGTATGAATATGGATTTTATACTGATATTGATTCTGAAACTTTTCCAAAAGGGCTTAGTGAGGAAATTGTAATTCAAATATCTAAGAAGAAGAATGAACCAAGTTGGATGACCAAATGGCGTTTAGATGCCTACAATATATGGAAAGAAATGGAAGAGCCTAATTGGGTTAATGTGAAATATAAAAAACCTGATTTCCAAGCTATCTCCTATTATTCAGCACCAAAGAAAAAAAATAAATACAAAAGTCTAGATGAAGTTGACCCTGAGCTTATAGAAACTTTTAAAAAGCTTGGAATTTCAATCGAAGAGCAAAAGCGATTAACAGGTGTTGCTGTTGATATAGTTATGGACTCTGTATCAGTTGCAACAACATTTAGGAAATCTCTAGAGAAGGAAGGTATTATTTTTTGTTCAATATCTGAAGCAATTCAAAAATATCCTAAGCTAGTCAAAAAGTATATTGGTACAGTTGTTCCTAAAAAAGATAATTTTTACGCAGCTTTAAATTCTGCAGTTTTTTCTGACGGATCTTTTTGTTATATACCAAAGGGAGTTCGATGCCCTATGGAATTATCTACTTATTTTAGAATAAATCAAGCTGGAACTGGACAATTTGAAAGGACATTAGTAATAG
>PBWA01000032.1 GCA_002728855.1 Flavobacteriaceae bacterium
CCGGTCATCGCGCCTGCTTTGGGAGCAGGAGGTCGCAGGTTCGAATCCTGCCACCCCGACTACTTTTCAAAATTATCTTTCGGGATGTGGCGCAGTCAGGTAGCGCACACGCATGGGGTGCGTGGGGTCGCAGGTTCAAATCCTGTCATCCCGACTTGTTATTCTTACGCCCTGTAGATTTTGTCTTTAGTTAAAATTAATAGGGCAAAAGGTTAAAGTTTAAACTCTTTTTTTTACATTAATGAATTATTTACTTATTAAATTAAACAAACATGAGATACCTATTTTTTTTATTCATTGGCTGTTATATAAAGCTATTTTCACAAAATCAGACAGTAGATTTAAACTATTTTTTTTCTCATCAAGAAACTATTTTTGATGATTCAATTCCAACGCCTGAGAGTATAGTTGGTCATCAGATTGGTGAATGGCATATAACTCATGATAAGCTTCTACAATACATGGAAGTTCTTGCTAAATCATCTGACAGAATCAAAATTGAAAATAGAGGTTTTACTTATGAAGACAGACCGTTAATTTTATTAACAATCACCTCTCCAGAAAATCATCAGAATATTGACCTAATAAAAAAAGAGCATAAAGAAATTTCTAATGGTACAAAATTTGATAGCTACAATAATATTCCTTTGATAATATATCAGGGCTTTTCTATTCATGGAAATGAACCAAGTGGATCAAATGCTAGTTTATTGCTTGCATATTATTTAGCTGCATCTAAAAGTGATTTTATAGATAATTTATTAAAAAATACTGTAATTCTATTAGATCCCTCATTTAATCCTGATGGATTACAACGGTTTGCATATTGGGCAAACACAAATAAAAGTATTAATTTAAACCCCGATCCTAATGATAGAGAATACAGTGAAGTATGGCCAGGAGGAAGGACTAATCATTATTGGTTTGACATGAATAGGGATTGGCTCCCAGTTCAGCTACCAGAATCAAAAGCAAGGATTAAATCCTATAATGAATGGCTTCCAAATATTCTCACTGACCATCATGAAATGGGATCAAATGCAACATTTTTCTTTCAACCAGGAATTCCATCGAGAACTCATCCTCTTACTCCTGCTTTAAATCAGAAATTGACAAAAAAGATTGCTGAATTTCATGTAAATGAATTTAACAAAATAGGATCTCTATATTATTCTGAGGAAAGTTTTGATGACTTTTACTATGGAAAAGGATCTACTTTCCCCGATATTAATGGAGGCGTAGGAATTTTATTTGAACAAGCAAGTTCAAGAGGGCATGTCCAAGAAACTGCAAATGGAATCTTAACATTTCCATTTACAATTAAGAACCAATTGACAGCTGCTATTTCAACTCTCAAGGCTGGATTTAACCTAAAAGAGGATCTTCTTAACTACCAATATAGTTTTTACAAAAATGCTAGGGAAGAATCTTCAAAATTAAAAAATAAGGGAATAATTTTTGGTGATAATAAAGATAGGGCTAGAACTATTCATCTAGCTAAAATTCTTAACAGACATGAGATAGAAGTCTATGATTTAAAAAAGGATATAAAACACAAAGGAAATTTATATAAAAAAAATAATGCTTTCATAGTTCCCAAAAACCAAAAAAAAACCAGACTTGTTAATGCCATGTTTGAATCAAGAACTAAATTCCAAGATAGTCTTTTTTATGACGTTTCTGCCTGGACTTTGCCTCTGGCTTTTAATTTAGATTATGATATGAATATTGATATGAGCCATGCAGGTGAAATTGCAAATTCGCAATCTTTAAATAAAAAAATAGGAGGAGTCTCAAAAAAAACAAACTATGCATACTTGATGGAATGGCATGAATATTATACTCCAAATATTTTGAATGAAATTTTAAATAATGATATGATTGCGAAAGTCTCATTGAAAAAATTTAAAATAGATGGGAAGGAATTTGATTATGGAACTATTTTAATTCCGGTTTTTAACAAAGAGATTGAAAGTACTTATAAATTTTTGGATGAACTTGCAAAAGAAAACTCTGTAATTATTTATGGAGTAGATACTGGAAACACTGAAGGTATTGATCTTGGGAGTAATAATTTCAGAAAAATAAATAAACAAAAAATTGCTCTATTGGTTGGAGATGGTATTAGCTCATATGATGCAGGAGAAATATGGCACTTACTGGATACTAGGTATAATATTCCGGTAACTAAACTTGACGTTAGAAATTTACCAAATGTAGAGATTGACAAGTACACTACTATTATACTGCCAAATAGTCAAGGCTTAAGTGATAATAACTCCTCTAAAATTAAAAAATGGATAAAGAATGGTGGAGCTCTTATAGCTTATAAAAATTCTTTAAAATGGGTTGGAAAAACAGAGCTTGTGAAATATAATTTTAAGGAAAACAATAGAACGGCAAAAAATATAAATTTTGAAGAAAAAAGTAGCTACTTTGGGGCTCAAGCAATTGGAGGAGCTATTTTTAAGGCTATAACTGACAGAACCCATCCAATAAATTTTGGTTATAAAAATAATTCTATTTCTTTATTCAGAAATAGCACAATATTTTTGGAAGCTGAAAAAAACAGCTATGATAATCCAATTATATACTCTGATAAACCATTACTTAGTGGATACATTTCAAAGGAGAACCTAGTAAATTTAAAATCAACTGTCCCCGTCAAAATAAATAAAGTAAATAAAGGAAAAATTATTTCAATTACTGATAATACAAACTTTAGAGCTTTCTGGTATGGGACTAATAAGTTATTGATTAATGCTATTTTTTTTAATAATCAATTTTAAAAAAAATATTTACTCCCCCCTTTTAATATGATTAGTTATTGGGAAAAAATAGAGTTTTTAAAGTATGATTTAATTATAGTTGGAGGTGGAATAGTAGGATTATTTACTGCTTTAGAGTTTTTGAGTAATCATCCCAAATCTAAAATCGCAGTCTTTGATAAGGGAATTTTTCCTGATGGTGCCAGTACAAAAAATGCTGGATTCGCTTGCTTTGGATCTCTATCTGAAATTATTGAGGATAATAAATCAGTAAGCGAAAATGCATTGCTTGAACTAGTAGAAAATAGAGTAAAGGGATTAGAAATTTTAAGAAAAACCCTTGGCGACAAAAAAATAGATTTTCAACAATTAGGAGGAAATGAACTTTACTTTAATCCAATTGATAAACTTACAGATCAAATTAATCACTACAACAAATTACTTAAATCTATTTTTAAAAAAAGAGTATATTTTTTAAAAAATGATTTTGTTGAAAATTTTGGATTATCAAAAGAGTATATTAAAAATCTAGTCCATAATCCATTTGAAGGACAGATTAATTCTGGAAAAACAATTTATTTCTTGCAAAGGAAAATTACGGAATTAGGTGGTAAAATATATAACAATACCCATGTTGAAAAAATAATTTGTGAACCAAAAAAAAATAAGATTATTGTTGAAAATAATAAAAGAAAAATTCATTTTGAATCTAATTTTTTAGCTGTTTGTACGAATGCATTTGCAAAAAATTGGTTTCCAAAAGAGGACATAAATCCTGGAAGGGGAATGGTTTTAGTTACCAGGCCTATAAAAAATTTAAAGATTAAAGGTTGTTTTCATTATGAAAAGGGATTTTATTATTTTAGAAATATTGATGAAAGAATAATGATAGGAGGCGGAAGAAATATAGATTTTCATAAAGAAAATACTACTGATCATGGAATAAATTTTAAAATTAAAAAGAAATTAATTGATGATTTAAAAAAATTCATTGTTCCAAATAAAAATTTTCAAATAGACATGGAATGGTCTGGAATTATGGCCTTTGGAAAAACAAAAAAGCCAATAATAAAATCTATCTCTGAGGGAGCAGCCATTGGAGTTAGAATGGGCGGAATGGGAATAGCAATAGGCAGTATTGTTGGTAAAAAAACTTATGAACATCTAAATACATAGTCTTTAAATCTAATTAGAATCTTTATTTTTATTTGTATTTTTATTTTGAGAAAATAAATCATGTTAAAAAATAATTTAATACTCTTTTTAATTTTGATACTGACATACATTCCGTCATGCAGTTCTCAAGAAAATCCTCCATTAGTTAAAACTCCTGAAAAAAAAGAATATACTTATGAAGTTATAATTGATGGAATTAATATCCCTTGGGGATTTTGTTTTATCTCAAATAACAAAATTTTAGTCACTGAAAAATCAGGAAAATTATTTTTTGTTGAAGACTCAATTAAAGAAGAAATTTTAGGGCTGCCAGAAGTTTACGTTAGAGGACAAGGAGGTCTTTTAGATGTTGCTATTCATCCTGATTTTAAAATAAATAATCTTATATATTTTACACTCTCTACAAATATTGAGGATGATATTGGTGGTAATACCGCCCTTTATCAAGCAAAACTTATTGATAAAAGATTAGAAGATCTAAAACTATTATACAAAGCTGTTCCAAATACAAAAAAAGCTCAGCATTTTGGATCAAGAATAGTTTTTGATAAGAAAGGACATGTTTTTTTTACAATTGGAGATCGGGGGAATAGAGACCTTAATCCTCAAGATCTTACAAAAGATGGTGGGAAAGTCTACAGACTAAATCTTGACGGATCAATACCAACTGATAATCCTTTTTTCAGCGAAAAATCAGGTACTAAAAAAGCTATCTTTTCTTATGGTCACCGAAACCCTCAAGGAATGATCATCCATCCTGAGTCAGACAGAATATGGCTTCATGAGCATGGTCCGAGAGGAGGTGATGAGATAAATATTGTTGAATATGGAAAAAATTATGGCTGGCCAAAAATTACATATGGAGTAAATTATAGTGGGACAACAATAACTAAGAATACCAGCTTGCCCGGATTAGAACAACCTTTATACTATTGGGTTCCATCAATAGCTCCAAGCGGAATGGCCTTTTCAACATCTGACGTTTATAAGAATTGGAAAGGAAATCTTTTTATAGGTTCTCTGAAATACAGATATCTTGAAAGACTCGTTATTAAGAATAAAAAAGTTATTGAAAGAGAAAAAATTCTTGAAAACGTTGGAAGAGTTCGAGACGTTAGAGAAGGACCTGATGGATATTTATATATTGCTGTAGAAGGAAAAGGCATTTTAAAAATTGTTCAAAAAAAATGAGGTTATTCTTTAGCTTACTATCAATAGTAACCTTGACACAATTTTTATGGCTACAACAAAACAAACCATTGAAAGAAAGTATTGCAAGAGGAAATGAGATATATAATGATTTTTGTGTCCAATGCCACCTAGAAAATGGTGAAGGAGTCGCTGGTATTTTTCCTCCACTATCAAACTCCGATTATTTAATGAATAATATTAGAGAGAGTATTTATGGTTTAAAATACGGGATGGAAGGGCCAATTAAAGTAAATGGAGAATTATATGATGGCATTATGGTAAGTCAGGGTTTGGATAATGATGAAATTGCCGATGTAATGAACTATATTTTAAATAGTTGGGGTAATTCTTATAACGATCAGCTTATTACTTCAAGTCTTGTAAATGAAATAGAAAAATAATTTTCATATTAATGGGATTAAATAAATTATTGTCCAAAATCCGAAAACAAATTTATGTTATAACCTTTTTAATATTTTTAGTATGGATGCTTTTTCTTGATACTCATTCAATGAAAATTCATATGGAATTAAATGAAGAGATTAACCATCTTGAAATAGAAAAAAAAGAACTCAAGAAGTTGATAGCAAAAGATAAAAGTAGTGTCAATCAACTCATGACAATTGATAGTTTAGAGCGTTTTGCAAGAGAAAAATATGGCCATAAAAGAGAAGAAGAAACCATTTTTTATATTGAGTTTAAGGATAGTATTAATTAGTTTTGTGAAATTTTAAAAAAGTGGTTCAATTTTTTTTTTTTACTAGGAGATAATTAATCGTATTTTTAGAACCTAATTACAAGTTACTCATGGCAAAAATAATAGCTGTAGCTAACCAAAAAGGAGGTGTTGGTAAAACAACCACAGCAGTTAATTTGGGTGCTTCCCTGGGGATACTTGAAAAAAAAATTTTATTAGTTGACGCTGATCCTCAAGCAAACGCATCTTCAGGACTTGGAATAAATATAAAAGAATTAAAAAAAGGGACATATCAACTATTAGAACACACTTTAACTGTTGAAAAAACTATAGTTTCTACAAATTCAATTAATCTTGATTTGATTCCTTCTCACATAGATCTTGTAGCATCAGAAATTGAATTAGTTGATAAAAATAATAGAGAGTATATGCTTAAAAGTGCACTTTTATCAGTAACTAAAAAATATGATTTTATAATAATTGACTGTGCTCCCTCATTGGGACTAATTACTCTAAACGCACTGGTAGCAGCTGACTCAATTATAATTCCAATTCAATGTGAATATTTTGCACTGGAAGGACTAGGGAAGCTACTGAATACAATAAAAAATATCCAAAGAATTCATAATAAAAGTCTTGATATTGAGGGAATGTTATTGACAATGTATGATTCTCGTCTCAGACTATCAAATCAAGTTGTTGAAGAAGTCAAAAAACATTTTGGAGAAATGGTGTTTAAGACTATAATCCAAAGAAATATTAAACTTGGTGAAGCTCCAAGTTATGGTGAAAACATTGTTGATTATGACATTACAAGCAAAGGAGCAAAAAATTATTTATCACTTGCAAATGAAATTATAAATAGAAATGGTCAAAAGAAGTAAAAAAAGAGTACTGGGAAGAGGGCTATCAGTTCTTCTGGGTGATACTGAAAAAAATATATCCGATCAAAAAGTTCAAAATATTGATCAAGAGATTATTGGTAAAATAATTGATCTAGATATTAATGAGATTGAAATAAATCCTTTACAACCCAGATCAAACTTTAGTGAAACATTAATCGAAGAGTTAGCTAGATCTATAAAAACTCTTGGCTTAATTCAGCCAATAACAGTCAGAAAATTACGTCCAAACAAATTTCAATTAATTTCAGGTGAACGAAGATTCCGTGCAGCCCAACTTATAAATTTATCAAAAATTCCAGCCTATGTGCGAGTAGCAAACGATGAAGAAATTTTAGAAATGGCGTTGGTTGAAAATATCCAACGTAAAGATCTTGATCCTATTGAAATAGCTCTTTGCTATCAAAGATTAATTAAAGAGTCAAACATCACACAGGATATTCTAAGTGAAAGAGTAGGAAAAAAAAGATCAACAATCGCCAACTACATTAGATTACTCAAGCTTGATCCTATTATTCAAACCGGGATAAGGGATGGTTTCCTGTCCATGGGACACGGAAGAGCAATAATAAATATTGAAGAAACAGACAAACAACTAGAAATCTATGAAAAAATCATTTCTAAAAAACTCTCTGTTAGGCAAACTGAAATGATTGTAAGTAGATTGAAGGGTGGAATTTCATCTAATGATAAAGTAAATAAAGACATTTCTAATCTTTCTAGTGAATTAGAGAAAGAAATTGAAATTTTTCTTGATGCAATTACTAAAATTAGAATGAATGAAAAAGGTAAAGGAAATATTAAAATATTTTTTAATTCAAAAAATGAATTAAAAAAAATAATGAAAAAAATAAAG
>PBWA01000033.1 GCA_002728855.1 Flavobacteriaceae bacterium
TTCCTTTGAGCAAGAAATTAAAAAAAAAAGGGTTAATATTGAAAGCTTTATTTTTATCATTATTTATAGAGGATAATTTCAGTTTATAGTGTATTTTTTTATATTGCGAACTTAATCATAAATTAAATATATAATGAAAAATTTATACTCAACTCTTTTTACTATCCTATTTGCATTTAGTCTAAATGCTCAAATAGTAGTTTTTCATCCTGTTAAAGTTCCGAATAGTGAGATTGAAAAATTCATAGAAATAGAGACTAATTACAGTAAAAAATCTGCACAAGATGCTGTAAATAATGGAAACTTAGAGGGATGGGCTCTACTAAGAAGATTTAATCCTGGTCCTGATGGATATAACTTTATGTGGGTAAATGTATATAAAGATGTCAAGACTGTTGTTGAAAAAGGATCTTGGTGGGGTAATTCAGAGAAGACTCTTGGAATAAAACCATCTGTTTTATATGACTACGGAAAGGATATCGTAGCTGATAGAAGATATTACTATGAGATGAGACTACAACTCAATGGTAATGATTCGCCTGAATTTGTCATTTTTAATTTTACTACTCCAGATGATGTTGACGCGATGATTGATCAGACAAAAAAATATGTTATGCCACACTTTTCAAAAAAAATGAAAAGTTCTGGTATGGTAGGCTGGGGATTAGGTACAAAAATAACACCTCAAGGAGAAGAATTTTCCTCAGTTATGACTTATGATTCTTACGATAGTCTTGAAAATGTAATGCTTCATTTAGCAGGAAAAGGGGTAATTGAAGGACTCCCATTTGATAAGTTAACCCCTGTGGATTGGACTATGAGGCCAGTTATGCAAGTCATATCTGTAACTGATCCTAGACAATAAGTAGTTAATTGTATTAACTTAATAGGAAAAATTAACCCCCTTATTTCAGGGGGTTTTTTATATTTATAAAATATAACATAAACTAAAAATGATGAGAAATATTTTTTTATTAGCACTTACAATTACTTTATTTGCCTGTCAACAACAAAAAGATCCATTCATACATCCAGCCTCACTTGAGGGAAACTATATCGAGTGGCTTGGGGATAATCGAATAGCCAATGAGTTAGCTTTAACTGGCATGTATCATTTTATGAATGCTGAACAAGAAAAAGCGTTTACTTATTTTGAAGAAGCTTTAAGGTATGACCCAAGTATGTTTGCGCCACATGTCTGTCTTGCAGAGATGAGTTCAGATGGTTCTGAAAAACAAAAATATCATATTGAGCAAGCTAAAAAAAATGTTGAAGACAACAACATGACGTCTAAAAAATTTGTTTCTATATTAGACATTGAGCCAGATGGATATTGGGGTTATTTTGACTCATCTCAAGCACTTGGCTTGTGGAAAGAAATGCATGAGCTTGAACCAAAAGGAAACTTTATTAAAGCTTTCTATGCTTATAATATTAAGGACTTAGATGAGAGTATCGAGACTCTAGAAAAATTTGCAAATCAGGCTAAAGAAGAGGGGGAAAGATATGGACATCTTTTAAATACTTTAGGTTATAAATACATGGCCAAAGGAGATATGAATAGTGCAATGTCATACTTCAGCGCATACATTAAAGAGTATGAAGACGGTTACAATCCCTACGATTCAATGGGTGAATATTGGCTTAATAATGGTGACACACTAACCGCTAAATCATATTATCAAAAAGCTGTTGAGAAATTTCCATTTGCTAGTAATGCAAAAAGTGTTTTAAGTAAATTAGAATAGAGTGAATTTTAATGAAAAAATGGCTGATTAATAATCAAAAATGGTTTTGGGCGACAGCATTTGTTTGTTTAATTGTTGGATATACTTATCCGGCTGAAACAGAGGTGCAGAATCTTAGTGCAGCAATTGTTTTAATAATTGGAGGAATAGGGTTTTTACTTGCAGCGCTATCAATTGCATTAAAAGCAATAGATAAAAAGTAAACTCCCTATTATGTAAACTTTAGGCTACCAATCTACTTTTTGTTTTCCAGAGAACTCTTCTTGTCTCTTTAAAACTTTTTTTTCTTCTTCTGTCAGCATATGCTGTTCTTAAGTCTAGTTGATGATCAGATTTCATGTTGTGATTTATAATTTTGGTGCAAAACTATCAATTTAAAACCACAAAACATACACCTTTTTATTTGAAAATTTTATCTCCTATAATTAAAAATAATGATCACGATAATTAAAAAACACTTTATGATTTAATTCTAAAAATTATTGGATAAATCATTACTTTTAAACATGAATTTATTAAACCGAGAAAAAGATTTTGAACTCTACTCTTCTAATGTCCAAACAAAGCTTTCAGTACCTTATTTTGAGAATGGAATCTCTGCTGGATTTCCTTCCCCAGCAGATGATTTCATAGATGGAAAGCTTGATTTAAATGAATATTTAATAAATAATCCTTCTGCAACCTATTATGTCAGAGTTTTAGGAGATTCCATGGCAGATGCTGGAATAACTAGTGGATCTTTATTAATTGTTGACAAGTCACTTGAAGTGTCTAACGGAAAAATAGTTGTCGCTTTCTTAGACAAAGAATTTACAGTTAAACGAATAAAAAAAACAAAGGATCGGATATATCTTAAGGCTGAAAATGCAAACTATAATGACATTGAAATAACTTCTGAAATGAATTTTGAAATTTTTGGTGTTGTTACACATTCCATAACTAACCACAAATGATTGGACTTTTAGATTGTAATAATTTTTATGCTTCATGCGAAAGAGCTTTTAACCCATTACTAAAAAACGTTCCTGTAATAGTATTATCTAATAATGATGGATGTGTAATTGCTCGGAGTAATGAAGCTAAATCAGTTGGCATAAAAATGGGGATTCCTGCTTTTAAGGTTAAAGATTTAATCGAGAAGAATCATGTGCATGTATTTTCATCAAACTATGCTCTTTATGGAGACATGTCTGAGAGAGTAATGAATATTCTCAGAAGTGAAGTGGAAAATGTTGAAGTTTATTCTATCGATGAAGCTTTTCTGGACCTCTCTGAATTTGCTGATAGAGACAGGGTTAAGTCCATTAGAGAGAAAGTACTTAAGTGGACAAATTTACCTGTTTCAATAGGTGTAGCTGCAACTAAATCTCTTTCAAAAGTAGCTAATCAAATAGCAAAGAAAAGTTCAGTAGATGGAATCTATATCCTTGAAGGAGATAAAGATATAACTAAGGCATTAAAACACTTTCCAGTAGCTGATTTGTGGGGGATTGGAAGAAGGTATGCTAGGAAATTAAAAGGATTAAAAATTAATACTGCTCTTGAATTCAGAAACCTTAATGAAAACTGGGTTCGAAAAAATATGTCTGTCAACGGAGTTCGCTTACAAAAAGAATTAAAGGGAGAAAAATGTTTTGATTTAGAAATAATGTCGCAGCGAAAAAAAAATATTTGTACCTCCCGCTCTTTTGGAAAAGAAATACAAAGTTATACAAGGCTAGTTGAGGCATTAAGTTCCTTTGCCAGTAGCTGCGCAATGAAACTGAGATTGCAAAAAAGCTGTTGCTCAAATATCTCTGTTTTTATTCTTACTAATCCACACAACTCAAATATAGAGCAGCAACATTCTTATTTGACTCTTCAATTTGATACTCCTACAAGTGATAGTATGGAAATAGTTAAAATGGCTGTAAAAGGTTTAAAAATGATATATAAAAAAGGCGTGACTTATAAAAAGGCTGGTGTCATAGTTGGGAATACAACGCCTAATAATCAAGTCCAAATGAGTCTATTTGACAAGATAAAAAGAAACAAAAGAAAAAGATTGATGAACTCAGTAGATAAAATCAATACTCTAATGGGGAGGAATACGGTCAGAATAGCTTCGCAAGGATATGGGAGAAAGTGGAAACTTCGCCAAGAGAGGCTTTCACCTTGTTATACAACTTGCTTTTCAGATATCTTAAAAGCTGTTTAGTACTAATCAAGTTTTATTAAATTTACAGTAGATGAAAAAAGTAATCTTAATTGTATCTCTACTTATTTTTACTTTAAGCTGTATTAGAACAAGTGAAAAGAAAAGTGAAATAAGTGATTTTCCATATTTGGAGTCAGATATTAATTATATCCAAAAAGGATATAAAGAAGGGATATTTAGCATTGAAGATGTAACGAGGGCTCATATTAAAAGAATAGAGGAAATTGATGATAATGGACCCAAAATACAAGCGATAATAAAAGTTAATCCTGAGGCAATTAAAATCGCTAGGGAACTAGATAAAGAGTTAAAAGAAGGTAAATCCAGAGGAGAACTGCATGGAATACCTATTGTTTTAAAAGATAACATTGACACCTTTGATCAAATGGAGACAACGGCTGGATCAAGGGCATTAATTAATTCTAAGCCCCTTAAAGATAGTTATGTTGCTAAAAAATTAAGAGAAGCTGGAGCGGTTATTTTAGGAAAAGCCAATTTAAGTGAATGGGCAAATTTTAGAGGACAAAATTCTACAAGTGGTTGGAGTGGATTAAATGGACAAACAAAAAATCCATATGTCCTCTCAAGGAATCCATGTGGTTCAAGCTCAGGCTCTGCAGTAGCAGTATCTGCCAATCTTAGCATTTTAGCTATCGGAACCGAAACAAACGGGTCTATTGTATGTCCTTCAAGTGCAAATGGCATAGTAGGGATTAAACCAACTGTTGGATTAATTAGTAGATCAGGAATAATACCAATTTCATTTACCCAAGATACTGCTGGGCCAATGGCAAGAAGTGTTCAAGATGCTGTGATTTGTCTTGGTGTCTTAGTTGGAGAAGATGAAACGGACTCTAAAACATTAAATAATAAAAATAAGAAGATTAAAGATTATACTCAGTACCTAAATAAAGATGGCTTAAAAGGAAAGAAAATTGCTCTATATACGGCTCCAATGGGCAAGAATCGAGATGTTGACTCATTAACTTACAAAGCCATTCGATTAATTGAATCAAAAGGTGCGGAAGTAATAAAAATTGATCAGATTGCTCCGTCAGAAACAAGTAAAAATTCATTTCAGGTGATGCTATATGAATATAAAGATGGTTTAAATAAATATTTTGCATCACTTGGTGAAGATTCACCGATTAAGAACCTGGAAGAATTAATAGATTTTAACGAGAGAGATTCTATTGAACTAAAATATTTTAATCAAGCTTATCTTAAGATGGCAAATGAAAAAGATGATTTAAATAGTGAAAACTATAAAAAAGCATTAAGCAATCTCAAACGAATGAGTCGAAAAGAAGGAATCGATCGAGTAATGGATAAATACGAATTAGATGCAATAATTTCTCCGACGGGAAGCCCAGCATGGAAAACTGATTTAATTAATGGAGATAGTTATCATATCGGAAGCTCTTCTAGTGCTGCCTGGAGTGGGTATCCAAACATTACAGTTCCGATGGGAAATATTCATGGATTGCCAGTAGGATTATCTTTTTTTGGTAAAGCATGGAGTGAACCAAAGCTCATAGAGATTGCATATGCTTTCGAGCAAGAATCAAAATCAAGAATAATCCCTGAATTTAAAGCTTCAGATTAAACTATAATTTCTACATATGAAAAAAGTTTTAAGAATGTTCAGATCATATCTAGCACGAAAAAAAAGAAAAGAAACCAAAGAAATTATTCAAACTCTAGAAAAAAGAAAAAGAGCAGATGCAAGAAATGATAGAAAGAAAAAACAAAAATTGAAAAAGAAAAGATAGCATGAAAAGTATCTTATATGAAAGCATTTAATTTTTTTCTATTTTGGGTTTTTGGCTTTTTTCTCCTCTTATCTATTGACTTATTTATTGAAGGCTTCGTTTTTGAATGGTTAGAATGGAATGGAACTAATAAAAATGATTGGTTTTTTGCGCTTTGGTGGGGGGTAGTCACAATTTGGTTTTTATCAGGCTCATTCACTTTGTTTATTAAAATAAGAGATCAAAAAAACTTTACAGTTATTTTAAATTTAGTTAAAAAAATCTTCTATTATTTTTTATTGTTTACCGGAATTATTTTATCGACTTCCCATCTTGGAGATAACTATATGGGGGTAAGTGATGAAGAAGGTTATTTGTTTACTATTGGAATCATAAGTTTAATAGCCTTTATTATAGAATACTTAATTCCAAAACTTAAAAAATTAAAAAGCTAATAGCCTTGTTTGGGAGGTAGGCTATTAGCTTTATATACCTACCTTTAATCATGAGCAATTTTGGTAGGAAATGATTTAAACCTTGTCATCTACAACAGGAAACCTTAAAATGAGCACTAAAGTTTGGGATGTTAGCTTAACTATAAATAAGGTTTCCCGCCGCAGAAATTAACTAATCACAAATTAAAATATTAAGTGCTGACAACACTAAATTATTTGCACAACAAATGTATTAAACGAAGATCCTAGAAGCCAGTATAATTAATTGAACTTTCTAATATCATTATTTATATTTATTATAATTGAAAGTTGTATTGATATATTATATAGTGGAATTAATAGCTGACAACTAATAATGAAGATTAAGTTTAACTATTTATTCATTAACCTTGAACTCATTTAATTTAACCACTAAATAAGCTAAAGCTATTGTTTCAATACCAATCCAAACAAATAAAGCAGTAATATAATCAAATAGAAAACTAATTGAGAAGTAGGCAAACATTGTGAAAATACCTAGATTAAGGATAAATGGTTTAAAAAATTTTAAAATGGCTTTAATGTCATATTGCTTTCTTTCTGATTCAGACATTTCCCTATAGCCAGCAAATAAATGCCTAGCATTATTTTCGTTTGTAAACCAACCCACTAAAACGTAGATTAAACTAATAAGAACAACTACAATATCTAGAACGAACATTAATTATATGACTTAAAATTAAAGATACTAAATAAATGAAGGCTCAATCAAAGAGGATATAACTTCTAATAATAACGTTTATTTTTTCATACATTTATTGAATGGAAAATAAATCAATAATCTTTACAAAAAGACCTAATGGAATTCCAACTTCAAAGAATTTTTTGCTTCAAAATGAAACAGTTCCATCCATATTAGATGGAGAGATTCTTTTAGAATTAGTATATGTCTCTGTCGACCCTTATTTAAGAGGAAGAATGAACGATGTTAAATCTTACATACCTTCGTTTGAAGTTGGAAAAGCTATGATGTCTGGTGCAGTTGCGAAAATTATTAAATCTAAAAATGATAACTTTTCTGTAGGATCACATTTATATGGCATGCTTGATTGGAAGTTAATTCAGGTTTCTGATGGAACTGGATTATTTCCTGTCCCTGAGGGAATTGCTCCTTTATCATCTTATCTTGGAGTACTAGGCGTTACTGGTCTTACCGCCTACTTTGGTTTGCTTGAAATAGGTCAACCAAAAGAAAATGAAACTTTAGTTGTTTCAGGAGCAGCAGGTGCTGTTGGTCTAACGGTATCACAAATCGGAAAAATTAAAGGGTGTAGGGTAATTGGAATTGCTGGTTCAGATAAAAAAATTGAAAACCTTAAAAAGAAATTTGGACTGGATGATGCAATTAATTATAAGAAGAGTAAAAACCTAATAAAAGAAATAAAAGAATCGTGCCCTAATGGTGTAGATATATATTTTGATAATGTTGGTGGGGAAGTATCAGATGCTGTCATCTTCAATACAAATAACTTTTGCAGGATTGCTGTATGTGGTGCAATTAGCCAATACAATGACACTAAACTCTCTGATGGTCCCCGAATCAATCCTCTTGTTATCAGCAAAAGATTAAAAATGCAAGGTTTTATTGTTTTTGATTACGCAAATAAATATTTAGAAGCTCAAATACAACTTGGAAAATGGATGAAAGAAGGTAAAATTTCATTAGAGGAAACTGTGATTGAGGGATTTGAAAATCTTCCAAATGCTTTCCTAGGCCTATTCGAAGGGAAAAATATGGGTAAAATGATTGTAAAAGTTTAATTATGAAGTATCTAATATTTGTTTTACTATCAATTTTTATCTTCTCTTGTTCTAAATCAGATGCAGATGGATCTATTTCATCTGAAAATAATAATTCAAATACTCCAGAGACATTTGGTGATTGGATACCTTCATTTACTGATCAGACTAGTAATTTTACTCAAACTAGAACAGGTACTAAAGGGACAGAAGAAACAAGAGAGATTACAGTAACCTCTTCAGATCAAGTTATCCTGTCTTTAGAAGAAGAGGATTCAGATTTAAACGAAGATGGTGATCTTTATGATATAACAACTCAAACAATAACTACTTATGCTGCAAGTGGAGGATTAGGTTCTTTTTCTTCATCTAACTCAGTTACTATAAAATATGATCTTGATATTGAAATTAAAAATGATGGTTTTGTTGATATAGATATTTCAACTTTATCCTCTGGGCAAATTCTAATTAACGCTGAACCTTCCAGTGATTATAAATTTCTTGGATGGGATGGTCCTTCTATATTAAAACCCACATCTGTAAATCCTCTCATATTAGAAATAGATTCAGATAAAGAGATTAAAGCTAATTTTTTGAATATCAATAATCCTGACTATACTGGAATTGGCTTTTATGCCGATCCTGTCTATAGTCAAATAGACCCTTACAATCTTTTAAGTTATCTGGATGCTTTTATATTAGATGCAGAAAGACATGGGGTTGATATTAGTTACGTAAAGAATTATTGTCATAATATAGATCTTGTAAGTTTTAACTTTCCTAATCCTCCAGCGGCACAAACCCAAGTTTTTTGTGTTGATTCGCAAGTTAGAGTAGAATTAAATAAAAGTACATGGGAAAATCAGATTCAGAACATTGAGAATCATCCACAGGGATTTTACAAAGACCCTTTCATTCATGGATTCCATTTAATATGGCATGAATTGGGTCATGACATTTTCCGTCTTAAACATACTTGTAATGAAACTCCTAATTTTCTTAATAGTTATGATGCGTGTCCAGATGGATCGAACGTGAATCTTCAATATACTAGTAGCATGTTATGGTTTACAGATGATAATAATCCTGAAACTAGTGAGGAAAATAAGGGGTTCCATAGAGCAGTTTCTAATTATTATAATTTGATTAATCAAGATGAGCATACTTTTGCTTTCCAAGCAAATGAATATCAGGAAGCTATTCCATGTCCAGTCCCGTCATCAATTAGATACACTTACTCCTCAAGTGGTTGGAAATATGGCATGGATGTTGGGGAGAGTAGTTATGCTGATGATTGGTGCACTACCTTAGAAAGAAACCAAAACTACAGTCAAGAATTTATCGGAGGTAAAGCAAATGAAAATAAATCCTTAGATCAATTTGATTATAGCAGCTATATTGTGTGCTATGATTCTAATTATTAAAAAGCATGAATAATAGATGATTATTCAAATTTAAGAGGGTGTAATCTTTCCTTAATTATTGACAAAAATTAATAAAAGAAGATTAAATAAGGAATCATTACAGCAAGAAAACCTGCTATAATTGCAATGATTAATCTTTTAGATTCTTTGCTCATATTTTTAAAGATAAGAAAACTAAAATTTTCATATATTTAAAACAATGAGAAAGTTAATGTTTCTTATAATTTTCCTTCCAATTTTCTCATATTCTCAAAAGACAGATGTCTTGGCTAGAGCTAGTATGAGATACCTGAAAGGAGTTTCACTAGGACTTTTAGTTCAGGGGCAAACTAAATATCCTAGCCCATATTACGGACCTGAGGTCAAGGGACTTTATAATGATGGGGCTTACCATTTCATAGCTGATGTTTATATAGGTGATTTACTGATAGGTTTTCAGCTGACAGATGAATACTTATATCTTGGAAAAACGGATAGTAATGGAGGGATTTGGAAGCCTCGAGGATTTAATAATAGTTATTCATCTCTCACAAGATCTTATTGGGTTTCTTTGGGTTATAATTTTTATGATAATTTTAATTTAAAGACAAGTATAGGATTTAGAAATGGTCCTTCTGAGAGTATTTTATTAAAGAATCTTTTTGCATCTGAAATTGCTACGGGTTTTGATTACACTGATCCTTCTATTATATATAATCATTCAACTAATTTTTCTGATAAATATTCTGAAATAGATTTTTCGTTGTCAATAAATTATCTTATTCAAATTCATGAAAATTTTGGTGTTCTCCCAGAGCTTGGTTATTCATTTAAACACGGAGGGATAATATCAGGAGTGAGTATAATGTTTATAAATCAGTTGTATGAATAGGCATTGGTCCATTATTTTAACCATTTTTCTGATTAGCTGTTTTAACCGTGATTTATCAGATGATATTATAGCACTCCCTGAAAAAATATATTTTGAAAACGGAACTTGCAAGTGTCCAGATGCTTTGATAGGAGAAACAGTTATAATAAATGGTATAACCTACACGGTAGTTGACAACTCAACAATAGCAGATCAAATTGCGATTGATAACGTTAATCTTTGCACCACATTAGTAACTGATATGACAGAGCTGTTTAAAGATAACACCTCGTTTAATTCTGATATAAGTTTTTGGGACACCTCTAATGTGACAACTATGCAAGGTTTATTTTATGGAGCCTCTTCATTTAATAAAAACATAGGGAGTTGGAACACATCAAATGTTACTTCAATGCGATTAATGTTTCGTGAGGCTTCATCATTTAATCAAAATATTGGGAGTTGGGATGTTTCTCAGGTAACAAACATGAAGCGAATGTTTTTTAAAGCAGCTGATTTTAACCAAAACATAGGCGGTTGGAACATTTCTAACGTTACCGATATGGGTTATATTTTTCAATTAGCCAACTCATTCAACCAAGACATAGGAGTGTGGAATACTGCTAATGTAACTAATATGACTAATGCTTTTGATAGAGCCTCTGCTTTTAATCAAAATATTGGGGGATGGAATACAAGTAGTGTAAGTGATATGACTCAGATGTTTTATAAGGCAACAGATTTTAACCAAAACCTTTCAAGCTGGTGTGTTACTAATATAAGCTCTGAACCTGCCAATTTTTCAAGAGACTCTGGATTAGAAGTTTCTAACAAACCTGTATGGGGGACCTGCCCAGATGAAGAAGCAAAAATATATTTTGAAAATGATATATGTAAATGTCCAAATGCTTCTGTAGGAGAAACAAAAGAAATAGATGGGGTAAACTATACAGTCGTTGACAACTCAACTATTTCAGGTCATATTGCAGATGATAATATTAATCTTTGCACCACATTAGTAACTGATATGACAGAGCTTTTTAAAGATAATGCCTCGTTTAATTCTAATATAAATTTTTGGGATACTTCTAATGTAACTACTATGAATGGTTTGTTTTCTGGGGCTTCTAAGTTTAATCAAAGCCTATCTAAATGGGACACTTCAAGTGTTATCGATATGTCAAATATATTTGATTCTGCCTCTGCTTTCAATCAAAATATTGGGGAATGGAGTACTGACAGTGTCACTTACATGAGTTACATGTTTTCAGGAGCGATAGCATTTAATCAAGATATTGGCGAGTGGGATACGCTTAATGTAACAAACATGAGCTATATGTTTTCAAATGCTATTTCATTTGATAGAGATATAGGGGGTTGGAATGTTTCTAATGTAACTGACATGATGCATATGTTTAGCATGGCTACCATATTTAATCATGACATCGGTGAATGGAATACGATTAAAGTGACTGACATGAGCTATATGTTTGATCAGGCTAGTACTTTTAATCAAAATATTGGAAATTGGAATACCTCAAGTGTAATTAATATGGAAGGTATGTTTCGAAAAGCAATAACATTCAACCAAAACATAGGAGGATGGAATACTATAAATGTATATTATATGAGCTATATGTTCAATGAAGCCTCAGGGTTTAACCAGGATCTAAGTGGGTGGTGTGTTACTAATATAATTTCAGAGCCAAGTGATTTCTCTTTATACTCCTCTTTAACCCAGTCTAATAAACCTATTTGGGGAGCTTGCCCTTAGATTAATTAACTTACATTGTATTATTTCAATACTATTTTGATAGACTCAAAGCATAATGATTATAATACAAAATATTAAACTTGATACTAAGACTCAAAAAAATACATGTAGACAAAAAAACCTGTAGCAATCCAAAGGGCTATTGCAATTAAAATTTTTTGATTTCTTGAAAGGTTATCCATTTTTACAGGTATATATCAAATTTAGTCAAAAGATAGCTTTGATATACTTTATTTCTAGTTTGAATTCTCCCTCTTGCTTGTCGGAAATTTGTATTCCTAGTGAATTAATTTTTTCTGTTTCTATAGCTGGATAATTAGTGTAAGTATAACCTCTCCAAGTAGGTTTAAAATCTTCAATCAGAATAATCACTTCAACCCATTTATCTTTAATAGATTTAAAATCAGAAGAGTAGGAGGCACGCATATTATTTTGCCTAAGACGAAGTTTGTATATATTGCCATCTCCTCGAAATTTAATCTTAAAAGATTTAATGCCATTTAAAGATTCTGAGCCCAAACCCATTCTTGATGATGCAAATCCTCCATTATTATCTAATGAGACATTGCCACTGAAAATCAAATTATTCTCATCATTTAGTGATAGATATGATTTTGAAACTCCTCCCATCACATCATCATTAACAATATTCCAATTCTTCAGGCCAATATTGTTTTCGGGATTAATGATATCAATACTTTGACAGTTAACAGAGATGAAAATAAATAGAAATATTTTTATTAATAGCTGCTTAATCATAAATGACTGACAAATCTATATTAAAATTAGTTTGCAAAAAAACTTAGATTTTAATCTTTTTTATATATTAGATTAAAAGTAAATATTATGAATGAATTTGAAATATTGAGCATTTCGCAGGAACAATTCCAACAAAACGCAACCTATACAATTGCTATATTTATTCTAATAGCATTAAACTTTTATCTAGTTAGAAGGAGTCGCGAGTTAAACTTTCCAACCTATGGTAAAGTAATGATCTCTTTTTTTGCAGTGATATCTGTTTATGGAGGAATTCAAGTTGCAACATTTTTAAGAGCATTTCAACATAATACTGCTTATAATTTAAAACAACTTAAAGCATCAGGAACTCAAATATCTGAAGTGAGTGAAGCTTCAATTGAATTTTTTGGTAACCCATCAGCTCCATTTAACGCTGGATTACCAGATATTCCGTGGACTATTTTTTATGTAGTGATTCTACTAATGTTGATGGTAGGGATATGGGGAAAAGCTCCTGAAGGTGCTTACAGTAAATAAATATAATAGATCTTCTGTTGTAATTGAGAGGATTTATAATATTAAAGCTTGTTGAAAACTAAGCTTGTTTTTAATGTGTGTTTTATTGAGAAGTTTTTTTGATTTAAGCCAATAAGAAATCAAGTTTAAAGATTAGACTTAGGTCTTTCATTTTGATATTAGCAGTAGATTAATCCGTTTTCTTTTTACTTTTATCGCCAAGAGCTAAACCAACTCCTGCTCCTAAACAAAGACCTAATGGTATCCATAGTCCAATATTATCAGTAATAGCTCCTATTACAACTCCTACGAGTAGTCCCATTCCTGCACCAAGAGCTAGTGATGAATTTTTATTTTTCATAAAAGTAATTCAGTTTAATATGCTAGAATAGAAAATCCAATTGTAATAGTAATTATAAATACAATAATCCCGTTTTTAACTCTCTCAGAGTATTTTTTAAAATACCTTTCATTGAGAATATCTTGAATGGTTTGAGCACCACCCATAATTAAAAATCCAATGAATGATATTTCTTTATTAAAAATAGATTTGCTTTTATATATAAATTCATCAAATGCAAAAAGTAAAGTGAAAGCCATCCAGATTCCAAAACCCAGTAAACCCAGATATTTTTTAAACCATTCTCTCATC
The DNA here is from genome assembly GCA_002728855.1 of Flavobacteriaceae bacterium. Lineage (GTDB taxonomy): Bacteria > Bacteroidota > Bacteroidia > Flavobacteriales > Flavobacteriaceae. Next base: position 13,888 of record PBWA01000033.1, read on the forward strand.
AAATAATATTTATAGGTTGTTTTCCTATTTCTTATTAAGAAACCCTATACCCGAAAACAGAATTGCAATACCTGATGCAAACAATACACTGTCAAAACCTTTTTCAAGGTAAACTTTGATAAAATATCCTATAAAAAATACAATTGTGGCAATCCATGACCACTTTAAATATTTCATGCAGCTAATATAATAAAATAGAGGTGAGGACATTGAGTTTAGTTACAGTTTGTTGAAATAACAACATCTGTGTCATACATCCACGAATCTGGATAATTTGCTGCTTCACTGTTAAAAGCAAAATCTATTATATTCCAAGGATTATAACAAGAAAAGTTAGGGTTAACATCATAGTTTATTGGAATATTTGCTTCTTGACAAGTTGGAGGGATATTATCAATTAAACTAGAATGAACACTTATGCAGCTTAGTAGGTTTGATTCAGCTCTTAAAATTCTCAAATTTGGATTGTTTGTTAGATTTAGAGCAGTTAATTGATTTCTTTCTACGAGCAAACCATATAAAGATTGAGATTCTGGTAGGATTATTTCTTCTAGTTGACAATCACTACAAGAGACTACTTTTAAATTATTGTTTTTACTTAAATCTAAATCGATAATATTATTTTGATCAAGCCAAATCATTTCTAAAGTACTCGTTTCTGGTAATATCAAAGAAGAAGAAGAAGAAGAATCATTTGAAAATATATTGTAGGCATATAGGTATTTTAATGAATTCTGATTAGATAAATCAAGTTCAGATAATTCACTATCCCAAATTCTTAAATGTTCAATGTTAGGAGAATTAGTTAAGTCTATCTCTGAGAGTTTTGTGTCGTGAATTCCAAGATCTAGCAAATTTGGAGAATTTGACAACTCTAAAACTTCTAATGTATAAGTACCATATAATCCCAGGGACTCCAAGAAGATGTTATTTTTAAAATACACCTTAATTAAAGGATTATTAGGAATATCAACATTAACCAATTTAGTATTTAGTGTAAAATCTATTACACCTGAAATATTATTTCTACCAGCGCTTAAATATTTCAAATTCTCAAAATCTTCAATTCCAGTCAATGATGAAATATTTCTTTCTTGAACATTAATATCTTCTATAGAAAAAATATTTGAAGTTAAAACATAGTTGTCTACAATATCATCCCAGCCTTGTTCAATTAGGTATTTTTCAAATTCTATATCTGCAATAAAAGTTTTGTTTTCTTTATAAGCCTCATCTTTTTCTCCTTCAAGTGAGTCTTGACAAATACCAGATAAGTCTATATCAAAGCTTATACTTAAATCTTCTACTTTAATATTTGATATTGTTCCAATATCACCTTCAGGGCCATTTAAGCTTATGTTTTCTTTATCTATGATTTGATATGTTCCAACTATCACATTATTGTTTTCAAAATAAATTTTAAAGGATAAATCAGAATTAAGAATTAGATCAGTTAGATCGCACTCTAAAAGTTTACCAGAAGAAATAGATTTTTTCTTAATTTTCCATTTACCGACACCCAAAAAAATATCCTGGTCTGCTTGACCTGTCAATTCTTCTTTCTTAGAACAACTAACAATCAGAAAAATTGAAAGTGTTAGTAATTTTAAAAATTTAATGGACATATTTTGTTAAATCTAAATCTATAAAATATTTTCTTTAAAACAATATTCAAAACCTCTTCATTGCGTTTAGGCGTAATCCTCCTGTAGACCATAATGCCCAGAGCAACAAAAGAGGCTGAAAAAACAAACGAACCAATCGTTTAGTGTCTGTGTTTAAATTAAAAGCGTCTATGCCGTTCACATACTGGTGGATATTTCCAGGAAAAATTAAAATGTAAAAAATTGCCAAGACAATACCTGTTTTTACTTTTAGTTTGCCGCCCCATATCATCAAGGCTCCTAAAATAATTTCTATAATTCCTGATGCGAGTATTACAAAATCAATTAAATTTTCTTCACTTGCTAACCAAGTAGGTACTTGTGCTTGGAATTCAATTCGACTAAACGTAAAATGTCCAATGCCAATGTATAGCATAGCTATGCCTAAAATGACTCTAAAAACATTTTGCAAGATGGTTGTTTTTATTTCTATAATATTTTTTCCTATTTAAAACTTATCAATCTTTTTTTGCTTTCCCATCGAAGTGCATTGAAATCGGCCAGCCCAAAGCACATATCAAAAATCCCCACTCATAAATAGAATTCTCCTCAAGAATATCTGTAAATAAACTGGTAGCATCTAGAATTACAAACAAAATCATACCCGCTCCAAAAATTTTTGTTCTGTTTGAATAGCTAAATTTTGATTTTTTCATTTAGCAAAAATAAGGCATTACTCATACATATCTATTTGAGGTTGTTCTTCAAATATTGGAACTCAATTTTTCTTACATTTATAATATGAGAAAGCTAATACTTCTTTCACTATTTCCCCCGTTAGTGACAATCATAATTTTAAGTTGTAAATCAAATCAAGTAAGTTGTGATGAAATAAATCCTCCACTAAAAATTCCCTGTACAAAAGAGTATAGACCAGTTTGTGGTTGCAATGACAAAACTTACTCTAATCCTTGTGTTGCTTCCTCCTTCGGAATTTCTGAATTTACTTATGGGCAATGCAACTAATGTATTTGAGGTTGTTCTTTAAATATTGGAACTCAATTTTTTTTACATTTATGAAGAAAAGAATGCAAAACATGAATCTTTAATATATTATGAAAAAATGGCTTTGGAGATCATTAGGGATTTTATTTGTAGGCTTAGCTTACATTGGGGTAATAACGCCTGGAATACCAACTACTATTTTTGTCATACTAGCTGCATGGGCATTTAGTAAATCATCTCCGGAGTTGAATGATTGGTTACACAATCATAAAGTTTTTGGAAAATATTTAAACAACTGGGAAAAGAAAAGAGTTTTCCCAAAGAAAGGCAGGCTTGCTATGTGTTTTGTAATGGTGATTTCTTCGATTTCAATATATTTTACCTTGTCAACAAGAGCTTTTTTGATAGCTGTGGTTTGTTTCGTTTCAATTTTAATCTGGGCCTTCAGATATCCAGGTTCAGTTGAAGAGCATGAAAGACGAGTTAAAGAAGGTAAAAAAATCGGTTGGTTAAACTAAATAATGTTCGCAGATAATTTGCCTGTACTATCAGAAAAACTTTGAGGTTGTTCTTCAAATATTGGAACTTAATTTTTCTTACATTTAGTATATGAAAAAGCTGTTTACATTTGGCAAAAACTTTAACTCTAAAACCTTCTCTGACAATACGAAAAAATTATTGTTAAATGCTATAGCTCTTTTTTTAGTAGTCACCTTTACATTTTATGTAGAAAGTGTTGGAGATGAATATGAAAACAGACAAAAATATATAGATGTTTCAAAGAATATATTAAGTGAATTATATCTTGTTTCTGACTATACTGATGAATATATCTCACAAACAGATTTTGTGCTTCCTATGTATGAAAAACAATACGATAGATGGGATATTGATAATGATAGCATCTTTATAGATTTTTTTAAAAATGAGAATGCGCCAAATGGCAAATTTTATTTTGCACCATTGGGACTGTTTAGAAATACCAAACCCTATAACCCTCCAAGAACTGAGTATAAAACTTTTTCAAGAGGGACTCAAGATTTCTTTTTAATCAATACGGAAATTTCTAATCGTATATTCGAATTATATGAAGGGACTGATATTCAATATCTATTTGAAGACACAGGAAAAAATGAAGAAAAAATTATTAATCAATTTATAAATCGAATTGAAAATAAATGGATTGAAGATTTGCCTTGGGTAGATATAGATTCTAATGAGTTTTGGATAGAAA
>PBWA01000034.1 GCA_002728855.1 Flavobacteriaceae bacterium
ACTATTATTAATGGTGAGATTAAAACCTCGAGATTTGAGCGCTCAAAATCTTTAGAAATTGAGTTTTATGAAAATAAGATTGACTCAGCAACTGTTAAATGGGTAAATGATTGTGAGTTTATTTTAACAAAAATAAATCCAAAATCAAATCAAGATAAAAGGCCGGTGAAGATTGAAATTTTATCAACTGAAGGCAAAGAGTATTTTTTTGAATATTCACTTGTAAGCAACCCTGCAAATAGGTTTAGAGGCAGAGCAATAAAGATAAATTAAATTTTAAATATCCATTTTAATTTGGTTAGTTCCTTTATCCTCAATTTCTATTTTTTCTTCACCTTTAACTTCTATCTCAACAATGTCAATTTTTTCTTCATTGTATGGGAGTAGTTTTTTTATTTCAATGTTTTTAATTTTTTTATCCGTTAATTGGTTGCCTTTCGCCTTATATCCTTTAATAGAGATGAAATCTTCTATATTTATTTCAATACTTTCAGGAGCTTTTTTATCTTTTAATTTGTAAAAATTAATAGAAATGATAGGCCTCCAATCGGTATTTATGAAAATCAACTTTTTATCTTTTTCTATAAAACAATCTTCCTTTTTATGATTTTCAATTATAAATCTTTTCAAAAAGCTTCTATTTTTTTCAGGATCAAAATAGATAGCACTTATAGGCTTATTGGGAATCCATTTTTCAATTTTAATCAAATCATCACTAAAATGTAATGTGGGATCTGGATCAACCACTTTTGTAGATCCATTGTTTTGGATCACTAAAATTTTATCCTCCCCCCTAAATTCACCCAATAAATCTCCTCTTTGATCTAAATTTATTCTTTGTATATTACTGTCAAACCATACTTTTCTTGGCGCCAGAGTTGAAACACCTTTTTCTTTTAATTCAATCTTCAAAACAGGATATTTGGTAACAGTATTTCCTCTGGAATTCCTCCCTTTAATTTGAAGATCTGCAAAATCTAAATCCCATCTAATTTTTTTAATATTCCCCGTATTTCTTAGTATGACATTAACAATTTCAGCCTCTCCATTTGGATTCGCACTAAAATATAAAACTTTTGAATCAGGATTTCCTTGAGTTAGATTATATTCTTTATCTCTTGTAATTCCTTTAACTGGATATCTTTTTATAAATGTGGTTCCTTTTCTCCCATCTCTATATATCATGTTATAAATAGTTCTTGTATCATTTTTTTTAAAAACTGCAGCATGCAAAATATTTTTCCTAATGAAAACTTTTGTATCAACTTTAACAATCTTCATGTAACCCTCCTGTGTAAAGGTTATGATATCATCTATATCAGAGCAATCACATATATACTCATCTTTTCTTAGAGATGTTCCAATAAATCCCTCCTTTTTATTTACATAAAGTTTTTGGTTTCTTACAACTACCTTTTTAACATCTACATCATCAAAAATCTTAATTTCAGATCTTCTTTCTCTTTCATCACCATATTCTTTTATTAAATGTTTAAAATATCTGATTGCATATTCAGTTAAATGATTTAAATTATTTTTAACCTCAGCAATATCTACCTCTAGTTTTTCAATTTTTTCTTTGGATTTATCCATATCAAATTTTGAAATTCTCTTAATCTTAATTTCTGTTAATTTAATTAGATCCTCTCTTTCTACGGCTTTCTTTAATATGGAAATATGATTTTTTAAACCTTCATCAATTGTGGAGAGAACTCCCTCCCAAGTCTCTTCATTTTCAATGTTTCTATATATTTTATTGGTTATAAAAATATATTCTAATGAAGAAAAATGCCACTGATTTTCAAGCTCTTCAAGTTGTACCTCCAACTCTTTTTTTAAAAGACTCACTGTGTTTTCAGTAGAAATTTTTAGCATTTCAGAAACTCCAATAAAGACGGGTGTATTATTTGATATCACGCATCCCAATGGAGAAATAGAAATTTCACAATCCGTGAATGCATATAAAGCATCAATGGTTTTATCAGGGGATATTCCGGAAGGAATTTGAATAATTATTTCAGTATTTGAAGATGTATTATCTTCTACTTTTTTTATTTTGATTTTTCCTTTATCATTGGCTTTTAAAATACTTTCAATAAGTGAAGAAGTATTTGATCCATATGGAATTTCAACAATTGAGAGGGTAGTTTTATCTACTTGTCTAATTCTTGCTCTAACTCTTATTTTTCCACCCCTATTCCCATCATTATAATTTTGGACATCAATTATGCCTCCAGTTTGAAAATCTGGAAATAAGTTAAATTTTTTTCCTTCTAAATGTTTTATTGATGCATTTAAAAGCTCATTAAAATTATGAGGCAATATTTTTGTAGATAATCCAACAGCTATACCTTCAGCCCCCTGAGCTAATAACAAAGGAAATTTAACTGGAAGATGAATAGGCTCTTTTTTTCTTCCGTCATAAGACATTTGCCAATCAGTTATTTTTGAATTGTAAACTACTTCTGTTGCAAACTTAGAAAGTCTTGCCTCAATATATCTGGACGCAGCAGCTTTATCACCTGTAAGGATATTACCCCAATTTCCTTGAGTATCTATAAGTAATTCTTTTTGACCAACCTGAATCATTGCATCTGCAATACTTGCATCTCCATGAGGGTGATACTGCATTGTATGACCTACAATATTTGCTACTTTATTGTATCGCCCATCATCTAAGTCTTTCATTGAATGCAAAATTCTTCTCTGGACAGGTTTAAGACCATCAAAAATATCAGGCACAGCTCTTTCTAAAATAACATATGAAGCATAATCCAAGAACCAATCTCGATACATGCCTGTTACCTTGACAAGAGATTCCTCAGATCTTTTATCCTCAGATAAGAACTCTTCTGAAGTCTGAAAGTCATCCATAAAAAATCATCTTTAGTATTTATAAATTATTTTCAATATTTAACTCAATCTTTAAATTCTTTATAATAAACTCTTGTCTTTTTGGAGTATTTTTTCCCATATAAAATTCCAGCAGCTTTTCTGCAGTGATCTCTTTATCAAACATAATTGGTTCTAAACGCATTTGATCTCCAATAAAAAATTTAAATTCACCAGGTGATATTTCACCAAGACCTTTAAAACGAGTGATTTCTGCTTTTCTCCCAAGCTTAGTCAAAGCATCCGCTTTCTCTTTTTCTGAATAACAATAAAAAGTCTCTTTTTTATCTCTAACACGAAACAATGGAGTTTGGAGAATATAAAGGTGCCCATCTTTAATTAATTCAGGAAAAAACTGAATAAAAAAAGTTATTAATAACAATCTAATATGCATTCCATCAACATCTGCATCTGTTGCAATAACAATATTGTTATAGCGCAAATTTTCAATGTTTTCTTCAATATTCAGAGCAGCTTGTAGTAAATTGAACTCTTCATTTTCATAAACAATTTTTTTACTCATTCCATATGTATTTAAAGGTTTGCCTCTTAAACTGAATACAGCCTGAGTGTTGACATTTCTGGATTTAGTAATTGATCCACTTGCGGAATCACCTTCAGTAATGAAAATAGTTGAGTCTAATCTTTGATCCTTATTTAAGTCAGTTAGATGTACTCTGCAATCTCTTAATTTTTTATTGTGAAGACTTGCTTTTTTTGCTCTCTCGCGTGCAATTTTTCTAATACCAGATAATTCTTTTCTTTCCTTTTCTGCTTGAATAATTTTTTCTAAAAGTACCTCAGCTACATTTGGATTCTTATGAAGGAAATTATCAAGTTCGGTCCCCATAAATTCATTAATATAAACACGTACAGATGGCATTTTCCCTCCCATTTCTGTTGAACCAAGTTTAGTTTTAGTTTGCGATTCAAAAATCGGCTCCATTACTTTAATGCTTATAGCAGCAATAATCGACTTTCTTATATCAGAAGAGTCATAGTTTTTACCAAAATGATCCCTTACGGTTTTAACAATTGCTTCTCGAAAAGCTGAATGATGTGTACCTCCCTGGGTTGTATGTTGTCCATTTACAAAAGAATAGTATTGCTCGCTATATTGAGATTTACTATGGGTTAAAGCTACTTCAATATCATTGCCCGATAAATGAATTATAGGGTATCTTATATCCTCTGAATTGGTTTGATCTTCTAATAGGTCTTTGAGCCCATTTTTTGAAGAAAATTTATTACCATTTAAATTAATAACTAGGCCTGGATTAAGATATACGTAATTTTTGACCATCTTTTCAACGTACTCTAACCGAAACTTATAATTTTTAAAAATTTTTTTATCAGGAATAAAATCAACTTCTGTACCACTCTCTTTTTCACTTGTTTCAATCGGATTATCATTAATCAAATTTCCATATTCAAAATAAACAGATTTTAATTTATTATCTCTAGCCGATTTTACATTAAATGATGAGGAAAGAGCATTTACTGCTTTTGTTCCTACCCCATTAAGGCCAACTGCTTTTTTAAAAGCTTTTGTATCATATTTCCCTCCCGTATTCATTTTTGAAACAACTTCAATAACCTTACCTAATGGAATTCCACGTCCGTAGTCCCTAATACTTACCCTATCCTTATCTAACTCAATATCTATTAGTTTACCTTCACCCATGACAAACTCATCTATTGAGTTGTCTATAACTTCTTTAAGTAAAATGTAGATCCCATCATCTGGAGAGGAACCATCTCCTAATTTTCCTATATACATACCAGGACGCATGCGTATATGTTCGCGCCAGTTTAGTGAGCGGATATTTTCTTCTGTGTATAGAGCTTTGGACATGAAATATATATTCGGCTAAAATAAAATTTGGATTTGAAAATTGAAACTGATTTTATTCAAAGAAGTTAACAAATAAGAGTAAATTGTTGAGAAACCAATAATATTGTATTCTTAAGACAGTGTGAAATCAACTGATAAAGAATTATACGTTAAATCTAAAGTAAATTATGTCCCCATCATTAACAATGTACTCTTTCCCTTCTATTCTCATTTTCCCAGCCTCTTTCAATTTATTATCTGATTTATACTTTTGATAATCAGAATAGGCAAAAACTTCAGCTCTAATAAAACCTTTTGAAAAGTCAGAATGTATTACACCAGCAGCTTCTTGAGCGTTTGAATTTATTGGGATTGCCCATGCTCTAACCTCATTTTTTCCTACTGTAAAAAAAGTATGTAAAGATAAAAGCTTATAAACAGATGTTATCAGTTTTGCAGAGCCAGGTTCATTCAAACCTAAATCTTCAATAAATAATTGACGCTCCTCATATGTTTCTAGTTCATTTATATCAGCCTCTATTTTGACTCCTAAAAAAATTACTTCTGCTCCTTCTTTCGATGCTGACTTTTGAATCATTTTTACATAATGATTTCCTTTAGTAACATCATTTTCTGAAACATTACAAACGTATAAAACAGGCTTATCTGTAAGTAATTGTAATGGTTTTACAAAATTCATTTTATCTTCTGTACTAAAATCGATACTTCTTACATTCCTTGACCTTTCTAAATCATCAATGATCTTGTTTAAAACATTGTATTCTCTTTGGGCTTCTTTGTCTCCAGAATTTGATGCTCTTTCAATTTTGGAAAGTTTTTTATTAACAGTTTCTAAATCTTTTAATTGAAGTTCTAGTTCAATAGTCTCCTTATCTCTTAGTGGGTTAATCGATCCGTCAACATGAATAATCTCATTGTCATCAAAACATCGAATAACATGAATTATAGCATCTGTTTCACGGATATTAGCTAAAAATTTATTCCCTAACCCCTCTCCTTTATTTGCTCCTTTAACAAGTCCGGCAATATCAACAATTTCAATTGATGTTGGTGTTACTTTTTTTGGGTCAACAAGTTTTTCTAAGAAATTTAATCTTCTATCCGGAACATTAATTTTACCTAAATTTGGTTCGATGGTACAAAACGGGAAATTTGCACTCTGTGCCTTTGTATTTGATAAACAATTAAAAAGAGTTGATTTCCCTACATTTGGAAGTCCTATTATTCCTGCTTTCATTTTTTATTGACTTCCTTTATTCTTTATGCATTAATTTTTGCTTATCAAGTAATTCCTTTTCAGTTTCAACATTATTCTCATCAGGAACACAACAGTCAACAGGACAAACAGCGGCACATTGAGGTTCTTCATGAAATCCTTTACACTCCGTGCATTTATCAGTTACAATAAAATAAAATTCATCAGATACTGGAATTTGTGACTTGGAAGCATCAACTTTTTTACCATTTGTAAGCAGCACATCTCCAGTTAGATCAGTACCATCACTATATTTCCATTCGTCAGCACCTTCATAAATTGCGTTATTTGGACATTCGGGCTCACATGCTCCACAGTTTATGCATTCATCGGTTATTTTAATTGCCATAGATAAACTTTTTTTTATCTTTTTCCCTGCAAATTTAGCACTAAATTTTTTTGATTAAAAATGAGAACAGAAATAGAACATACTATTATAAAAAAAAGTCTTGAAAATTTAGGTGAATTTTTTAGAAATATAAATTCGCACAATTTAGAATATTCTAATTTTTTTGATTCAATTAAACTCGCTGAAAAAGAAAATAATTGGTTCACACGATTTAATATTTTAAATTCATTTAAGATATGGGGAGAAAGTCTTACAAAACAAAACATTGATACTTGGTTGAAGAAATATTCAGTTATTAATTTCAATCCTAAAAGAATATTAATAATTATGCCTGGCAATATTCCGCTTGTTGGCTTGCATGATTTAATTTCTGTTATAATTACTGGAAATCATCCTGTAATCAAATTATCTTCAAAAGATTCAATTTTAATTCCTTTTATAGTTAGTCTTGAGAGTTATATTAATAAAAGCACAAGTTTTGTCTCTGGAAAAATCAAAGAAGAAAAATTTCATGCAGTTATAGCCACAGGAAGTAATAATTCTGCTAGATATTTTAACTATTATTTCTCTAATTACCCCTCCATAATTAGAAATAACAGAACAAGTGTAGCTATAATTAATGGAGATGAAACAAAAAAGGATCTTGATAATTTGTCGGATGATCTTTTGTTATATTATGGCTTAGGATGCAGGAATGTTTCAAAGATATTTATCCCTTATGGATATGATCTATCTAAAATAATGAAATCACTCAAACATTGGTCAAATGTCATGAATTTAGAAAAGTATTCTAATAACTATAAGAGAAATAAAGCTTTGCTGTCTATTAACAAAAATAAATTCTTAGATAATGGTTTCTTTATATTAGAATATAATCAAAAGCTTTACTCTCCCATAGCATCTGTATATTATGAATTCTACCATGACAAGGACAAACTTTTAGATAAGATTAAAACTAATATGAGTAAAATTCAATGTGTTGTTTCTAATGAGTTTTCTGACATTAGTATTCCCTTTGGATCGACTCAAACACCTATGTTATGGGATTATGCGGATGAAATTGATACAATAGATTTTTTAAATAAATTATAGCCTATTGAATTTTCACCATTGTTGAAAATTATATAAAAAATATACCTGTTTGATGATGAAAAATAAATAAATACTATAATATTTGCACTTTCAAATTGTATGAAGAAGCATAATTTTAGCGCTGGACCCTCTATTTTGCCTAAAGAAGTCTTTGATGGCTCTTCAAATGCTTTACTTGAATATCAAGAGACGGGATTATCTATAATTGAAATGTCACACAGATCCAAAGAGGTTGGATTGATTATTGAAGAAGCAAAATCTCTAGTGATTGAATTATTAAAACTCAATGAGAATGAATATGATGTTCTTTTTTTACAAGGTGGAGCAAGCTTACAATTTTCAATGGTCGCTTACAATCTACTACATACAAAAGCAGGATATTTAAATACCGGAAGTTGGTCTGAAAAAGCAATCAAAGAAGCTAAACTCTTTGGAGAAGTCATTGAATTAAGTTCTTCTAAAAGCAATGAATATCGAAATATTCCAAAAGATTTTAATATCCCAGATGATATTGACTACCTTCATATGACATCTAATAACACAATTTACGGCACACAGTATCATTCAGTTCCAAAAACTGATGCTCCAATAGTTGTTGATTCAAGCTCAGATATTTTCTCTAGAGTATTTGATTATTCTTTTTATGACCTAATCTATGCGGGAGCACAAAAGAATATTGGCCCGGCAGGAGTTACATTAGTTGTTGTTAAAAAAGATATATTAGGAAAAGTTTCAAGAGAAATTCCCTCAATGTTAAATTATAATGTTCATATCGATAAGAAAAGTTTATTTAACACCCCCCCTGTTTTTGCTATTTACGCAACTCTTTTAAATTTGAGATGGATTAAAAAACAAACAATTGAGTTTATCGATCAAACTAATCATAAGAAGGCTAAAATGCTTTATGATGAGATTGATAATAATTCACTATTTAATGGATTTGCAGATGTTCAGGACAGGAGTATAATGAATGTGACTTTTGATCTTGTTGATAATAGTTTATCTAGTACTTTTGATACTTTGATAGAAAAATCAAAAATTAGCGGAGTTAAAGGTCACCGATCAATAGGAGGATATAGAGCTTCTATGTATAATGCTTTACCGATTGAAAGCGTTCAGACCCTTATTAACTGTATGATTCAACTTAAGGATAAATTTAAATAATAATGCAATGAAAGTTTTAGCTAATGATGGTATCTCTTCAACAGGAGTCAAAATACTTGAAGCTGCCGGCTTTGAAGTTAGTACTGAAAACATAAATCAAGATAATTTAATTGATCATTTGAATAATAATAATACTGAGGTGCTTCTTGTAAGAAGTGCCACTGTTGTAAGAAAAAATCTTATTGATTCTTGCCCTAGCATTAAGATCATAGGAAGAGGAGGTGTTGGGATGGATAATATCGATGTTGAATATGCAAAATCAAAGGGAATTAAAGTTATTAATACGCCTTCCGCCTCATCAATTTCAGTTGCTGAATTAGTTTTTTCACATATTTTCACTGGAATTAGATTTCTTTATGATTCAAATCGAAATATGCCTCTTCAGGGTGAAACAAATTTTAAAGATCTCAAAAAATCCTATTCGAAAGGAATTGAAATTAGAGGGAAAACTATAGGAATTATTGGTTTTGGAAGAATTGGACAAGAAGTTGCTAAAATCGCCATAGGCCTTGGCATGAAAATATTAGCCTTTGATAATTATGTAAATGAAGCTATGATTTCATTCTCTCTGTATGATGGGCAGATTATTGAAAAAAAAATTATAACTACCGATTTTAATAACCTTTTATCTGAATCTGACTTTATCACTCTTCACGTTCCCTCTCAAAAAAAACATTTAATTAACAAAAGTCATTTTGATTTAATGAAAAACACCTGTGGTTTTATTAATTGTGCAAGAGGTGGTGTTGTGAATGAAATAGATTTGATTGAGGCCTTAGATAAAAATCAGATTTCTTTTGCTGGTTTAGATACGTTTGAAAATGAACCTAAACCATCCGTTAAACTTTTAATGCATCCTAACATTTCTCTTTCTCCTCACATAGGCGCTGCTACCTCTGAGGCTCAAGAAAGGATAGGTAAAGAGCTTGCTGATCAAATCATTTCTATTTACAAAATGTAATAACGTGTTTGATAAATTAAAGAAAAGATGGGCAATTGATTCTAATTTCCAACTATTAATAATTTTCATTGTTTTTGGCATAACTGGAAGTTTATCTATTGTTGTTACTACTCCAATTTTAGATTTTTTTGATTTCAAAAAACAAAATTTTGAAGACTATTTTTTAGGATATTTTTTTTATTATATAATTAAATTTATTGCAATTTTCCCCATATATAATGTCTTATTAACCCTCATAGCTACTCTTTTTCTGCAATTTAATTTCTTTTGGAATTTTCAAAAGAAAATGTTTGCAAAAATTGGGTTTGGCTTCCTTTTTAATAAAAAGAAAAATAATTAATTTATTTTACTCTTAACTTATCTTTGAACCTTGATATAAATTTTTTCAATTTTGGTTCAATAACAAGTCTACAGTAAAGTTGATTCTTGTTTTCGTTATAATAATTTAAATGATCAGTTTCAGCTATATAAAACTTTTCATTGCAAGAAATTTGTGTTACTATTTTTGAGTTAAAAGCTTTTTCGTTTTCAAGTTTTTTAATATACAAATTTGTAGTTTCCATTTCAGCTTTATCATTACATATAATTATTGACCTGTATTGAGTTCCAATGTCATTTCCCTGTCTATTTTTTGTTGTAGGATCATGTGTGTTAAAAAAAATAGATAAAAGAGTATTAAAATCAATAATTTTATCATCATACCAAACCTCAATAACTTCTGCATGCCCCGTTTCACCTGTACATATTTCTTTATAACTAGGATTTTCAGTTTTTCCTCCCATATAGCCTGGTGTTACTTTTTTGACACCAATAACTCTTTGAAATATTGCTTCAGTGCACCAAAAGCAACCTCCGCCAAAATAAATTTTCTTCATTTATTTCTTTTAATTTTTTCTCTGTAAATATATTAAATCAAATAAATAAAAATAGTAATTTAACACTCTATGAATTCAATAATTTCATGTAAAAATATATATAAAAGCTTTGGTGAAATTGAAGTTTTAAAAGGTATAGATCTTAGTATAGGGAAAAGTGAAATAGTATCAATTGTTGGACCTTCGGGTTCTGGTAAAACAACTTTACTTCAAATATTAGGGACATTAGAAAATCCTGATATTAAAAATAATCCAGAATTAGTAATTGACAACCAGTCTGTTATTAAATTGAACGATAGTGATAAGTCTATTTTGAGGAATAAAAAAATAGGATTTGTTTTTCAATTTCATGAGCTATTACCTGAGTTTACTGCTATAGAAAACGTTTGTCTCCCATCATGGATTTCAAATAAAAACATCGATAATGCGAGAGAGGATGCTATTAAAATTTTTGACGAATTAGATTTACTTAAAATCTTAAACAAAAGACCTGATGAAATGTCTGGTGGAGAACGACAAAGAGTTTCGGTTGCTCGCTCTCTAATTAATAATCCTAAAATTGTCTTTGCTGATGAACCAAGCGGTAATTTAGACTCAGCAAGCTCAAAAAACTTGTACAGCTTGTTTTATGAGCTAAGAAAAAAGAAAGAATGCTCTTTTTTAATTGTCACCCATGATTTAAAATTTGCTGATATGGCAGATAGAAAGATAGTTTTAAATGATGGAAGAATAATAAAATGAATCATAATGACTTAAAAGAGTTTTTAGATGAAAAATCTTATTATTATCAAAACTCTGATTTTATTGAAAATGACCCAATAATCGTTCCGCACCAATACGAACTTAAAGAAGATATTGAGATTTCCGCTTTTTTAACTGCGACGATTTCCTGGGGAAGAAGAAAAAGTATAATAGAGAAAGCATTATACATGATGAATATATTGGGAAACGAGCCATATAATTTTATAATGAATCATACCGAAAAGGATTTGAAAGCGCTCAGTTTTTATTGCTACCGAACATTTAATGATCTGGATTTAAAGTTTTTTATCAGATCCTTGAAAAATGTTTATATTAATCACAATGGTTTAGAGAGTATTTTTTCTTCTGATAATAATTTCTTAAATATTCAGGACAGAATCCATAATTTTAGATCTATTTTTTTTTCAATACCTCATGAAAAAAGAACTCAAAAACACGTATCTGACCCATATAAAGGTTCTGCTGCAAAAAGGATTAATTTATTTTTGAGATGGATGGTTAGATCAAAATCTAGCGGAGTAGACTTTGGGCTTTGGAATAAAATAAAGCCTTCACAATTATCGATTCCATTAGATATTCATTCTGGAAATGTGTCAAGGAAATTAGGTATTTTAAAAAGAAAACAAACTGATAATATTGCTGTTATGGAATTAGATAAAAAGCTTCGAAGTTTTGATCCTTATGATCCTGTTAAATATGATTTTGCTCTTTTTGGATTGGGAATTTTTGAAAAATTTAAATAAATTTTTTCCCGCCTCGTTATTTATAAGAATACTTTTATAATTTTGCTTAGTATTATATTTTAAATGAAAATCCTTCTTAAAAGTGCTATAATAAATGATCCAAATAGCGATTTTCATTTAAAAAAATATGATATTTTAATTTCAGATGATAAGATTGTCGAATTAAGATCTAAAATCGATGACGAATCAGCTAAGATCGTTAAACTAAAGAATCTAAATATTTCGCCCGGTTGGTTTGATTCAGGTGTTTCTTTTGGTGAACCTGGTTATGAAGAGCGGGAAACTATTTCAAATGGATTAGAGGTTGCTGCTAGAAGTGGTTTTACTAAAGTTCTATTATCCCCAAATACAGATCCACCTACGGATAGTCACTCAACAGTTAGTCATTTGATAAAAAAGTCTCAAAATAAAACTACCTCCTTGATCCCTATTGGGTGCTTGTCTCAAAATTCTAAGGGTAAAGAAATGGCTCAACTATATGACATGAAACTTGCAGGGGCAGTAGCTTTTGGAGATTATAAAAAACCAATAGTAAATGCAAATTTTCTTAAAATAGCTCTTGAATATTCACAAAGCTTTAATGGTTTAATCATCTCATATCCATCGAATTATAAAATTGACAAAAATGGAATTGTCCACGAAGGTTTAATAAGTGCTGAAACTGGAATGAAAGGTATGCCAGATATCTCTGAATCAATTCAAATTTCAAGAGATATTCAGATATTAGAATATACAGGAGGAAAATTACATATTCCATTTATTAGCTCGAGAAGGGGTATTGATTTGATAAGGGCTGCAAAGAAAAAAAGACTTGATATTACATGTAGTGTTGGTTTGCCGCACTTATTGTTTTCAGATGAAAACGTTAAAGATTTTAATCCAAATTTTAAAATCTTCCCGCCTCTTCGTTCAAAAGATGATCGACTTGCTTTAAAAGAAGCACTTTTAGAGGGTGTTATTGATATGATAAGCTCTATGCATGAACCTATAAACATTGAAAATAAAAAAATTGAATTTGATTTGGCTTTACCTGGAACTATTGGATTAGAGGCTTGTTTTGGTGTTTTGATGAACTTATTTCCATTGAACAAAGTTTTAGACTTTTTGATTAAAGGAGCTAAGAGATTTAATGTAAAAACTGCCCCAATTCAACCTGGTTCAAAGGCTGATTTAACTCTTTTTAATCCTGACAGCCATAGCATTATGAAATTAGAAAATATTTATTCAACCTCAAAAAACTGTGCGTTTATTGATCAAGAGTTATCTGGCAGAGTATATGGGTCTTACAATAATGGAATTTTGACTTTATTATAATTTTTATATTAGCATGTTTCAGTATCAAATTCGCGAAAGTAGTCTAAATAATAATTATAATCCTGCAATTATCTTGTTACATGGTTACGGTAGTGATGAAAACGATCTATTTTCTTTTGCTGATTATTTGCCCAATAAATTCACTATAATCTCACTCAGAGCCCCATTTGAGACCCCAATGGGTGGATTTTGTTGGTTCTCAATTAATTTTAATAACTCAAATCAAAAATGGTCAGATTCTAAGCAAGCGAATGAATCTATATCAGCTTTGTGTTCTGAAATTGACCATTTGATTGAAAAATATTCTCTAAATCCCAATCAAATAGACTTAATGGGCTTTAGTCAAGGAGCGGTTATTTCATGGTGTTTACTATTAGACTTTCCAATGAAAATTAATAGAGCTATTTGTATGAGTGGATATATTGATAGGACTTTATTAAAAAAAGATATTAACTCCTATAGGGATGTTACTGCATACTCCTCACACGGTACAAATGATGAAGTTATACCATTTGAATGGGCAAAAAATAGTATTGAATTATTAAAAAAAAATAATCGTAAAGTCATTTTTAATGCTTTTAACGACGCTCATAATGTTTCCCAAGAGAATTTTCAAAATATTATAAAGTGGCTTTAAATACCTCAAGGTTAGTATTTGTTAATTTATATTCAATTCCAATCCGTCATACGCTAAAAATACATTTTTGGGAAGTATTTTAGATACTTCCTTGTGAAAACCAAGCTGATTACTAATATGTGTTAGAAAAGTTCTTTTCGGATTTATTGATTTAATTATTGATAACGCCTCATCCAGACTCAGGTGAGATGGATGACTTTCTAATCTGAGAGCATTAATTACAAGAACTTCAAGATTTGAGAGTTTTTTAATCTCATTTGAACTAATTGTTTTAACGTCTGTCAAATAAGCAAATCGATCTATTCTAAAACCCAATACAGAAAGACTTTGATGCATCACTTCTATTGGGGTGATTTTTTTTCCTGAAAGATAAAATGACTTACTTTTATTTACAGTATTAACTTCAATGGATGCAGAACCAGGATATTTTTGATTAATATCAAAAATATATGGGTAATATTTTTTTAAGCTTTCAATTAATCGTTTGCTTCCATAAATTGGAATTTTACCTTGCCTAAAAGAGTATGGCCTTATGTCATCAATGCCTCTGATATGATCTGCATGTTCATGCGTAAAGAGTATACCATTTAATTTATTACATTTAATTTTTAACATTTGCTGTCTAAAATCAGGGCCACAATCAATTAGATATTTATTATTAGCCCATTCAACCATTACTGAAGATCTTAGTCTTTTATCTTTAGAGTCATTACTTAAGCAAACTGGATGAATACTTCCAGGAACAGGTATGCCTTGAGAAGTTCCAGTTCCTAAGAATATTACTTTTATCATTTGTAAATTTCAAAGTTAAATATTTATTAAGATATCAATGAAACTTTGTAATTTTGGAGTCAAAAGTTCATATGACTATTAAACTTCCAGGCGATAAAGACTTTGAGTCAAGACCCTCTATAGAAGCAAAGGCTTTAAAAATTAATTTAAACGAGAATATATATGGAACCTTTGCTGAAATTGGTGCCGGCCAGGAAGTAGCAAGACACTTTTTTAGTGTTGGGGGAGCCTCAGGAACGATTGCTAAGACAATTAGCGCATACGATAAAAACTTTAGTGATAAAATATACGGTGAAGAGTCAGATGGTCGATATGTTACCGAAACTAGGCTTAAACGTATGATGGATCATGAAATGAATCTTCTTAAAGACCGTATTCCTAGAAAAGAAAATCCAAACAAAATGTTTTTTACCTATGCAAATACTGTTGCAACGATTAATTATTCAAAAAAATTTAAAGGACATGGATGGATGGGAATTCGTTTTCAGGCAGTTCCAAAACAGGATTTTAGTGAAATAATTATTCATGTGCGTTTTCATCAAAGTGAAGCCAGATTTCAACAAGAAGCACTTGGGCTAATGGGTGTAAATTTGATTTACGGCTCTTTCTACAAGCATGATGAGCCAAAAAAATTACTAAAATATTTATATGATCATATTGATAAAGATGCAATAGAAATTGATACAATTAATTTCTCTGGTCCTCTATTCAAAAATGTTGACAATAGGATAATGAGTTTAGAGTTAATAAAAAATGATATGACTGACGGTGTAATGTTTGACTCAAATGGCAATAATATTCTTCCTGCCAGGGTTCTTTACAAAAAAAATATTCTTGCTTTAAGAGGAAGTTTTAGACCTGTTACTAAAGTTAATATTGATATGTTTGAAAAGTCTTATGATATTTTTATAAAAGAATCAGATGTTGAGCAAAATAAAACTGAAGTTATTTTTGAAATTACTCTTTCAAATTTAATTTCTGAGGGTAAAGTTGATGAGAAGGATTTTATGGATAGAGCAAAGCTTTTATGTTCCTTAGGGCATACAGTTCTTATTTCTGATTATAAAGAATATTATAGACTTGTTAATTATTTCTCTGAATATACTAAAGAAAGATTGGGTCTTACAATGGGTGTAAACAATTTTGTTCAAATTTTTGATGAGCAATATTATAATGATGTTGATGGTGGCATTTTAGAAGCCTTTGGAAAAATGTTTCATAACAACCTTAAAGTATACCTTTATCCCCAAAAAGATAATGATTCCAACTCAATAATAAACTCAAATAATTTGAAACTTCATCCAAGAATGAAAGAGTTCTATAAGTTCTTTAAGTATAACGGAAAGATTGTTGATATTTTTGATTTTAATCAAGAGTACCTATCAATCTTTTCAAGAGATATCCTTTCAAAAATAAAGGCAGGCAAAGATGGTTGGAAAAATAAACTTCCAAGAGGTATTGCTGAGATGATAATTGCTGACAAAATGTTTGGTTGGAAAAGCTAAATTAATATTTTATAGATTCTTAAGAATTTCTAAAACCTGCTCACCGTGCTCTTTAGCTTTGACCTTCTCAATTATATTTGTTATAAATCCATTTTCATCAATAATAAATGTTGTTCTAAGAATTCCATCATATTCTCTTCCCATAAATTTTTTTGGACCCCATGAACCAAATATATTTATTAAGACTTTATCTGAGTCTGCAATGAGTGGGAAGTTAAGATTATATTTATTAGAAAAAGATTTTTGTTTCTTTTCATTATCAGCACTAACTCCGAGAATTGAATAACCAAGATTAGAGATTTCTCCGTAATTATCCCTTAGACTACAAGCCTCTGCTGTACATCCGGGAGTATCAGCCTTGGGATAGAAAAAAACTATAGTTTTTTTTCCTTTATAATCAGAAAAGTTTATAATATTACCTGAATCATCCTTACAAGAGAAATTTTTTACCTTATCACCTAC
Organism: Flavobacteriaceae bacterium; assembly: GCA_002728855.1. GTDB lineage: Bacteria > Bacteroidota > Bacteroidia > Flavobacteriales > Flavobacteriaceae. Next base: position 16,659 of record PBWA01000034.1, read on the forward strand.
TTTTAGCATATTATATCTATTATTAAATTTATCAGCAAATAACAAAAAATATTGTGAATAAAAAAGAGAAGATAAACTATACCATAAAAAAACTTGATGAAATTTATCCTGAGGTTATGATTCCTCTTGATCATGAAGACCCTTATACCCTATTAATAGCCGTTATTCTTTCAGCTCAGAGCACTGATGTTAGGGTCAATAAGATCACTCCAAAGCTTTTTTCGATCGCTAAGACTCCATACCAGATGATTAAGTTAACCATAGAGGAAATTAGGGATATTATTAGACCTGTAGGCTTATCTCCCATGAAGTCAAAAGGTATTTATGAGTTATCCCATATTTTGATAAATAAACATAATGGCATGGTCCCTAAAACATTTAAAGAATTAGAAGCACTACCTTCTGTTGGTCATAAAACTGCAAGTGTAGTAATGTCTCAAGCCTTTGGGATCCCTTCATTTCCTGTCGATACTCATATTCATCGATTGATGAACAGATGGGGCTTTTCCAATGGAAAAAATGTTGCTAAAACTGAATATGATGCAAAAAGATTATTTCCTAAAAACAGGTGGAACGATTTGCATATTAAAATGATTTGGTATGGAAGAGAATATTCACCAGCAAGAGGATGGCGACTGGAAAAAGATCCAATAACGACAAAAATCGGGAGAAAAAAAATTATTGATCAATACAAAAAGAAATAAGATAGTATTAGAAAATATTATCTTCTTTAATCTGTTTTGATTTGTTTGCATTAAAGGATTTAGAGAAAGCTAAAATCCTTTTAATTACCAACTTTCGAGGACCCTTAGAATTTTTGAAATTAACTTTTGAGTAGTTTTTTACCATAAATATTGTTTAGCTACAATTTATAACGATAAAAAACTAATAAAATTATCTAGTGACTTAATATAATTTGATTATCATTTATCATCTTTCTCAAGTTGATTATGGCATATCTCATTCTACCGAGTGCCGTATTGATACTAACCCCAGTATTTTCAGCTATCTCTTTGAAGCTCATGTCACGATAGAGTCTCATAATAACGACATCTTTTTGATCATCAGGCAACTCATCTACTAAATGTTGTAAATCTGTAGAAACTTGATTTTTAATAATTGACTTTTCAGCATTAAGAGATGAATCTGACAGGTTTTGAAAAATATCATACTCGCTATTATTTTCAAATTTTGGAATCCTATTACTTCTCCTGAAATGATCAATAACAAGATTATGAGCAATTCTCATTATCCAAGGTAAAAACTTACCTTCCTCATTATAAAATCCTCTTTTTAGAGTTTTTATAACCTTGATAAATGTATCTTGAAAAATATCTTCCGCAATATCTCTATTAAGGACTTTTGAAAATATGAAATTATATATTCTTGATTTATGTTTTTGAATTAATTTATCGAGTGATGATTCGTCTCCATTAATGTAATTTTCAACAAGAATTGAATCATTATTATACTTAGGGTCGGATGTTTGCATAAAAGTTTACTTTTAGAACAACAATAATTAAAATTCGTTATTACGTTAAAAGTAGTTTTATGCTATAGGCAATGTATTTCTTACAAATATACTCATAATTTAGTAACATCCAATCTTCACTTAAAATTTAGATAATTGTATTTTTAAACTTTTTTAAAATAAATCGTGAATAAAACAGATAATAATATTCTCATTGGAGGCGCTAAAAATCATAACTTAAAAGATGTAACAGTCTCAATCCCCAGATACAAAATGACTGTTGTCACAGGTCTCTCTGGTTCTGGAAAATCCTCTTTAGTTTTTGATACACTTTACGCTGAAGGGCAAAGATTATACATCGAGAGTTTATCATCTTACTCCCGCCAATTTCTAGAAAGGTTAAATAAGCCAAAAGTTGACTTTATAAAAGGTATTTCGCCAGCTATAGCTATCGATCAAAAAGTTTCATCTTCAAATCCTAGATCAACTGTTGGGACGAAAACTGAAATATATGACTACGTTCGTTTACTTTTTGCTAGAATAGGTAAAACATACTCACCTATCTCAAAGAAAGAGGTTAAATCAAATTCAATTAATGATGTAGTAAAGAAAATAGAATCTTTTAAACTTGGTACAAAATTTTTAATTCTGGCACCTTTTAGGGTAAAGGATGATATTGAATCTAAAAAAAAGATTCAAACAATTGAAAAGCAAGGATTTGTCCGGATTTATTATAAAAAAAATATTTACAGAATTGATGAATTAGATTTTCTGCCAAAAGGAAAATTTTATTTAGTTATTGATCGATTAATTCATGAAAAGTCTGATGATTTTTTTCAAAGAATTAGAGACAGTATTGAATTATCGTTTTACGAGGGAAAAGGATGTTCTTCTCTTTTGTTATTAGAGACTAATCAAAAAATTGAATTTTCAAATCAATTTACTGCTGACGGAATTAACTTTATTAAACCTAGCATACATTTTTTTAGTTTCAATAATCCATTCGGAGCATGTCAAAAATGTGGTGGATTTGGCGATGTTATAGGGGTTGATCCGGAACTAGTAATACCTGATAAGACTAGATCTATTTTTGATGGCGCAATAGCTCCTTGGAGAGGCTCAAGTATGTCACGATTTCAACGTAAACTAATTAATTTCGCTAAGGACCTCAACATCAGCATACACAAACCTTTTTATAAACTTTCTGACCGTGAAGTTGATATAATTTGGAATGAAGAAAAGAATTTTATCGGAATAAATAAATTTTTCAAGAAGATTGAATCAAAGTTGTATAAAATACAGAATCGTGTCATGCTTTCTCGATACAGGGGTAAAACAAAATGTCCTGAATGTAAAGGATCTAGACTAAGAAAAGAGACAAATTATGTCAAAATAAATAATAAAAATATTGCCGAGTTATTACAAATGCCAATTTATGATCTTAAGAAATATTTTGACTCAATAAAATTGAGTAGATATCAACGAGAACTCTCTGAACAAGTCATGAAAGAAATAAAGTCAAGAATAAACTTTATCTTTCAAATGGGCTTAGGATATCTCTCATTGAATCGAAAAACAAATAGTTTGTCAGGTGGAGAATCTCAAAGAATTAGTCTATCTACATCACTTGGAAGCTCTCTTGTAGGGTCTATGTATATTCTTGACGAACCTTCGATTGGATTACATCCTCGCGATAATGAAAAATTGATTTCAGTGATGAAACAATTAAGAGATATTGGAAATACTTTGGTTGTTGTGGAACATGATAAGGAAATAATTTCAGCTGCAGATAGAATCATTGACATGGGACCATTTGCTGGAACTGAAGGAGGCGAAATTGTAGCTGAAGGTTCTCTGAAAGATATTATTAAGTCCAATAGTCTTACTGCTAACTATCTTAATGGGAAAATGAAAATAGCAATACCAGAGAATCGAAAAAAAGCTGATAAATGGATTTCTATAGTTGGTGCTAGAGAAAATAATCTAAAAAATATAAATTCATCATTTCCTTTAAATTGCCTTACTGTTATTACTGGTGTTTCAGGCAGTGGAAAATCAACATTAGTTCATGATATTTTATATCCTGCAGTTTTAAGACAATTGGGAATATTTGATAAGAAACCTGGTGAACATACCTCAATCGAGGGAGATATTGATTTAATTAAACAAGTAGAATATATAAATCAAAATCCAATCGGCAGATCATCTAGATCAAATCCTGTTACTTATTTAAAAGCCTATGATGACATTAGGAATCTATTTTCCAGGCAAAAACTATCAGTTAATAGAGGATACAAGCCAAAGCATTTTTCATTCAATATTGAAGGAGGGAGATGTCAAAATTGCAAAGGTGATGGGCAAATAATTATTGAGATGCAGTTTATGGCGGATGTCATTTTGAAATGTGACATTTGTCGTGGGAAAAGATTTAAGAAAGAAATTTTAGATGTTAAATTTTTCGGCAAAGACATAAGTGATATTTTGAATACAACTGTTGATAATGCGATTGATTTTTTTAATAAAAACAGCGAAATTAAAATCGCTGAAAGATTAAAGCCTCTTAAAGATGTAGGTTTAGGTTATGTTAAACTTGGACAGTCTTCATCTACCCTATCTGGAGGCGAGGCCCAAAGGGTTAAATTAGCTTCATTTATTGGCAAAGAAATTCAAAAAGAGAATATTCTTTTCATTTTTGATGAACCAACAACTGGCCTTCATTTTCATGACATTAAAAAACTTTTAAAATCTTTTGATTTATTAATTAATAATGGTCATTCAATCATTGTAGTTGAACATAATATTGATTTAATCAAGTGTGCTGACTATATTATTGATTTAGGACCTGGCGGAGGAAATTTTGGAGGAGAGATAGTTGCAAAGGGCACTCCTGAACAAATTTCAAAGAATAAAAAATCTTTTACAGCCAAATATCTTTTGACATCTTTAAAAAATTGAGAAAACTATCTTCTTCTTCTTAATTGAGAAATTGCTTCCTGAAAGTCTTTTGTAAGACCAAAAAAATAGGAAATTAACATGTAAATTAAAACTATAACTAATGACCTAAATGATATAATAAAGATTTTGTTAAGTTCAAAATTATTATCAAAAAAGACTTCTGGCCTCATACTAACCATTATAAAGTAGACAAGGCTGATCAATAATATCGACAGAAGTGTTTTAGAGTTATAGGGATTGGCTTTATATTTAATTTGAATTAAAATTAGCTTACATAAGTTAATTAAAACAATCACAATTAAAGTTGCTTGCGCAGCTCCTATAACACCATTTAAGGGTATTAAATAAAAGTTTAAAATAACTGCGAAAAATGCTGATATTATAGAAAACCAAAAAACATAAACATAGTGTTTTGAATTTGTGATAATATTATTTAGGCACCCTAATGAAACACTAAAAAGTTTTGCTAGTGAAACAATATAAACAACCTCAATTGCAGACTTGTACTCATTTAAATTTGACCACTCATAAAAATCATTCAAGTTTAAAATAATGATTAAAAAAAATAGACCTGAAACTAGCAGTAGGTTGTTAGAACTTTTTTTGAGTAAAATAATTAA